>CAZXKD010000031.1:0-20852 GCA_964641215.1 uncultured Gemmatimonadaceae bacterium
GTGAACGCGACGTCGGCGAGCGAGATCTTCACGAGTTGGCCGTCGCCCGTCGCGAGCCCTTGCACCAGCGCGGCCGCGCGGCTCGCTGCCAGCACCGCATCACCGAACGCTACGGTGGCGGGCAGCACGGCGCGGGCGGCTTGCGTGTCCGCACGGAATGGCGGCACCGCAATGAGGAGCTCGAGCTCCGGCGCCACGGCCAGCGCGGTCACGTGGAGGCCGCCGGGCGCCCGCACGGTGAGCGCGGCGCCACCGTACACGGCCGGGGCGACGTTGTCAGGATGCCCTTCGATGCCCGCGGCGATCGTAACGATCCGCTCCCGTGGCAGGCCGAGGTCGAGGGCGGCGTCGGCGAGCAGCGCGCCCGCCACCAGGGCCGCGGCCGAGGAGCCCAGCCCGCGGCCCACCGGGATCTCCGAGTCGGTCTCGAGGGTGAGGTCGCCGATCCACGCCCGCCCCTCCCCCCCCCCCCCTTCCCCCCCCGACGCGTCACAGGCCGCGCGAAATCCACGGGCAAGGAGGTCGTCCGCGAACGGCACGGTCAGCTCCGCGAGCGTGCCCGCCCGGTGGATGGTGACGGCGTCTGGGCCCGGCTGGAGGGTCGCCGTTGCGACGAGCCAGCGGTCCACCGCGATGCCGACGCAATCGAACCCCGCTCCCACGTTGCTGGTCGACGCGGGCACGCGCACGGTCGCGACGCGGGTCGTCACAGGCCCTCCACCAGCGTCCGCACCTCGGCCAGACGCGGCGCGATCACGGGGGCCGCGGCCAGCACGGAGACCACGGCCTCGACGGTCTTGAGCCCGTTGCCCGTGATGCACAGCACGATCTCGTCTTCAGGCCGGAAGCGCTCCTCGCCGGCAAGCGCGAGTGCACCGGCCACCGTCACGCCACCCGCGGTTTCCGTGAAGATGCCGATCTCCTCGGCGAGCAGCCGGATGCCGGCGACGATGGCGTCGTCGGGCACCGCCGCCGCCCATCCCCCCGATTCGAGTATGGCGCGCTTGGCGAACAGCCCGTCCGCCGGATTCCCGATGGCGATCGAACGGGCAATGGTGTGCGGTACGACCGGGACGATCGCGTCGGCGTTCTCGCGCACCAGGCGTACGATCGGCGCGCAGCCTGCCGCCTGGGTCCCGTAGAGTCGCGGGGGCGGTCCCCCTACGAGGCCCGCCTCCGCGAACTCGCGGAATCCCTTTCGCAGTTTGGTGACGAGCGACCCTCCGGCCATTGGCGCGACCACGGCGCTAGGAACCCGCCACCCCAGCTGCTCGGCGATCTCGAAGGCCACCGTCTTCGAGCCCTCGCCATAGTAGCCGCGCAGGTTGACGTTCACGATGCCCCAGCCGAACTGGTCGGCGACCTGGGCGCACAGCCGGTTCACGTCGTCGTAATGCCCGCGCACCCGCACCAGCCGCGAGCCGTAGACGGCGGTGCCAACGATCTTCCCCGCCTCCAGGTCGTCAGGGACGAAGATCCAGGCCGCAAGCCCGGCGCGGGCGGCCTGAGCCGCTACGGCGTTGGCCAGGTTGCCGGTCGAGGCACAGCCGATCGTGTCCAGCCCGAACGCCGCCGCCGCGTTGATGGCGGTCGCGACCACGCGATCCTTGAACGAGAGCGTGGGGTGGGAGACGGCGTCGTTCTTCACCCACACCCGCGCCACGCCGAGCCGGGTCGCGAGCCGCGGCGCCTCCACGAGCGGCGTCCACCCTGTGTCCAGGGAGAGCGTGGGCTCGCCGTCGAACGGCAGCCACTCGCGGTAGCGCCACAGGGACGGCACGCGCGCGGCGATCTCCGCCGCCGTCGGGAGCCGGCGGCCGGGATCGAGGACCGGATCGAGCGGTCCCAGGCAGTGCTCGCAGATGGCGGTCGGCGCGGGGTCGTGCCGAGCGCCGCAGGCGCGACACACCTGCGGACGCGGGCGCAGCGTCGTGAGCGCCGTCGTCACGGCGTCGTCTCCACCGCCCGCGCCATGCGCAGTCGGTCCTCGCGGATCTGAGCCTCCTGCTCCGGATCGATGGGGTAGCAGTGCTCCGGGCCCGGGAACCGCCCGGCGCGGACATCGGCGGCGTAGTCGCCGAACGCGCGCTCGATCTCGGCGCCGATCTGCGCGTAGCGGCGCGCGAAGCGGGGAGCGATGTCGCCCACGAAGTTCCCCAGGATGTCGTGCGAGATCACCAATTGGCCGTCCACGTGCGGCCCGGCGCCGATGCCGTAGACCAGGATGTCCACGCGCGCACGTATGTAGGCGGCGGCCTCCGCCGGCACCGCTTCGAGCAGCACCGCGCAGGCTCCTGCGTCCTGCAGGGCGCGGGCCTCATCGGCGAGAATGCGGGCGGCCGCGCGCGACTTGCCCTGCACCCGGTAGCCGCCCAGCTGGCCGAGGCTCTGCGGCGTCAGGCCGAGGTGGCCCATCACGGCGATTCCTGCGTCGACCATGGCGCGCACACGGGCCGCGACACGAGCACCCCCCTCGCACTTCACGGCGTCGCAGCCCAGGGCCACGAAGCGCCCCGCGTTGCGGATGGCCTCCTCGTCCGACGGTTGATACGAAAGGAACGGCAGGTCCCCGATCACGAACGCGCGCCGCGCCGCGCGGCACACGGCGCGCACGAACACGCACATCTCGTCCATCCCGATGCCAACGGTGCCGGGCAGCCCCAGCATCGTCATCGCCGCCGAGTCCCCGACCAGCAGCAGGTCGACGCCGGCGCGCTCGGCGAAGGTGGCGGTGGCGTAGTCGTAGGCGGTGAGAAACACGGCTTTCTCACCGCGCTGCTTCAGGGCGGCGAGGGTGGCAAGCGTGACCTTCGGTGCGGCCATGCACGGCTCCCGACAGCACAAACGCCTGCGATGGCTGCCGCAGGCGTGCGCTTTTTAGCGAGTTGTTTAACGTGGCTGCAATACGCGGCAAATCACCACGGGTCGACTGTTGTCGAGGAATGAATACCTGTCTCCCCCTCGCGTGTCAACACCACGCACGATAGCTTCGCGGGCGATGAAACCCACCGTGGGACAGACCGCCCGCCGCAGCCTGACACTGACCGCCGATCATGTCGCGACGTACGCGCGGCTGACCGGCGATCGCAATCCCTTGCACTTCGACGAAGCGTTTGCCGCAGCCACGCGGTTCGGGCAGCTCGTGGTCCAGGGTGGCCTGACGACCGGCCTGCTGCACGCCCTGGTCGCGATGGACCTGCCCGGGCCTGGGACGGTGTTCCTCAGCCAGCAGTGGAAGTTCACGGCGCCGGTCTTCATCGGGGACACCATCACGGCCGAGGCCGAAGTGCTCAGCGTGCACGCGACCAAGCCGGTATGCCAGCTCCGGGTGCGGGTGACGCGGCAAACGGGGGAGCCGGTGCTCGAGGGCGAGGCCTGGTGCTACACGTTGGCGCCCGGCCAGCCCCGAGCGTAGTTTCACGCGCCACGCACACACCCGCGAGGTAAGGACGCGCATGCAGCTCCAGCCCCAACGGAAGGTCTATGACGTCTGCATCGTCGGCTCGGGGGCTGGCGGCGGCATGGCGGCGTATGCGCTCACCAGGGCCGGCGCCGACGTGATCGTGCTCGAGGCCGGCCGGCCCTGGGACAACGTCACCGACTCGGCCATGCTGACCTGGCCCTACGAGTCGCCCCGTCGCGGCTCCTCCACGCGGGAGCGCCCCTTCGGCGAGTTCGACGCCTGCCTCGGCGGGTGGGAGCTCCCCGGCGAGCCGTACACACGGGCGCGGGGCACCGAGTTCAGCTGGTGGCGGGCCCGAATGGTGGGTGGCCGTACCAACCACTGGGGGCGCATCTCGTTGCGGTTCGGACCCTACGACTTCAAGCGCAAGAGCAGGGACGGCCTCGGGGACGATTGGCCGATCGCCTACGAGGACGTCGCGCCCTTCTACGATCAGGTGGACCGGTTGATCGGGATCTTCGGCAGCAAGGAGAACCTGCCCAACGAGCCGAACGGCGTGTTCCTGCCGCCGCCCAAGCCACGCTGTCACGAGCTGTTGGTGAAGCAGGCGGCCGACCGGCTGCACGTCACCTGCATCCCCTCCCGGCTCTCGATCCTCACGCGGCCCTTGAACGGGCGGGTCGCCTGCCACTACTGCGGCCAGTGCAATCGCGGCTGCAGGGTGAACGCGAACTTCACTTCCACCAACGTGCTCATCGCCCCGGCCCTGGCGACGGGCAGGCTCACCCTCGTGACCAACGCCATGGCGCGGGAGGTGACGGTGGACCCGAGCGGCCGCGCCACGGGCGTCGCGTACGTGGAGAAGTCGACGGGGACCGACCAGCACGTGCGCGCCAAGGTGGTGGTGCTGGCCGCGAGCGCGTGCGAATCCGCGCGGCTGTTGCTCAACTCCCGGTCCGCGCTGTTCCCCAACGGTCTGGCGAACGCGAGCGGCACCGTCGGGAAATACATCACCGACACGACCGGCACGAACGTGGCGGGGTTCATCCCCAAGATGATGGACCACGTGCCGCACAACCACGACGGCGTGGGCGGGATGCACCTGTACATGCCGTGGTGGCTCGACAACAAAACGCTCGACTTCCCGCGCGGCTACCACATCGAGATCTGGGGAGGAACGCACCTGCCAGAGTACGGCTTCATGGGCGGCATCCACCGCTATCCCTCGGGCGGCGGCTACGGCAAGCAGCTCAAAGACGACTACCGTCGCTATTACGGCGCGACCATCGGCTTCTCCGGCCGCGGCGAGATGATCCCCAACGACGACACCTACTGCGAGCTGGATCCCCACACGGTGGACCAATGGGGCATCGCGGTGCTCCGCTTCCATTGGAAGTGGACGGACCACGAGTACAAGCAGGTGAAGCACATGCAGGAGACCTTCCGCGCGCTCGTCGCTGAGCTGGGCGGGGAAGTGTTCTCCCCGATGCCGACCGCGGAGCGAGGCTACGGCATCGCCGCGGGGGGCACCATCATTCACGAGCTCGGCGGTACGCGCATGGGGGACGACCCCAAGACGTCGGTGACGAATCGCTGGTGCCAGGCGCACGACTGCAAAAATCTGTTCGTAGCCGACGGCGGACCGTTCGTCTCGCAGGCGGACAAGAATCCGACCTGGACGATCCTCGCACTGTCGATGCGCACGAGTGACTACGTAGCGGACCAGATGAAAAAGGGGATGCTGTGAGACCATCACGCGGTGCTGCGTGGCGGTCCCTCCGGCTTGGGACGCCTGACATCCCAACCCCACCGCCCCTCGCGGCGTCGCCTGCGGGACCGCCACGCAGCGCCGCTACAGGGACATTGGCGTCGGGACCGGCAGCCCCGGAGGCGAAGGTCCGGGGGGTGGCGGAGGGGGGGGGGGGAAGTCAGGGACCCCGAGCCGGAGGGGCTACCGGTCCCCACGCCAGGGGAAGCGCATGAGTAACATGAACCGCCGAGATGTCGTTCAGCTGCTGACCCTCGCCCCGTTGGCCGCGGCGTTCCGCTGGGCCCCAGAGTCGGTGCGCGAGGCGGCGGCGTTGGCGCGCGAAGCGCTCGCCCGTGGCATCCGCTACGAGCCCAAGAACTTCACCGCGCACGAGTGGGAGACGGTACGTCTGTTGGTGGACCAGATCATCCCCAAGGACGAGCGCTCCGGCAGCGCCACCGAGGCCGGCGTGCCCGAGTTCATGGACTTCATGCTCGGCGACGACCCCGACCTGCAGACGCCGATCCGGGGCGGGCTGGCCTGGCTCGACCGCGCTTGCGACGACCGCTACGGGAAGACCTTCGTAGCCTGCGCCGACGCCGAGCGCGCCGCTGTGTTGGACGACATCGCCTGGCCGAAGAAAGCGAAGCCCGAGCACTCCGCCGGCGTCGCCTTCTTCAACAGCTTCCGCGACTTCACCGCCTCGGGGTTCTTCTCGAGCAAGGTGGGCGTCGCGGACCTGCGCTACATCGGCAACACCTTCGTGACCGAGTGGAAGGGCTGCCCCCCCGAGGCGCTCGCCAAGCTCGGCGTGAAATACCAAGACTGACGTAAAACGGGAGACGGGATGCGGGATTGGGTAACAAGCGCTTAGGGGTGGGCGTCGTCGGCAGCGGCTTCAACGCGAAGTTCCACCTCCAGGCCTTCGCCGCCGTCCGCGACGCCGACGTGCTGGGCATCTGGAGCCCCAACCGGCAGCACGCCGACGAGACCGCGGCATTGGCACGCCGGCTCGATGTCGGTCAGGCGAAGCCTTTCCCCTCGATCGCCGCCATGGTCGCCGATCCCGCCATCGATGCCATCTGGCTGTGCGGTCCCAATCACGCCCGCATCGCCAACGTGGAGGAGATCACCGAGGCGGTGACGCGGGGCAAAGCCCGGCTCAAGGGCGTCGCGTGCGAGAAGCCGCTGGCGCGCAACGTGGCCGAGGCCATGCGGGTGCTCGAGCTGACGAGGCGGGCCGGCCTGGTGCACGGCTACCTCGAGAATCAGCGGTTCGCGCCCCAGGTGGAGACGGGGCGCGCGCTGATCTGGGCCCGCGGGGCGAAGCTGACCGGGCGGCCGTACCTGGCGCGCGCCGCCGAGGAACACAGCGGCCCCCATATGCCGTGGTTCTGGCAAGGGAAGCTGCAGGGCGGCGGGGTGCTGAACGACATGATGTGCCACTCGGCGCTGGTGGTGCGACATCTGCTCACCGAACCCGGGAAGCCGACCGCGTCGCTGCGGCCGACGCGGATCACCGGTCACATCGCGAGCCTCAAGTGGACGCGCCCCGAGTACGCGAGGCGGCTCACCAAGATGATGGGGCCCGAGGTGGACTACACCACAGCGCCCGCGGAAGACTTCGCCAGCGTCATGATCGAGTTCGCCGCCGAAGACGAACGGCGCGTGCTGGGCGAGGCGACGACATCCTGGAGCTTTGTGGGAGCGGGGCTGCGGCTCTCCGCGGAGTTGCTCGGCCCCGAGTACTCGATGTCCTGGAACAGTCTCGACAGCGGGCTCAAGCTATTCTTCAGCCGGGAAGTGCGGGGCAAGGCCGGCGAGGATCTCGTCGAAAAGCAGAACGCCGAGACGGGCCTGATGCCGGTGGTGGCGAACGAGCCCGCCAGCTACGGATACGAGGCGGAGGACCGCCACTTCGTGCGCGTGTTCCTCGGGCTCGAGCCGCCGGCCCTCGATTTCACGGACGGCCTCGAGACCGTGCAGATCCTCATGACCGCGTATCAGAGCGCCGAGCAGGGTCGGACGCTCGAGTTCCCGCCCCAGGGGATCGAGGCGTTCGTGCCCGAGGTGGCAAAGGAAACCTGGAAGCCATGAGCGGGAACTGATGTCGCTTTCCCGACGCCTGCTGCTGCGTGCCTCGCACAGCGCGTGGCTGGCGGATCAGCTGCGCCGCCGCGCGTTCGTCCGCCGGGCGGTGCGCCGTTTCATGCCCGGCGAAGAGCTCGCCGACGCCCTCACGGCGGCGGCAGCGCTGGGCACGAGCGGGATCGGCACGATCCTCACCCAGCTGGGCGAGAATATCACGAGCCGCGCCGAGGCCGACGCCGTGCGGGACCACTACCTTGGCGTCCTCGACCAAGTCCAGACGCGAAACCTGCCGACCCAGATCTCCGTGAAGCTGACGCAGCTGGGGCTGGACGTCGACCGTGCGGCCTGCGAGGCGCGGCTGCGCGCCCTCGTGGCCCGCGCGGCCGAGCAGCAGGCGACCCTGTGGATCGACATGGAGGATTCGAGCTACACCGACGTGACGCTGGAGACCTTCAAGAGCATGCGGGCCGAGCGGAGCAACGTCGGGGTTGCGCTCCAGGCCTACCTGCGCCGCACCCCGGCCGACCTGGCGGGTCTGCTCCCGCTCGTTCCGACGATCCGCCTCGTGAAGGGCGCCTACAACGAGCCCGCGAGTGTGGCGTTTCCGCAAAAACGGGACGTGGACGCGCAGTTCTATCAACTCGCGGGAACGCTGCTGGCGCAGACGAAGCGGGGCGCCCGGCCGGTGTTCGGCACGCACGACCTTGGCCTCATCGCGCGCATCCGGGGGCGCGCCGCGGAGCTGGGCGCCCCGCCCGGGTCGTTCGAGGTACACATGCTGTACGGCATCCGGACGTCCGAGCAGCGGACCCTGGCAGCGCAGGGCATCCCCGTCCGCGTGCTGGTCAGCTACGGCCGCGCCTGGTTCGCCTGGTACATGCGCCGCCTCGCGGAGCGGCCGGCGAATGTGTGGTTCGTCCTGAGGAGTCTGATCTGAACCGCTCGCTCCTGGTTCTATGCGCCCTCGCGGGCACGCCGGTCGTCACGGCGGCGCAGGGCGGCCGGACCTGGCCGCCGAATTCCATGGACCGGCCCAGGCCGCCCGTCGTGGACCCGGGACCCGAGCGCTCTCCCCTGCCTCCCCCGTCCGATGCCATCGTGCTGTTCGACGGCAAAGATCTCTCCCAGTGGCAGATGCGGGACAGCGCGCCGGCCAAGTGGACCGTGCGGGACGGCTACGTGGAAGTCGCGCCCGGGACCGGCACGATGCGGACGCGCCGGACGTTCGGCGACGTGCAGCTGCACATCGAATGGGCCACGCCCAACCCGCCGCACGGGGACAGCCAGGAGCGTGGCAACAGCGGGGTGTTCCTGATGGGGCTGTACGAGATCCAGGTGCTGGACGGCTACCAGAACGTGACCTACGCCGACGGCTACCAAGGCGCGGTGTACGGCCAGACGCCGCCGCTCGTGAACGCCAGCCGTCCACCGGGACAGTGGCAGACGTACGACATCGTGTTCCACCGTCCGCGGTTCGGGCCGGACGGCCGCGTGCTGCGCCCCGCCCGGGTCACCGTGCTCCACAACGGCGTGCTGGTGCAGGACAACACCGAGATCACCGGGCGCACGGTGCACGGCGCGGTCGCCCATTACACGCCCCATGCCGACCGCCTCCCGCTCGCCCTCCAGGACCACGAGAATCCGGTTCGCTACCGGAACATTTGGGTCCGCGAACTCCCGGAACAGGAGTAGTCCATGCGTCGCCTGCCGCTCTGCTTGGCCTCGGTCCTCGCCCTCGGAACCCTCCCCCCCCCCTCCCGCATGGGGCTGGCCGCGCAGGTCCCGACGGCGGCGACCGAGCTGCTGCGTCGCCTCTACGCGTCGCGCGACTTCGCGTCAGAACGGTTCGGTCCAGCGCGGTGGATCGAGAACGGCGCGGCGTACACGACCGTGGAGCCATCGGAGGCGGTTCGCGGCGCGAGCGACATCTTGCGCTACGAGAGCGCCACCGGTGCCCGCAGCGTGGCCGTGTCGGCGCGGCGACTGATCGCCGCCGGCGATTCGCTGCCGCTCGACATCGAGGACTACGGCTGGTCGGCGGACGGCTCTCAGCTGCTCCTGTTCACCAACTCGCGCCGCGTGTGGCGCCAGAACACGCGCGGCGACTATTGGGTGCTGAACCGCCGCACCTGGAAGCTGCAGAAGCTGGGAGGGGACGCGCCCGCGTCGTCCCTCATGTACGCGAAGTTCTCGCCCCAGGGCGACCGCGTCGCCTACGTCACCCGGGGCGACCTGTACGTGGAGCGGATCGCCGACGGCAAGATCACCCGGCTCACCACCGGCGCCGACTCGCTGCACGTGAACGGCATGAGCGACTGGGTCTACGAGGAAGAGTTCGATCTGCGGGACGGCTTCCGCTGGTCGCCGGACGGGACGAAGATCGCTTACTGGCACTTCGACATGACGGGCGTGCGCACGTTCACGCTGATCAACAACACCGACTCGCTCTACCCGTTTACGATTCCGATCCAGTACCCCAAGGCGGGCACCGCGAACTCGGCCGTGACCGCGGGGGTCGTGAGCGCGGACGGCGGGTCCACCACCTGGCTCCAGGTCGAGGGCGATGCCCGCGACAACTACCTGCCGCGGATGGACTGGGCCGGACCGAACGAGCTGCTCCTGCAGCGGATGAACCGTCTCCAGAACACCGATCGCGTGCTGCTCGCCGACGCCGCCACAGGCGCGGTGCGCACGGCACTCGTGGAGCGCGACAGCGCCTGGCTCGACGTTGTGGACGACGTTCAGTGGCTCGGCGGCGGCGCCAGATTCCTGTGGGTGAGCGAGCGGGACGGCTGGCGACACGTCTACCTCGTGTCGCGCGACGGCAAGCCCGTGCAGCTCGTCACCCCCGGCGCTTTCGACGTGATCGCCGTGGCGGCCGTGGACGAGCCCGGCGGCTCGCTCTACTACATCGCCTCGCCCGAGAACGCGACGCAACGGTACCTCTACCGCACGCGGCTCGACGGCACCGGCAAGGCAGAGCGGATCTCGCCCGCCAACCAGCCCGGCAGCCACCGCTACAGCCTGTCGCCCGACGCGCATTGGGCCTTCCACAACTACTCGACGTTCGACACGCCGCCCGTCACCGACCTGGTGCGGCTGCCGACCCACCAGGTGATCCGCACGCTCGCGGCGAACGCATCGCTGCGGGAGGCGGTAGCACCGCTGATCACGCGCAAATCGGAGTTCTTCAAGGTCACGCTCTCCGACGGGGCGACCCTCGACGGCTGGATGATCCGGCCGCGGAGCTTCGATTCCACCAGGACCTACCCGCTGCTCATGCTCGTCTACGGCGAGCCGGCGGGACAGACGGTGCTCGACTCGTGGGCCGGTTCGGGAACCCTGTGGCACCGCATGCTGGCGGACCAGGGGTACATGGTGGCCAGCGTGGACAACCGCGGCACGCCGGCGCCCAAGGGCCGCGCTTGGCGGAAGGTGGTGTATGGACAGATCGGCGTGCTGTCGAGCCGCGAGCAGGCGGACGCGGTCCGGACGCTCACGCGGACCCGGCCGTATCTCGATTCCACGCGGGTCGCCATCTGGGGCTGGAGCGGCGGCGGCTCGAGCACCCTCCAGGCATTGTTCCGTTACCCCGACGTCTACCGGGTGGGAATGAGCGTCGCGCCGGTTCCCGACGAGCGACTCTACGACACGATCTACCAGGAACGCTACATGGGCCTGCCGCAGCAAAACGCGGCCGGCTACGACTCGGCCTCGGCGATCGGCCATGCCGAGGGCCTCCGCGGCCGGCTGCTGCTGGTGCACGGCTCCGGGGACGACAACGTTCACTTCCAGGGCTCGCAGCGGCTGCTCAACCGGCTGATCGCGCTCGGCAAGCCGGTGGACTTCATGGAATACCCGAACCGCAGCCACTGCATCTGCGAGGGCCGCGGCACGACGCTCCACGTCTACACCCTGCTCACGCGCTACCTGCTGGAGCACCTCCCCGCGGGACCGTCCACACCCTGAAAGCGTGTGCTCGGCCAAACGCTGCGCTGACGCGCAGTGCCCGTCAGGGCAGCGCCGTGCCGAGCACACCCTTCAGGGTGTGACATGCCAACGCTGCGCTGAGGCGCAATGCCCGTCAGGGCAGCGCCGTGCCGAGCACACCCTTTAGGGTGTGACACCACGCAGGAGGGTCCCATGTTACATCCTTTCGTCATTGCAGCGGCGGTTGTGTTCGCGGCATCGCCCGCGCTCACCCAGCAACCCGACCCGCACGCGACCGTCACGGTCGGCACCGCCGTGGCGCGCCGCGGGCAGATCGCCTACGGCGCCCTGCGCATCGCCGCCGGCGTGGACTCGGCGACCACCCTTCCAGTCGCCGTCGTCAACGGTGGGCGCCCCGGGCCAGTGCTCGCTCTCGTAGCCGGCAGTCACGGGACGGAATACACGTCGATCGTGGCCCTCGGCCAGCTGATCGGTCAGCTCGATCCGCGAACGCTCTCGGGAACGGTGATCGTCGCCCCGCTGCTGAACGTCGCCTCGTTCACCCAGATGACCGTCCACCTGAACCCAGTGGACGGCAAGGGCATGAACGCGCAGTATCCTGGCGACCCGGCCGGTACTCAGACGCAGCGGGCGTTGGCGAGGGTCGCCGCGGAGGTGGTGAAGCCAGCCGACATCGTGCTCGATCTCCACGGCGGCGACCTGGATGAGGACCTGCGGCCCTACAGCTACTGGTTCCGCGGCGGGCTGCCCGCTCAGGACTCCGCCTCTCGCGCGCTGGCGCTGGCCTTCGGACTCGATCACATCATCGTGCGCGACTTCGACCTCGGCGATCCGGCGAGCCGGCGCAACCTGGGCGGCTACGCCCTGTCCCTGGGCAAAACGGTGCTCGTGGCGGAAGCGGGGCGCAGCGGCACCGTGGCGCCGGAAGACCTGCAGGTGCTGATTGAGGGGGCCCTCAATGTGATGGGGGCGCTCCGCATGATCGATCGTCCCCTGCGGCCGGTGGAGCGGCCGGTCTGGCTGGACGCGAGCACGCGTCTCGCCGCGGACTCCGCCGGGATGTTCTTCGCGACCGTAGGTCGGGGCACGTACGTCGCTGAAGGGATGAAGATCGGCTACACCACGGACTATCTGGGGCGTGCCACGGGCGATGTCCGCTCGCCCATGGCCGGGGTCGTCACGTTCATCCGCGGCGTGCCGTCGATGTGGAAAGGGGCGACGCTCGCCGTGATCGGACGGGTGCTGGCGGAAGTGCCGCCGTACAAGAAGCCCGGCAGCTAAGCGCCCCGCTCCCGCGCCTCCAGTTCTTCCAGTGTCCGCGGCCAGTCGTCCTTGAGCAGCCGGGACAGGGCCCGGTCCGCCAGCAGCCGCCCGCCCGTCTGGCAGCGGGCGCAGTAGTTCGCCTCGTTGCTGGCGTAGCGGATCCGCTGCACCGACGACCCGCACACGGGGCACGGCTGCCGATACCGGCCGTGCACGGCGAATCCTTCCCGGAACGCCGTCACTTTCTCGGGCCAGTCCTGTCCACCCTCCGTCTCGTCGCGCAGTCGAGCGACCCAAGCGGTGAGCGTGCTCTGCGTGACCCAATAGAGCCGGGCGACCTCATCCTCGGAGAGCTTTGAGGTCAGCTGCAGCGGCGACAGTCGCGCCGCGTGCAGGATCTCGTCCGAATACGCGTTGCCGATGCCGCTGAACAGCCGCGGATCGGTGAGGGCGCGCTTCAGGGTGTGGTTCTCACGGGTGAGCGCCGCGCGGAACGCGTCCGGGCTCGCTTCCAGGGGCTCGAGCCCCCCGGGATCGAGCGCGGCGAGGGCGGCGGCGCCGCGCACGACGTGCAGCGACGCGCGGTGCGTGGTTCCTGCTTCCGTGAGCAGGAGTGTGCCGTTGGAAAAGTCGAACGCAGCGAGGCCACGGCGGCCGGGGAGCGCCGCGCCGGGAGCCTTCCACCACAGCCGCCCCGCGATCATGAGGTGCAGCACGAGGAAATCATCGCCCTCGAGCCCGATGACGACGCGCTTCCCCAGGCGGCGCAGGCTCGCGATCGTTTGCCCCACAACCTCGCTAACCGGGGGGTCGACCGTCCGCAGCAGGAACGGGCTCCCGAACCGGACGGCCTCGAGTCGCTTGCCGAGGATTCGCGGCCTGAGGGCGGAGAGGTAGGTTTCGATGTCCGGGAGTTCGGGCATGCGCAATTATACCCGCCGAGCCTTCCTCGCCTCGCTGACCTCCGGCGTCGCCGCCGGCGGCCTCGTACCACGGGGCCTGGGCGCGTCGGGGCCTCACCCTCTTGCTCCCCCTCTCCGCGTTGCGGAGAGGGGGACGGGGGGTGAGGTCCTCCCATCGCCTGCTCAGGTCGCCTGGCAGCGCGACGAGCTGGCGATGTTCCTCCACTTCGGCGTGAACACCTTCACCGACCGCGAGTGGGGAGACGGTACCGAGGATCCGGCGGTTTTCGACCCTGCGGGGCTCGATGCCCGTCAGTGGGCGCGCGCCGCCCGCGCAGCCGGCTTTCGTGCTATGATCCTCACCGCCAAGCACCACGACGGCTTCTGCCTGTGGCCCTCCGGGGTCACCGCGCACAGCGTGGCGGGCAGCCCGTGGCGTAGCGGTCGCGGTGACGTCGTCGGCGAGTTCGTGGACGCGTGTCGCGCCGAGGGCCTGCGTCCCGGGCTGTACCTCTCCCCGTGGGACCGCAACGCCCCCGTGTACGGCGACTCACCGCGGTACAACGATTTCTACGTGGACCAGCTCACCGAGCTGCTGGGCCGGTACGGATCGATCGCCGAGGTTTGGTTCGACGGTGCCAACGGCGAAGGGCCGAACGGTCGCAAGCAGGCGTACGACTGGCCGCGATTCTTCGCCACGGTGCGACGCCTGCAGCCGAACGCCGTGATGTTCTCGGACGCCGGCCCCGACGTCCGCTGGATCGGCAACGAGAACGGCGTCGCCGGAGATCCCAATTGGTCCACCGTGAATCCCGACACGGTCCCCTACCCCGGCGCCACAGGCGACGCCGTCGCAGCTATGCTGCAACACGGCGACCCGCATGGCAGCGTATGGCGGCCGGGCGAGACCGACACCTCGATCCGGCCAGGCTGGTTCTCTCACCCCGCGGAGGACGAGCGGGTGAAGGGCCTCGACCAGCTCACCGAGATCTACTTCGACTCCGTCGGTCGGAACTCGAAGCTGTTGCTCAACGTCCCGCCCACCCGCAACGGCCTGCTGCACGCTGCCGACGTCTCCCGCATCGCCGCGCTGCACCAGCGGCTCACGGCACTGTTCGCCGAGGACTTTGCCGCCGGGCACCACCTGGCGTGGCGGGCCACCGGGCCCCGGAGCGCGGTGGGGGAGCTGGACCTGGGCCGGACGGCACGCGCGGGCATCGCCCGCCTGGGAGAGGATATCGAGCACGGCCAGGCGGTCGCCCGCTACACTCTCTCCGGCTCGGACGGCGGCCCCTGGCAGGAGCTCTCTCACGGTCAGACCATCGGTTTTCGGAAGCTCGATCGGTTCGCAGCGAGGATGGTGCGGAGCGTCCGGCTCGTGATCGAGGACGCGGTCGCGCCGCCGCGGCCCGTGCGCATCGGACTGTACGAAGGGGGTGGCCCGTGACTCTCCGGCTGCATCTGGTCGCGGCGCTGGCACTCGCCACGTCACCGCTCGTCGCTCAGGACCGGCCCGTCGTCCTCCGGGCCGGGCGCGTGCTGGACGGGCGTGGCGGCGTCCTGACGAACGTGGACATCCTGGTCAGCGACGGGCGCATCCAACGGGTGGAGCCACGCGGCCCCGTTCCCGTGGGGGCGCGCCTCCTGGACCTGGGGGACCGCACCGTCCTCCCCGGCCTGCTCGACGCGCATGTCCACCCCAGCTGGTACTTCAACCGCCAGGGTCGGCTGCACACTCAGGACGACGGGGATTCCCCGGCCCAAGCGCTCCTCGCCGCAGCGGCCAATGCCTACGCGACGCTGATGGCCGGGTTCACCACGATCCAGAGCGTGGGCGCACGCAGCGACGCCGACCTGCGCGACTGGATCGCCACGCAAGGACTGCCCGGGCCCCGCCTCCTCACCTCACTCGAGCCTCTCACCGACCGGAGCGGCGACCCCGACTCGCTCCGCGCACTGGTGCGGCAGCGCAAAGCCCAGGGCGCCGACCTGATCAAGCTGTTCGCCTCGGCCAGCATCCGGGACGGCGGCGCGCAAACGATGACCGACGCGCAGCTCCAGGCGGCGTGTGGGGAGGCGCGCGCCCAGGGCCTCCGCACCGTCGTCCACGCCCACAGCGCCGCGGCCGTTCGGGCCGCGACCCTGGCCGGGTGCAGCGAGATCGAGCACGGCGTGTTCGTGACGCAGGACGCGCTCGACCTGATGGCGCGGCACGGGACCTACTTTGACCCCCAGTGCGGGCTCGTCTTTCACAATTACTTGGACAACCGGGCCAAGTACGAGGGCATCGGCAACTACAACGAGGCAGGGTTCGCCGCGATGCGGCGGGCCGTCCCGCAGGCCGCGGCGGCCCTGCGCGCGGCGCTCGCGACTCCGGGCTTGAAGGTGGTGTTCGGCACCGACGCCGTCGCCGGGGCGGACGGCCGCAACGCGGAAGATCTCGTCTGCCGCGTTCAGGAGGCGGGGGAATCGCCGATGCACGCCATCGTCACGGCGACGTCCCTCAACGCGGCGGCCATGGGCCTGGCGACCCGGGTCGGCGCCGTCGCCCCAGGCCTCGAGGCCGACCTCATCGCCGTGGACGGCGACCCCGCGAGAGACATCACGGCACTGCGGCGGGTGAGCTTCGTGATGAAGGGAGGGCGGGTCGTGCGCGAGGACGGGACGGTCAAGCCTTGAGGCGCCGCACGATCTTACGGATGCGCGCCTCGTCCGTCACCTCGAGCACGTAGTCGTCCGGCTTCTGCGGGGAGCGGAACACGACCCGGCGACTCCGATACCTCATGCCGCTCTTGCGGCGCGAAGTGCCGCGCACGTGCACCTCCTGGACACCGGTGCGCTTCACCACCGCGAGCGCGTTCTTTTCGTCGATCCCGCCACCGGCAAGGATCACGATGCGCCCCGCCGCGTGCCGCACCAGCCCGGCGATCACGGCCGCGCCCTGGAGCGCGGTCGACGCCCGGCCGGAGGTCAGCACGCGGTCCACCCCGACGGCAATCAGCGCGTCCAGCGCCTCCTCGGGGTCGCGCGTGACGTCGATCGCGCGGTGGAACGTCACGTCGAGGGGACGGGCGGCCCGCGCCAGCGCGGCGGTGCGCACGGCATCCACCGTGCCGTTCGGCTGGAGGAGTCCCAGCACCACGCCGTCGGCGCCGAGCTGGGTGGCGTGCAGGATGTCCCGGCGCATCACTTCGAACTCGACGTCCGAGTAAAGAAAGTCCCCGCCGCGCGGCCGGATCATCACATACAGGGGGATGGAAACCCGCTTGCGGCACTCGGCGATCGCCCCGGCGCTGGGCGTGGTGCCCCCTTCGACCAGGTTGTCGCACAGCTCGAGCCGGTGCGCACCGCCCCGCTCCGCCGCGACGGCCGACGCGACCGAGTCGACACAGGCTTCGATCAGGATATCGGCGGCCATCACGGCGCCCACTACAGGCTCCACCCCGGCCGATAGGTCGGCGTGATGAACTCCGCCGGAACCGGGACGTTGGTGATCTGTCCCGTCGCGGGATTGACCTCGAGCGTCCTACCCATCCGCACCGCGAGGCAGCCGAGCATCACCATCTCGGTGAACGGCCCGGAATAGGTGTCGAACGCCGAGTTGGCGGGCGCCCCGCCCTTGCACGCGGCGATCCATTCGGCGTAGACACCCGGCGACCGCGGATATTTCTGGGCGGGCGGGTGCGCCGCGACCGCGGCCTGCTTCGCCGGATCGAGCAGCGTGGGGTCGTCGCCGTAGGTGCCCGCCACCAGCTTGCCGTCCGTCCCGATCCACAGCTGCCCGCCTCCCGTGTCGGGCGGCCAGGCCGCGTCCTCATTCCCCGCCACTTCGCTGGGACGCGCCGGATATAGACTGTTGTCCGTCCAGACCAGCTTGACCTCGCCTCGGCTGCCTTTGGCGGGAAAGCTGAAGGTGATGCGCGAGCCGGCGGGTGCGGTTTCCTTGAAGAGCGGCGAGGACTCTGGCTCTACTCGGCTGGGGAAACCCAGGTCCAACGTCCAGAAGGCCGCATCCAGAATGTGGCAAGCCATGTCCCCGAGGGTGCCGGTGCCGAAATCCCACCAGCCGCGCCATTTGAACGGAGCGTAGGCCGGGTTGTAGGGCCGCTCCAGCGCGGGGCCGAGCCACAGGTTCCAGTCGAGCGTGGCGGGGGCGTAGTATTCCTCGAGCGGCCGCTCGATCGCCTGCGGCCACCAGGGGCGGTTGGTCCAGCAGCGGACTTCTTTCACCGTGCCGATCGCGCCAGCCTCGACCAGCTCGCGGATGAGGCGGGTGCCCTCGCGCGTGTGGCCCTGGTTGCCCATCTGCGTCGCGACCTTGGCCTTCTTGGCCGCAGCCTCAAGAGCCCGCACCTCTCCGAGGGTCCGGGCGAGCGGCTTCTGGATGTACGTGTGCTTGCCGAGCCTCAAGGCGAGCAGGCCGGCGGCGGCGTGCGAATGATCGGGTGTCGACACGGTGACCGTATCGATGTTCTTCCCTTCCTTATCGAACAGCTCGCGGTAATCCTTGAACCGCTTCGCCTTCGGGTAGTGCTGGAAGGCATCGAGCGCCATGCTCCAGTCCACGTCGCAGAGGGCGTAGATATTCTCACCCTCCATGCCCTTGACGTCGTTGCGGCCCATGCCGCCGACGCCGATGCAGGCGACGTTGAGCTTGTCGCTTGGCGCTAGGAAGCCGCGTCCCAGGACCTGGCGAGGCACGATGGTGAACGCGGCCGCCGTGGCGGTGTCGCGGACGAAGCGACGGCGAGTGATGCGTTTCTTGCCCATACGATTCTCCTTCACGGTTTTCCTCGACGCGCTTCAGCTCGACGCCGTTTGCAGTCTCGGCCGGAACAAGAACGCGAACGCGACGAGAATCGCGAGCGCCATGAACGCGGGGTACATCCAGATCCGGTGCCAGTCGTGCGTGACGGTCCCGTCGGACGCCGTCGCGGCGAAAGCGCCGACCACCCGGCCGGACACCCACGCGCCGATGGCGTAGCCGACGCCGTTCGTGACCACGTTGATGAGGCCCTGCGCCGCGGCGCGGATTTTCTCGCCCGCCCGCTCATCGGTGTAAATCTGGCCCGCGACGAAGAAGAAGTCATAGCAGACGCCGTGGAGCAGGATGCCGCCGTACAGCAGCCACATCCCCGGGCCGATGTTGCCGTTGCCGAAGGCCAGGTAGCGCAGCGTCCAGGCCAGCATCCCACCGAGCATGATCGCTTTGATGCCGTAGCGCCGCAGGACGAACGGCAGGAGCAGCATGAAGAAGATCTCCGACATCTGCCCGAACGTCTGGATGAAGGCAGGCTCCGGCGCGTGAATCTCATTCAGGAAGAGGTTGGTGAACGCGTAGTAGAACTGCAGCGGGATGCACAACAGAAACGAGCCCAGCACGAACACCACGAAGGTGCGGTCTTCCAGCAACCGCAGCGCGTCGAGCCCGAGGGCGTTGCGGACGCTGAAGGGGAGCCCCGCCGCTTTGGGCGGAGTGTGGGGCAGAGCGAAGGAATAGAGTCCAAGGACGAACGAGGCAACCGCGGCGACGCGCATCGGCAGGGCCAGGGCGTCGGCATGCAACCCTTTGCCGATCACAATCCCCGCGGCGATCCACCCGATCGTGCCGAGCACGCGGATGTACGGGAAATCGCGCGGGTTCTGAACATTGTGGAATGAGATCGAGTTCGTCAGCGACAGCGTCGGCATGTAGCAGAGCGCGTACAAGATCAGGACCGGAAAAAAGGTCCAGAACGTGGTCAGCGTCGACACGTACCACAGGATCGCCCCGCCGACCAGGTGCAGCGCGGCCAGGAGCTTTTCCGTGGCGAAGAAACGATCGGCGAAGACTCCCATGAAGAAAGGCGACACGATCGCCGCGATGGCCGTCGTCATGTAGGCGGCCCCGATCTGCGGGCCGCTGAAATGTCGCGTGCTGCCGAGGTAGGTCCCCATCGTGACGAACCACGCCCCCCAGATGAAGTACTGGAGGAACATCATGGCCGAGAGCTTGGTCTTGATCACGGCAACACCCGGATCTTGATGTTGCGATAGGCCACTCGGTCGCCGTGGTCCTGCAGCCCGATGTAGCCTGCGGCGTTGCGTCCGTAGTGCGGGTGCGGAGCGAACTTGCTGGCCTTGACCCTCGCCTCCCAGTCCGGGCTGCCCAGCTCGTACTCCACCACCTTCACCCCGTTCATCCAGTGCTCCACGTGATTCCCCTGCACCAGGATGCGGAAATGGTTCCACTCCCCGGCGCGCTTCACCACGCCCGCGGGCGACGGGTACAGCCCGTAGTCCGACCCTGCAGCGGTGAGCCGCGAACGCCCGTCGGCGTGGCCGGAGTCGTCCAGGACCTGCATCTCCGGCGCGCTCCAGTAGATCGCATCGTCGTCCTCACTGGCGCGGTAAAAGACCCCGCTGTTGCCGCCCGGCGAGATGTTCCACTCGAGCGAAAGCTCGAAGTTGCGGTACTGATCGCGGGTCATGATGTCGCCGCCGCCCGTGACGCGCGTCAGCATCCCATCCACGACCTGCCAACCCGCCGGCATCGTATCCATCCGGTAGCCGCGCCATCCGGCAGTCGTCTTGCCGTCGAACAGGAGCTTCCAGCCGGCCGTCTGCTCAGCGGGCGTCAGGCTATTGGCCGGCATGGGCGCCCGCCGGGCACACCCGCCGACGGGAACGAAGCCGGTCGCGGCCAGACAGACCGCGGCCGCGCGTGCCATTTTTCCAGGTTGCATCAGCGCCTCGGCAGGAATAGTCAAAGGTCAGGGCACAACAGTACCCTCCGCCGTCCCCGCCGTCCATCCCGGTTGCCCTGCGATTCGAGGCAGCGTTGAAAAAAGAGACTCGCGTCACCGTCTCGTCGACGATGACGCGAGCGCTCCAAGAGAAGAGCCGCTGAACTCGAACCTCAGGTGCCCGGCTGCCCGGTCACCTTGCGCCAGCTCTCGACCTCGGCGACGAAACTCTGCGCGAGTGCCGCAAGATTCACCGCCGGCAGGGCCGGCTCCTCCTTGAGGCCGGAGACCCTCGTCAGGCTCACCGATGCCTTGGCGTAGGTGCTGTCGATGGCCAGGGCGGCCTTGAAGGCATCCAGCGCCGCTGAGTAGTGACCGGTCCGCTCCAACACGATGCCCAGGTTGTTCCGGAACAGCGCCGTGCTAGAGTCGACCTCCACCGCCCGCGCCAACGGCTTCAAGGCGTCGTCGTAGCGCCCCTGATCCACATACACCAGGGCCAGGTTGTTCATCGCCCAGGCGTCATGGTCGTCCAGCAGAATGGCGCGCCTGTAGGCGTCGATCGCGGCATCCGTCTCCCCCACCACGTCATGGGCCCGGCCCAGCAGCCGGTACGCCGTGGTCGACGTCGAATCGAGCTTCAGTGCTTGCTGCAGCGGCTCGAAGGCGTCCTTGGCTCGCCCGGATTCGATGAGGACGCGACTCAGGTTCAGGCGCGCCTTCACGTGCGTGGAGTCGAGCGCGATCGTCTTCTGGAACTCCTGCTC
>CAZXKD010000032.1:0-18681 GCA_964641215.1 uncultured Gemmatimonadaceae bacterium
CGTGGCCCGCGGGGTGGACCCGCGGCGGCTGGCGCTGCTCCCGTTCGGTGGTGCGGGACCGTTGTTCGGCTGCGCGCTGGCGGACGCGCTCGGCATGCGGACCGTGGTGGTGCCGCCGCACCCCGGCGTCCTGAGCGCCCTGGGACTCGCGGCGGCGGCCGAGCGGGTTGATGCGGTCGCCTCCCTGCACCGCCCGCTCGCGGCGTTGAGCGCCCGGGGGCTGGAAGACGCGTTCGTGCCGCTCGTAGCGTCGGCAAGCGCGGAGCTGCCCGGGGCAACACTGCACCGCCTCGCCGACTGCCGCATCACGGGCCAGGGTTACGAAGTGACGATCGCGGTGATCGATGCCGATCCCGCGGTGCTGCGGGAGGTCTTTCTGACGGCGCATCGCGCGCGCTACGGCTTCGCGGATGTCGATCAGCCGGTCGAGGTCGTCAACGTGCGCGTCGTGGCCGAGCGACCGGTCCCAGCCCCGGCATTCCGGGGTGATCGTGCGGGCCCTACGCCGATCCCGGGACAGCGGGCGGTGAAGGTGCACGGGCAGCAGGTCCGGGCCGACGTCTGGCCGTTGGACGGTCTGCCCTCCGGACACCGGGTCTCCGGCCCCGCCGTCCTCGCCGGCAGGGACGCGACGGTCCTGCTCGAGCCCGGCTGGCTCGCAACGGTGCACGCCTGTGGCGCGCTGATCGCGGAGCGCCGATGAGCCACGACGCGGTCGCTTTAGACGTGATGGCCCACGCGTTCGCGGGGTTGGCCGAGGAGATGGGGCTCGTGCTTATTCACTCGGCGCTGTCCCCGAACATCCGCGAGCGGCGGGATTGTTCGGCTGCGCTGTTCGATGCGCAAGGAGAGATGATCGCCCAGGCGGCGCACATCCCCGTGCATCTCGGCGCCATGGCGGACGCGGTCGCCGCGGTCCGGGCGCAGTCGCCGCCGCCCAGGCCCGGGGAGATCTTCCTCTTGAACGACCCCTACACGGGAGGCACCCACCTGCCGGACCTGACCCTGGTCGGGAGCATCGACACCGGGGGGGCCGGACCGGACGGGGAGATCGGCGGCTACAGCGTCGTGCGGGCACACCATTCCGACGTCGGCGGGATGCAGCCCGGGAGTATGCCGGCGGGCGCCCGCGACCTGTTCGCGGAGGGGATCGTGATCCCTCCCGTGCGCCTGACGCCGGAGGTGGAGCGGGTCCTGCTGGCGAACGTGCGGACTCCGGCGATGCGGCACGGCGACCTCGCCGCTCAGCGGGCGGCGGTGGAGCGGGGGGCGGAAGGACTGCGGGCGCTCGCGGCGCGGTACGCGTGGTCCGGCGTGCGCCAGGCCGCGCGCGACCTTATGGACTACGCGGAACGTCGCACCCGCACGGTACTGACGGCGCTCGCCGCTCCCGCGGCGCAAGCGACCGATTGGATGGAAGGCGACGGTGTCACGGATGCCGACCTGCCGATCGCCGTGCGCGTCGAGATTCGGGAAGGCGTCTTTTTCGCGGATTTCACAGGTACGGCGGCCGCGGGACCGGGGAACGTCAACTGCCCCCTCGCCGTCACCCGATCGGCGGTGTTGTTCGTCGTGCGGACCCTGCTGCCCGAGGACGTGCCGATGAACGCCGGCGTGCAGCGGGCCGTGCGCGTGAGCGCGCCGGAGGGATGCCTCGTGCACGCGCGCTGGCCGAGCGCCGTCGCGGCCGGCAACGTGGAGACGTCGCAGCGGATCACCGACGTTGTCTTTTTGGCGCTCGCTCGCGCCGGCGTGCCCGTCCCGGCGCAGGGCCAGGGGACGATGAACAACGTCACCTTTGGGGGGACGGGCGGTCGAGGAGGGGAGCGCGGGCCAGGGAGCGTCTGGACCTATTACGAGACCATCGGCGGCGGCCAAGGGGCGGGCCCGCACGGCCCCGGCCCATCGGGCGTGCACGTGGGGATGTCGAATACGCGAAACACACCAGTCGAAGTATTGGAGCTCGAGTGCCCGGTGCGGGTGCGGCGCTATGAGCTCCGGCGGGGGAGTGGAGGGGCGGGGCGTTGGGGGGGCGGTGACGGGGTCGTGCGGGAGTTCGCCGCGCTCGCGGGATGTGAAGCGAGTCTGCTGACCGACCGGCGTCGCCATGCCCCGCGCGGCGCCGCCGGCGGGGCGGACGGAGCGCTGGGGCGGAACCTGCTGAACGATCTGCCGCTGGCCGCCAAGGGCGCCGTGCGACTCGGCCCTGGTGACGTGCTGCGGATCGAGACCCCGGGGGGCGGTGGCTGGGGGGGGCGGCGTGGCGGAAGCGAGGGAACGCGCGAAAGGAGCGAGCGGTGATCACCTATTTCCTGGTGGGCTTGCTGGGACTCGTAGCCGGCGTCCTCTCCGGGCTCTTCGGCATCGGCGGGGCCATTCTGATCGTGCCCAGTCTCGTGCTGCTGTTCAAGCTCGACCAGCACACGGCCAGCGGTACGTCCCTCGCGGCGCTGCTGTTGCCGGTCGGCATCCTCGGCATGCTGCAGTACTACAAGCGCGGGCAGGTGAACCTGCCTTACGCTGCCCTCATCGCCGTGGGACTCTTCGTCGGCGCCCTGCTCGGCGCCAAAATCGCCGGCGGCATGGGGGACGTCACGCTGCGCCGCGTCTTCGGCGGGTTCCTGCTCCTGGTGTCGGTCCGACTGCTGCTCGGCTAGGGGTGGGGCGCGGGGAGCGCGAACACCTTTGCTTCTACGAAGAGCCGGAACAGCTCCGTGTCGAGTTGGCCCTGCTTCACCTCCTGCGTCATGATGTCGAGGGCGCGCTCGGGGGCCACGGCCCGCTTGTAGGGGCGATCCGCCGCCGTGAGCGCGTCGTAGATGTCACTGATCGTCATCATCCGCGTCTGAATCGGGATCGCGTCGCCGGCGATGCCGCGCGGGTAGCCGCGGCCGTCCAGCTTTTCGTGGTGGCCGTAGGCGATCATGGGCACCTGCTGCAGCTCCCGGGTCCACGGGATCTCGAGCAGGAAGCGCCAGGTGTGCGTGACATGGCTCTCGATCTCCAGGCGCTCTTGCTCGTCGAGGCTGCCCTTGGGAATCGTGAGGAAGCGTACCTCGTCCGGCGTGAGCAGGGGCTCTTCCCGATCATCGAGCCGGCGGTAGGTGCGACGGGCGAAGGCGGTGAGGTCCTGGACGTGGGTCTCGGGCAGCAGGCTCGGCTCGTTCGCCCGCAGCACGACGTCGAGGAAGCGGTCGAGATCCTGGAGCTCCCGCCGCAGGTCCTTGTCCGACGAGGCGAGGAAGCTCTCGTAGCCCCGCTTGCCGTGCCGCTCGAGGAACTCGACCCGTTTGCGCCAGAAGTCGCGTTCCAGCGTGCGCTGCACGAAGGCGTGACGTTGCTTGATCAGGTCGAGCTGCAGCGGGTAGAGCTTCTTGGCCTTGACCAGCACCTGCTCCCGGACGCCGACCTTCCCGAAATCGTGCAGCAGCCCGGCGTAGCGGAGCTCTCGCATCTGCTCGCGGGTGAACGTCACGTTGCGGTACTTGCCGTCCTGGGCTCGGTCCACCGTTCGGGCCAGCTCTTCGGTGTAGCTGGCGACGCGCCCGCTGTGGCCGAACGTGGTCGGATCGCGCTGCTCGATCGCCTTCACCGCCGCGTCCACGAAGCCCTCGAACAGCTGCTCGATTTCCTCGTACAGCCTGCTGTTCTCGATCGCGACGGCTGCCTGCCCTGCCAGCGCCGTCACCAGCTCGACGGTGCGCTTGGAATAGGGAACGACCTGCTGCTCGACTTCCTCCGGGGTCGACAGCACGCTGTCGAAGTTGCGTTTGCGGTTGATCAGCTGCAGCACGCCGATGACCTCTTCCTTGTGATCCTTCATCGGGATCACGAGCATCGACTTCGTGCGGTAGCCCCACCGCTCGTCGAACGAGCGGTTGATCGTGTACTCGACGTCCGGCGGCAGGAAATACGCGTCGTCGATCACCAGCGGCTCGCCGGTCACGGCGGCATAGCCCGCCAGACTGGAGCGGTCCACCGGAATCGTGAACTCGACGAACGGCGCCTCGGGCTTCGAGAACGTCTGCGCCAGCCGGAACCGCAGCCGTTTGGCCCCCTGGTCACTCGTCTCGACCAGGTAGAGGCTGCCGGCGTCCGACTGCGTGATGCGCCGCGCCTGGGTGAGGATCAGCTCGAGCAACGTCTTGAGGTCGCGCTCGGTGCCGAGCGCGACGCCGATGCGGGTGAGCTCGCCGATCTCCCGGCTGCGCAGCGCCGCCTCGGCGCGCGCCCGGGCCGTTTCGGCACGCGCCGCCGCTTCCCGGAAGCCCGCGCGCACTGCCACCAGCAGCTGGCGCACGCCGACCGGGTGACGCACGAACCCCGACAGCAGCTCGGTCGGCAGCCCCTCGGGGACGTCCGCGTCCCCGGGACGACCCAGCGCGACCACGGCGGCTCCGGCATCCACGAATCCCCGCAGCACCTCGAGCGGGAACATCGAGCGACTCTCAGCGTCCAGGATGAACACCGTGGGACGATCGTCCGGGGACAGGTCCCGGTGGCGGCCCACGACCCGGACCTCCACCTGGGAGGCGCCGAGCACGCCTGAGAGGTCGGCGGGGGACCAGGTCGGGGCGTGCAGCAGCAGGTAGTTCACAGGTGCGTGCTGTCGCGCGCCGGATCGGTCCGGCGGCTCGTATCGCGGGCTTCCGGGAGGGGCTTCACGCCGGTGAGCAGGCGGTAGGGACGCCGGGACATCTCGTCCACGAAGTGGTTCAGCTGTCGGCTGAGCTGCGTGAGGTTCGTGACCGCCTCGCGCACGTCCCGCCGGTTTTCGGCCGTCAACACCTGCGCGGTCCCCGTCAGCGAGTCCAATCGCTGCAGCGCGCGGTGCGAGGTGGCCAGCGTGGCCGAGAGCGAATCCGGGAATCCGGCCTTATCCACGCGGGCGATCATCCCGTTCAGACGCTCCATGGTGGCGGCGACGTTGTGGAGCGTCGCCTCGGCATCGGGCGTGATCCCCCGCACCGTCTCGTTGACCTGCCCGAGGGTGCTTTGCACGCGCGCCAGCGTTCGATGGGACTCGTGCAGCACGATTTCGACCTCCCGGGACAAGTGCGCCGCCGCTTCGCTCATGGCGTCGAGCGGCGCCACCCGCCGAGTGGAGTTGATCGTGTCTCCCGCCTGGAGAAACCGGTGTCCAAGGACGGCGGTGTCCGGGGGCTCGAGCCGCACGAGGGCCGCCGGCGAGATCTGATTGACCTGCTCGATCTGGGCCCACGTGCCCAGCGGCAGGCGCAACCGCGACCCGTCCTGGAACGACTCCGCGACGGACAGCCGGGCCAGGAAGGAGATCGCCCCGGTGGTCGCATCGACGCGAGGCGTGATCCGGGTCACGTGGCCGACCTCGAGGCCCTTCACCCGGACCCTGGTGTCGGTCGTGATGCCCTCGGCGCTCGCCACCCGCACGTAGATGTCGTAGCGGTGCTCGCCCCAGCCACTGGTGGCGATGAGGGCGCCGACCACGATGGCGATCGTGCAGACGATCAACAGACCGACGATGAAGTCTTGGCGGGTGGTCTCCACCGGCACCTCGGCTCAGACCGTTTCCAGTTCCAGGGCGCCGGCCCGCGTGACCCGGTAGACCCGCTCCATGCGGTGGTGCAGGCCGGCGGGCAGCTCGTGGCCGGTGATCAGAATCGTGCGGCGCGCGCCCTCGGCGGTTTCCCCCCCGCGCGCCAGCTCCAGCAGCTCGGCCGCGGTGCGGGTGGTCAGCCCGTCGAACGGCTGCTCCAGGATCAGCAGCGCGGGGTCGAACGCGAGCGCGCGGGCGAACGCCGCCCGGCGGCACTCCTCCTCGCTCGCCTGGGCGGGACGCAGATCCGCCGCCGCCGTCACGCGCGCCGCGACGAGCATCACATTGACCCGACCTTCGATGTCTTTCGGGCTTGTCTCGCTCCCGAACCGCAATGGCAGGGCGACGTTGTTGCGCAGGGAGAGGTTCTGCAGCAGGCCATCGCCCGCCGGGAGGTACCCCACCCGTCGCCGGAAGGCCAAGCGATCCCGCTCGGGGAGGTCGGCGATGATCGTGCCGAAGACCGTGACGCCTCCGGCGCTGGGGCGCTCCAGCCCCAGCGCGTATCCCCCCAGACGGCCCAGGCCGCTTTCCTCGTCGCCCAGCAGCGCCACCGCCTCGTGCGCGGGGACCGCGAGGCTCAGGGGCGCGGCACCGCGGCGTCTCCCCGTTCCCCGCCCCCCCCCTCCCAGCGGGACCCCCTCGATCGCCAGCGGCGCGGTCATCGGCTCACCCGATCACGACGAACAGGGCCGAGCACAGGAAGATCCCGACGATCGACGTCACGGTGGCGCGGCTCGAGGCGACGGGGATATCGGTCGGGGCGCCGCGCACCGCGAGACCGAAGTACGCGGGGACGAGTCCGACGATGAGACCGAAGGTGACGGCCTTCGCCACCGTGAGCCAGACGTCTTTCAGGGCGAGGGACCGCAGCACGATCTCGAAGTAGCGGCTGGGGACCATGCCGTTGAAGCGTGCCGCCGCGAACCCGGCGGACACGGCGACCACGTCGAACACCACGAGCAGCACGAAGACACTCACGAGCGAGCCGATGAAGCGCGGCAGCACGAGATACTGACGCGGGTCGATCCCCATCGCCTCGAGGGCGCGCACCTCGCCGAGCACGCGGTTGGTGGCGAGCTCCGCGGCGATGGCCGTGCCGGAGCGGCCGGCCACGGTGAGGGCGGTGATGAGGGGGCCGAGCTCGCGCACGATCGCGACCACGATCAGCGTGCCGATGAAATCGGTGGCGCCGAGCTGGCCCAGCTCGCGCACCGCCTGGGAGATCACGAGAAAGGACAGGATGCCGGACAGCAGGACGACGAGGCCGATGGCGTCGGCGGCGGTGAAGCGGATCTGGTTGAGGGTGACGCGCAGGGCCACGGCGCGTCCCGCCGCAGGGAGCGTGGCGAGGGAGCGCAGGGCGCCGAAGCCGAAGCGCGCCAGCGCTCCCAGGCGGGAGAGCCGGCGCGCTGTCGAGCCACCGAGGCGGCTGAGCGGATCGCTCACCGGAGCGTCACGAGTTCTTCTCTCGCCGCAGCCCCTCCTGGGCCTCCGTGTACCCCGGGAAGGCATCGAGGGCCCGCTGGTACATCTCGATGGCCTTGTCCCGCTGGCCGCGGTCGTGGTAGAGCAGCGCGCGCGAGTAGTAGGTGAGGGCCTCTGTCGGCACCTGGCGATTCATCCGCTGATCGGACGCCTGTTTCGGCAGCGGCGGCAGGTTGACGTCCTTCATCAGGCGTTGGGCGAGCGTGCGGATCAGGTCGAACAGGTGATCCCGCGCCATCTTGTCCGCTTCGACGCGCACGATCTCGGTGGTCTCGACGTTGACGAGCCGGATGTCGAGCCGGAAGTCGCCGGAGAAATCCATGAACATGCCGGTGATCGCGTACTTCGCGCCGACGATCTTGCCGATCTTCGCCGCGGTCTGCGCGTCGACTCGGCCCGAGGCGCCAAGATTCTGCTCGTCCAACAGGTGTTGAACCTGCTCGCGCTCGACCAGCCGCACGGCGGGGTTGGCCGCCAGCTCGGAGATGAGCATCCCCGGGATGCCCCGCTGCAGGCCGTCAAAATTCTCCTTGTCCTGGCCGATCGAGCCGCCATTGTCGAACATGAACACGGCGATGCCCGGGCGGGTGTCCTGCCCGCTCGCCTGGGTCCCGAATCCGGCGAGCAGGCCGCCGACGGCCGCGAAGGCCAGCGGGATCACGATCGAACGCGAACGCATAAGATGCTCCTCATCGTCAGAGAGTCAGCTGCATGCCCTCTTGGGCGCCCAGCACTTCGGTGGGCCGTCCGGAGGGGCGCATCTCGCGGCGCGCCGCCGCGAGCAACTCGTCCATCGTCTTGTCGTCGTGCTCGGGCTCGTGATGGAACAAGACGAGGCGCGCGACCTCGGCGTCGGCCGCGAGCCGCACGGCCTCGGCGTACGTCGAGTGCCCCCACCCGCGATGCGACTCGAGCTCCACCGGCGTGTACATCGCGTCGTGGATCAGCAGCTCCACGCCGCGGAGGAACTCGACGAACTCCGTGCGCCACGACCCCGCGGTGGTGTATTGCCCACCCCCGCCGAGCTCGTTGTCCGTGACATACGCCATGCTTGGTCCGCCCCCGGCCGGGGTCAGCCGAAAGCCGAGCGTGGTGCCCGGGTGCCGCAGCTTCACCGTCCGCACCCGGAACGCTCCCACGGAGAACTCCCCGGTCTCGACCTGCTCCACCGTCAGCTTCGCCGACAGGGCGTCGAGGGGCACAGGAAACACCGCTGGGTCCATCTGCTGGCGCAGGATCGCCTCCAGCGACATCGTGCCCTGGCGCGATCCCCAGATCCGCACCGCGTTCCCCGGAGCGAAGAACGGCTTGAAGTGGGGCAGCCCCTGGATGTGGTCCCAATGCGCGTGGGAGAGCAGGATCTCGGCGTTCACGGCGCCGTTTTGCTGCTCGACCAGCTTCAACCCCAACGCCCGGATCCCCGTCCCGGCGTCGAGAATGACCAACTGTCCCCTTCCTCCCCCCGCGCCCTCGACGGCGACACACGGTGTATTGCCCCCGTAGCGCGCGGTCTGGGCCCCGGGAGTCGGGATCGAGCCCCGAGTCCCCCAGAAAGTCACCGTGTAGGCCACGCGTTTGGGCACGCCGATTCCTAGGCTAAGTTACGGAGAATCCATCAGGTACAACAAGTCGCCGCCTCACCCGCGCGCGGTGACCCACCTCACGCGCGCCCGGCCGCCGCCTCCAGGGCGGCGCGATCGCGGATCAGGATGTCCTTGCGCGAGACGGCGATCAGGCCCTTGTCCACGAGGTCCCGCATCGTGCGGGAAACGGTTTCCCGACTGGAGCCGATCATCTGGGCGATGGTATGGTGCGTCAGGTGGCGCGTGATGCGCTCGCCGCCGGCCTCGTCGGCGAGCTCGAGCAGCAGCTGGGCCACGCGCCCGTTCACGTCGAGCAACACCAGGCTGCCGACCTTTTCGTCCACGCGGCGCAAGCGCCGGGACAACTCTTTGAGCAGCGCGAGGGCGATCACCGGAGTCTGCGCGAGGATCGGCTGGAAATCCTCCCGGCGCAGGACCACCAGGCTCGAGTCCACCATGGCGATGACGTGAGCCGAGCGCGGCTCGTCGTCGATGAGCGCCATCTCCCCGAAGAACTCCCCGGGGCCCATCACGGAAAGAATGACCTCGCGCCCGTCTTCGCCGATGAGGACCACTTTCACCTGGCCCTCGGCGACTACGTAGAGCGCGTCTCCCGGGTCGTCCTCGAAGAGGATCACGGAGTTCTTCGGGTAGGACCGCTCCCGGGCGATTTCCACGATCCGCTGCAGCTCAGCGGGGCCCAGTTGGCCGAACAGCGGGACTTTCTGGAGGACCGCGGCAGCGGACACGAAGCACTCCCCTCCGGGGTCGGGTGCGGTAGTGAGGCGCAAGCTTACGCCCTCGCCCTGCCGGTGTCAATTCAGCGCGTGCTCCGCCGCTTGCTGCCAACTCATGAAGCCAGTTATATTTCCGCGCTTCCGGCGGCGAAGACTCTCAGTCAAGGATACGAGCGGTGAAATCCGGAATTCATCCGACGTACCAACGGGCGACCGTCCAGTGCGCGTGCGGCAACAGCTTCGTCACCCGCTCCACGATCCCCGTGATCCACGTCGAAATCTGTGCTCAGTGCCATCCGTTCTTCACCGGCAAGCAGAAGCTGGTCGACACGGCCGGCCGGGTGGAGCGGTTCCGTCAGAAATACCGGTCGGACAAGGCGACCGGCTGACGCATGGAGGCCCGACTCCGCCAGGCGCTCGCGCGGGCGGAGGAGGTCGCCCGACAGCTGGCCGACCCCGAGACCGCGCGGAATCCGGCCAAGCTGAAGCAACTGGGTCGCGAGCGCGCGCGGCTCGACGCCATCCGGCAGACCCATGACCGGCTGGAGCGGCTCCGCCAGGAGCTCGCGCAGGCGCAGGAGGTTCTGCAGGACCGCGACCCGGAGCTGTCGCAGCTCGCCCGCGCGGACCTCGAGCGGTTACGGCCCCCCGTCGAGCAGCTCGAGCGGCAGCTCGGCGATCTCCTCACCCCGACCGACCCCCTCGACGACCGCGACGCCATCGTGGAAATCCGGGCGGGGACTGGTGGCGACGAAGCCGCGCTCTTCGCCGGCGATCTGTTCCGCATGTACACGCGGTTCAGCGAGCGGCGCGGTTGGAAGGTCGAGACGATGGAGCTTTCCGAGAGTGCTTTAGGGGGCCTCAAAGAGGCGATCTTCGCCGTGCGGGGTCCTAAAGCGTACGGGACCCTCCGCTACGAGTCGGGCGTGCATCGGGTGCAACGCATCCCGGAGACCGAGACGCAGGGCCGCCGCCATACCTCGGCCGCAACGGTCGCGGTCCTGCCCGAAGCGGAGGACCTGGACGTCAAGATCGAGGAGAAAGACCTGCGCATCGACGTCTTTCGCTCCGGCGGCCCCGGCGGCCAGAGCGTCAACACTACGGACAGCGCGGTGCGCGTCACCCACCTGCCAAGCGGTCTCGAGGTGAAGTGCCAGGATCAGAAGTCACAGCTGCAGAACAAGATCAAGGCATTGGAGATCCTGCGCTCGCGGCTGCTCGACCGCATGGTCGCCGAGCAGGAGGCGGCGCGGGCCCGGGAGCGGCGCGCCCAGGTGGGGACGGGCGACCGCTCGGAAAAGATCCGGACGTACAATTTTCCCCAGAACCGAGTCACGGACCATCGCATCGGCTTCACCACGCACAACCTCGCCGACGTGATGGATGGCAAGCTTGACGACCTGATCGCCGCCCTCCGGCAGGCGGGAGAGAAGGAACGGTTGAGTGCCTGAGTCGGAGCGCCCTGCGTCGATTGCCCGGGCACTCGACGTGGCCGCCGAGCGGCTGGCACAGGCGGGGGTGCTGAACGCGAAGCGGGAGGCGACGGCGCTGTGGGCGGCCCTGGAAGGCGTGCCGCCGGGCGACGTGTGGCTGGGGCGCGATCGCGAGGCGGCGCCGTCGGTGGCGAAGCCGTTTTGGACCGCCGTGGAGCGGCGCGTCGGCGGAGTGCCGTTTCCCTATGCCGTGGGACGCACGACCTTTCGCACGCTCAGGTTGATGCTCGACCGGCGGGCGGCGATCCCGCGACCGGAGACTGAGGGGCTCGTGGAACTGGTCCTCGAGTGGAGCAGGGGGAATGGGGAAAGGGGAATGGGGGAGGGAGGCCTCGCTGCCGAAATCGGGACCGGCTGCGGTTGTATCGCCCTTTCTCTCGCTGTCGAGGGGCGGTTCGACCGGGTGATCGCGGTGGAGCGCTCGCCGGAGGCGGTGGCGCTGGCACGGGAGAACGTGAAGCTGGTGGGACCCCGGACGCCCGTTCACGTCCGCAAGGGCGACCTGCTCGCGCCTCTCAGGCAGAGCGGGAAGCGTGCCGAGCGCTTCCGGGTCATCGTGTCCAATCCGCCCTATCTGACCGAGGCGGAGTACGAGGCCCTGGACCCTGCGGTGCGGCTGTTCGAGCCGCGGGAGGCCCTGGTGAGTGGGCCGGATGGGCTGGACGCCACGCGGGCGCTGTTCGCCGGCGCGGCGGCCAGGCTGGAGGCAGGGGGAGTGCTGTGCGTCGAAATCGACGAGCGGCGCTCGGAGCAAGTGCGCCTCCTCGCCCACGAGTACGGCTGGAGACGGATCGGCATTCATCAGGATTTGTTCGGCCGCCCGCGCTACGCGCTGGCGTTCCCCGGGGAGGGGGAGGACGCGTGATCGACGACAAGGCGCAGGAACTCGGCCGGCTCCTGGGGCAAAGCGAGGAGTACAAGAACCTGCGACGGGCCAGCGAGCGGCTCCGGGAGGACGCGGATTGCCAACGCTATCTGGGGGAGATCGAGCGCCTGGCGGCCGACCTGGAGCGGACGGCGCAGCAGGGGCAGGAGCCGCCGAAACAGCTGGTGGAGCAGTACGATACCGCCTTGCAAAGCGTCCAGAGCAATCCGGTGTATCAGCAAATGGTGGCCGCGCAGGCTAACTTCGAGAAGCTGATGGCGAAGGTCAACGAGCGGATCTTCGACGGCATGAAGAAGGGCTCGGCCAGCCCGATCATCACGCTGGGCTGATGGGGCCGGTGGGGGGTGCAGGGGCGGGCATGTTCCTGGTGGTCGAGGGACCGGAGGGGGCGGGCAAGACCACGCTGGTGCGCTGGTTCGCCGCCCAGTTCCTCGCCGAGGGGCGGCGGGCGCTGACGGTGCGAGAGCCGGGCGGCACGCCAGTGGCGGAGGCCGCGCGCAAGCTGGCCCTGAAGTCGAAGCACGACATCGCGCCGGCTGCCGAGCTGTTTCTGATTCTGGCGGCGCGCGCCGACCTGGTCGAGCGCGAGATCCGGCCTGCCCTCGACGCGGGCAAGGTGGTCGTGGCGGATCGGTTCGACCTGTCCACGAAGGCCTACCAGGTGGCCGGTCGCGGGTTGCCGCTGGCGGACGTGGAGGCGGCGCTGCGCCTGGCGACGGGGGGGCTCGTGCCCGATCTGACGCTGGTGTTGGACGTGCCGGTCGACGTCGGACGGGAGCGGCAGCGGCGCTCGCGCAAGGAGCAGGACCGCATCGAGCGAGCGGACGACGCGTTCCACGAGCGCGTGCGCGTGGCGTATCAGGAGGCGAGCGGGCCCGGCGTGGTGCACCTCGACGCCACCCGATCGAAGCAAGCGGTGCAGGACGCCGCCTGGCGCGAGGTCATGGCGGTGAGCGCACATTCACTGCGAGGGATGTCATGAAGCATCGCACCGTGGCGATCGTCGTCGTCGTCGCCGTCGTGGCCCTGGCTACGGGCGGCTGGCTGCTGCAGCGGGAGCGCAACCCCGCCGGGTCGGTGTACCAGCAGGCCCGGTTGTTCGATGACGTGCTGGCGCGGGTCGCCGACTTCTACGTCGACTCGATCGGTGAGAAGCAGCTCTACCAGATGGCCATCGACGGGCTGCTCGATCAGCTGCACGATCCCTACTCGACGTTCCTGAAGCCCGACGACTTCCACTCGCTCACCGAGGCGACGAGCGGGGACTACGGCGGGCTCGGCATCCAGATCGATGTGCGCAACGGGTGGATCACCGTCGTCGCCTCCCTTCCTGAGACCCCGGCCGAGCACGCCGGCATCCAGACCGGCGATCAGATCATCACGCTGGACGGGCGCTCCACGGAAGGCTGGAAGACCGACACGGCGGTCAAACGCTTGCGTGGTCAGCCAGGCAGCACCGCAGAGCTGAGAATCCGCCGCGTGGGTATTGACCAGCCGATCACCTTCAAGTTGACCCGCGCCATCATCCACATCCGGTCGGTACGCTCAACGATGCTGGAGGACCGCGTAGGCTACATCTCCATGGTCCAGGTGAGCCAGTCCTCCGCCGCCGAGCTCACCACGGCGATCACCGACCTGACGCAGAAGGGGATGAAGTCCCTCATCCTCGACCTGCGCGGCGATCCGGGTGGGTTGCTCAACCAGGGCATCGCCGTGAGCGACCTGTTCCTCGATCCCGGCCAGGAGGTGGTGGCGACACGTGGTCGGGCCCCGGATGCCACCCACATCTATCGAGACGACAAGCCGCAGCAGTGGCCGCAGCTGCCGATCGTCGTCCTCGCGAACGGCTTTACGGCGAGTGCGGCGGAGATCGTCGCCGGCGCGTTGCAGGACCACGACCGGGCGATCGTCGTCGGCACGCCGACGTTCGGCAAGGGGCTGGTGCAGCAGCTCTGGCAGCTGGGTCCGGACTTCGGCCTGAAGCTGACGACCGCCCGGTGGTACACACCGAGCGGCCGCACCATTCAACGCACCAGCCGCAGTGAGCAGGACCAGGAGGCGCAGGCCATTGCCGGGGAGATCGGGAAAGACACCGTACCCGACTCGTTGGTGTTCCATACCGACCATGGCCGCATCGTGAAAGGCGGAGGTGGCATACGGCCCGATATTTTCGTGGCACCCGACACACTCACGATCGCCGAACGCGCGTTCTTCAGGGCCCTTGGCAACAAGGCGTTCGTCTATCCGGACGTTCGCACCGGATACGCCCTCGAGCTCAAGGCGGCGGGAACGCTGACTGACCCCACCTTTACCGTCACCCAGGAAATGGTGGACGAGGTGCTGCGGCGGTTGCGCGCACGCGGTGTAGCCATGTCGGACAGCCTGGCGGCTGGTGCACGGCATTACATCACGCAGGATCTGGGCTACGAGATCACTCGGTACGTGTTCGGTCAGCCCGCGGAGTTACGCCGTCGCATGCACGACGACCGACAGATCCAGCAGGCGCTGGCGCTGGCCCGGAAGGCCAAGTCACCGGCCGATCTGCTCACCCTCGTTACGGCACCGTCGGCAGCGGCCCACAACTAGTGATCAGCCGGGCGGCGCTGCCCGTCGGCGTCGGGGTGATTGGGCCAGGGCGGGCCGGGATCGGTCTCGCTCTGGCCCTATCGGCTACAGGTTATCAGGTGCGGCTGCACGGACGGCACAAGCAGAAGGTCCCCAAACCCCTCACGCTCACGGTCGGCCCCGATGACCGGCCGCCTCCCTGGCTCGCGGAGGTGGGCGTGGTTTTTCTGGCGGTGCGGGACGACGCCATCCGGCCGCTCGCCCAGCTGCTCCACGACAGTGAGACGGTGCGGGCCGAGCACGTCGTGCTGCACCTCTCGGGCGTCCAGGGTCAGGAGGCCCTCGGCCCACTGGTCACGACCCGGGCCGCCCTCGGCTCGCTGCACCCGTTGCAGACGATCAGCGATCCCGAGCAGGCCCCGGTCCGGCTGCGCGGCGCCTGGGCCGCGGTCGAGGGCATGCCGCGCGCTGTGGAGACGGCGGAGCGGCTGGCGGAGGATGTGGGCCTGCGCCCTTTCCGCCTCACCGCCAAGGCCAAAGCGGTCTATCATGCCGGGGCGGTGTTCGCGTCCAACTACTTCGTGGTGGTGGAGGCGGTGGCGCAGCGGCTGCTGCGGCACGCGGGGCTCAGCGATCCCGAGGCCTGGCAGGCGCTGCGGCCGCTGGTGGCAGGGACGCTTGAGAACCTGGAGCGGGAGGGCCCGCTCGCCGCGCTCACCGGCCCGGTGCTGCGGGGCGACACGGACACTCTGGTGCGGCACCTGGAGTCGTTGACGCTCGACGACGCCAACCTGTACCGGAGTCTGGGACGGGCCGCCTTGGAGCTGGCCCAGAAACGGGGGATGGACGAGGGGACGGCGGCGAAGGTGGCTGAGGCGCTCGCTACTGATCTACCACCCGTGATCCGGCCGGGGGAGCGAAAGTAAACTCCCGCGCGGGCACTCTGGCGTTCACCCGCAGATTCCGCAGCACCACCACCCGCCGCTGTCCCGATGTCTCGGCGAGCTCGATGCGCGCCAGCAGCCCCGTGTCACGGCTCACCCACACCACTGCCTCGCGATAGGGCACGCTGGCGTCCTTCGGCGTCAGCGCCAGGACGTCCGCGATGCTGGCCCCCGAGACGGAGTCCGCCCGCAGCCAGCGCGCCGCATAGCGCTCGCGCGGCCGCTCCACGAACTGCCCGATGAGGTTGGGCCCGGTGGAGCCGGTGGCGGGGATGGGAGTACGGATCACCTGGCCCGGCGTCGTGCTCGGCGTGTACAGCCACAGCCACCGGCCGTCGGCCACGATGCGGTCGCCCTTCGGGGCGGTGAACCGCATGGCGAAGCGGTTCGGCTTCTCCTGGTACAACCGGCCCCGGGTGGTGTCGACGACCCCGGCCATGGGGTTGTCGACGATCTGGACGAACTCGGCGGACACGGTGCGGACGGTGTCGTAGACGGCGGAGGCGTGGTCGAGAACGACAAAGGCGTCGGACTGTCGGACGGTCGGACCGTCGGACAGAAATGCGAGGGCCGTCAGAAACAGGCCGACCGTCCGACCGTCCGACCGTCCGACTGCGCTCATGCGCCCACGGGGGCCGGCTCGGCCACTCGCCGCCCGATGACCTCCGCAATCACGCGGACCTCGCGCATCAGCTGGGCGAACTGGTCGGGGAACAGCGATTGCGCTCCGTCGGAGAGGGCCTGCTCGGGATCGGGGTGGACCTCGACCATGATGCCGTCGGCGCCGGCCGCGATGGCCGCGCGCGCCATGGGAATCACCTTGTCCCGCAGCCCGGTGCCATGCGACGGGTCGGCGATGATCGGCAGATGCGAGAGCTTGTGGACCACGGGAATCGCCGTGAGGTCGAACACGTTCCGCGTGGTGGGGTCGAACCCGCGGATGCCCCGCTCGCACAGGATGACGTCCGGGTTCCCTTCGGCGAGGATGTATTCGGCCGAGAGCAGCAGCTCGGTCACGGTGGCCGACAGCCCGCGCTTCAGCAAGATTGGTTTGCCGCAGCGTCCGGCCGCCTTGAGCAGTGAGTAGTTCTGCATGTTGCGCGCGCCGATCTGCACGACGTCCGCGACCTCGGTCACCCAGCGCACGCCCTCGGGGTCCATCGCCTCCGTGCAGATCAGCAGGCCGCTCTCCTCACGCGCCCGCGCCAGGAGCTTGAGGCCCGGCCGCCCCAAGCCCTGGAAGCTGTAGGGGGAGCTGCGCGGCTTCCACGCGCCGCCCCGCAGGATCACGGCACCGGCTTCGCGCACCTGCTGCGCGGCGGTGACGATCTGCTTCTCCGACTCGACGGAGCAGGGGCCCGCGATCGCCACGACTTCCGTCGCGCCGACCGCGACGCCCCCCGACAGGCGGATCACCGTCGGCTCCGCCTTCCACTCCCGGCTCACCTGCTTGTACGGCTTGGAGACGTGGATCACTTCCTGGACCCCCGCCAGCCCTTCGAGCCGCGAGGCGTCGACGCGTCCGTCGTTGCCGACGAGGCCCACGGCGGTGCGCTGGGCGCCCGGCATGGGGCGCGCCTGGTAGCCCATCTCCTTGATGACGGCGACGACCTTCTGGATCTCCTCTTCGGTCGCCCCGTGCCGCATCACGATCAGCATCTAGCGTCTTTGTCCTCTCTGTTCACCGACGGTGAACCGGTCTCCATCCCGAGCCGCGGTGACCGGTCCGCGGAACGCCACAGCCGCCCCCTGAGCCGGGGGGGGGTCCGAAGTTTCAACAGGAGGATAGAAGTGCGTCAAGACGAGCCGCCGGGCCGCGGCGTCCCTAGCCAGCTCGCCGGCCTGCTGCGGAGTGAGATGGCTGTCTATCGCCATCGCCTCCGGGAGTGAGCACTCGGCGAGCAGGAGGTCGCAGCCTCGAGCCCAGCGCGCCAGCTCGGACGAGGGGCCGGTGTCTCCCGTGTACACCAGCCGGCCTTCGGGCGCGTTGAGACTCAGCGCCACGCTTTCGGTCGTGTGCGGCACGGGGAAGGTCTCCAGGCTCACCTCGCCGTCGAGCGGGAACGGCTCGCCGTCCCGGACGTCGAGGATGCCAAGGGGGAAGCCGGGGTCGAGGAGCCAGGGCCCATAGCCGTCCGCGAGGCTCTTGATCAGGCGCACCACGCCGGGCGGGCCGAGGATCACGAGCGACTCGGTCCGCGGCGGCACCGTCGTGTACTTGAGCGCGTACACCAGCAGTGGTAGCTCCCCCCAGTGATCGGGGTGGAAGTGCGAGAGGATCACGTGCGTCACCTGCTGCCACGGGAGCCCGAAGGACGCGAGGCGGTGTAGGGAACCCGCGCCGCAATCGAGCAGGATCTTCAAGTTGCCCCGCCCGACCCAGTGACATGCCGCCGTGCGCGTCGCCGAGGGTGCAACGGTGCCGGTACCGACGGTGACCAGTTCCACGCTAGGGAGCCTTTCCGCTGAAGACGAGTCGCTTGAAGAGAGTTACTGCGCCTGCCCGCAACTTGTACAGATACACCCCGGCCGGGACCACGCGGCCGTCGTCCGCGCGGCCGTCCCACGTAAGGCGGGGGTCGCAGATCGGCCCGCCCGCGGGCCCGCGGCCATAGCGGCCGGCGGCCAGCACCGGCGGAAAGTCCGCTCCCGGGATGAGGTGGCGTACCGGGCCGCCGCGCAAGTCCAGGATCACCAACTCGGTGTTGCTCGCCGCGGCCAGGTCGAACCAGATGCAGGTGGAGTCCCGACCCCCGATGGGGAAAGGGTTAGGGAAATTCTGATACAGTATGGTCGTGGGCGGGATGGTCGGATCCAGGACCAGGAACGTCCCCTGGCTCGAGACCAGGCTCGTATCGGTTCCGGCGTGGACGACTAGGCGCCAGAAGAACGGGATGTTCCGCTCCAGCGGAACCGGAATCCGCAGCGTGGTATCGAGGAGCCCGACGGCCGCGTACACCGGAATCCGATCGTCCGCGCGGAATACGAAGAGATCGTATTGAAACGGTCCCGGCGGCGCGACGATAGAGGGCGAGGACCAGGCGAGCGTGGGCATCGGATCCGCGGTGTTCGTGCCGCCCGGGATGCTAAAGGTGAGCGGCGTGGCCCACGGCGGCACGGTGACCGGGCCGACGACGCCGGTCGTGGCTAAGGCTCCCGTCGCCGCTGCCGCGTCGACGCGCCAGAAGAGCGGCGCACCGGGCTTGTACGGCCGGCGCACGAGCACGGAGGTGAGATCGAAGACCGTGGTGTCGAGTCGTGGGGCGGCGAAGCTGGAGTCGCGGCCCACGCGGAGCCGGTAGGTGACCAGCTTCGCGAATCCTGGGGCCGACCACTGGAACGTGGGAGTGACGGCGGCGAGGCGTGGCGGCAAGGGCGCCAGGGGCACCACGCCATCAGGGAAGATCGCC
>CAZXKD010000032.1:18781-19881 GCA_964641215.1 uncultured Gemmatimonadaceae bacterium
GGCGAGGCGTGGCGGCAAGGGCGCCAGGGGCACCACGCCATCAGGGAAGATCGCCGCGGCCGCGACGTTGGGGCGGCCCCAGCCACGGATCGAATCCGGGGCCGCGCGGTTCGTGGCGGAGCGGCGCAGCGCGTCGCGCAGCGCCACCGGGCCCAGCGCGGGTTGGAGCTGCTTCAGCAGGGCGGCCGACGCGGCCGTGAGCGGCGTGGCGAACGAGGTCCCACTCAGCCGTCCCAGGCCGGCCCCGGTGATCGTGCACACGGCGACGCCAGGGGCGGTGAGGTCGGGTTTCAAGCGACCATCCGCGGTCGGGCCGCGGGATGAGAACGGCGCGATGGTCCCGAGCGAATCCTCGGCACCGGCGGTGATGATCGAATCCGCGTCCCCGGGTGTCACGAGCGAGCGGAAGCCCGGCCCGCTGTTGCCCGCGGCCGTCACGAGGAGGATCCCTCGGGCCGCCGCGGTCTCGGCCGCCACGCTGGTGACGGCGACGTCTCCGTTGAGCTGCGACGGGGTGTAGGAGAACCCGTTGTCGAAGGTCAGATACCCCAGGCTGGAAGAGACGATGTCGACGCCGATCGAGTCCGCCCATTCCAGCGCCGCGACGTAGTTGTCCTCCTCGATCCGCGTCTCGGAGCGGACGTCCTCGGTCTTGGCCAGGAGATAGGACGCTCCCCGCGCGATCCCGACAAGGCGCCCGGGCACAGTCGCAGCGAATAGCGACCACACCGCCGTGCCGTGAAACTGCGGGTCGAGGACCAGGGAGTCGTTGGGCTGATTGCGCACTACCGAGTCGTGGAAGACGAAATCGTATTGGGCGGTGAGCTTGACGCCGGCGAACGCGGGATGCTGCGTGTCGAAACCGGCGTCCAGGATCGCGATGCGGACCCCCGTCCCGTCCAGGCCGCGGTCGGACAAGGGCCGGAGGGTGAGCTGGCGGTAGGGCATCTCCGAGGGGCCGTAGGTCGGATCGCCGCCGGCGGGACAGGTGTCGGGCGCGCTGAGCCCCGGTCGCCGCGTCGGCATCGTAGGGTCGGGGCCGGGGAGCCGGCCTTTCGGCACCGTCCGAAGGGACGGCGAGCTTCGAGGGGGCGCCCGTC
>CAZXKD010000033.1:0-19509 GCA_964641215.1 uncultured Gemmatimonadaceae bacterium
CCGCCCCGGCCTGCCGGGCGGCCCCGCCGCCCGCACGCCCGGCCGCCCCGGCCGCTTCGGCGGCGACACGCTCGTCGCGGGCGCGCCGCTGATTCCACCCGACTGGCCACTCGTCGGGAAGGCCGTGCCGGTCACGGGCACGCACGCTATGGTCGTGTCGGCGCATCCGCTCGCCAGCCAGGTAGGCCGCGACATTCTCAGGGAGGGCGGCAACGCGATCGACGCCGCCGTCGCCGTCGGCTTCGCCCTCGCGGTAGTGCTCCCCGATGCCGGCAACGTCGGCGGCGGCGGGTTTATCGTCTACCGCGACACGACCGGCCGCGTGCGCGCGCTCGACTACCGAGAGACGGCGCCCGAGGGCGCCTCTCGCGACATGTACCTCGACTCGACCGGCCATGTCACCCATGCCAGCCTCACCGGACACCTCGCCTCGGGCGTCCCGGGCAGCGTCGCCGGGCTGTACGAGGCATCGAAGGCTTACGGCCGTCTGCCGTGGGCGAAACTGGTGGCCCCGGCGATTGCCCTTGCGGAGGGTCACGTCCTCGACTCCTACCGCAGCCGGTCGATCGAAGCCGAGGCCGAGCGCCTGGCGCAGTTCCCGGCGTCGCGCCGCCAGTTCCTAGTGGGTGGGCACGCGCCGGCGGCAGGGACCGTGTTCCGCCAGGGCGACCTGGCCCGGACGCTGCGGTTGATCGCCGACAGCGGGCCCGACGTGTTCTATCGCGGCCAGCTCGCCGATTCGATCGTCGCGGAGATGCAGCGCGGCCATGGACTGATCACCAAGAAAGACCTGAAAGGCTACCGCGCCAAGTGGCGTTCACCGATCCAGGTCACCTATCGCGGCTACACGATCTATTCAATGCCGCCGTCGAGCTCGGGCGGCGTCACGATGGCCGAGATCCTGAACATCATGGAGGGCTTCGACACCCTCCCGGCGTTCGGGAGCGCGCGCTACGTGCATCTGGAGGCCGAGGCGATGCGGCGGGCGTTCATGGACCGCAACCGCTGGCTGGGCGACCCCGATTTCGTGAGCATGCCGCTCACGCGGCTGCTCTCCAAGAGTTACGCCGCCGAGCTGCGCGCCCAGATCCTCCCCGACCGCGCAACGCCGACGCCGCCCTTCCAGGCGTCGGAAGGTGAGGGCACGGAGACGACGCACTACTCGATCGTGGACGCCGACGGCAACGCCGCCTCGGTCACGACGACGCTGAACGGCGGGTTCGGCAGCGCCGTGACCGTGGAGGGCGCCGGGTTCCTGCTCAACAACGAGATGGACGATTTCACCGGCGCACCGGGCCAGCCGAACCAGTTCGGTTTGATCCAGGGTGAAGCCAACTCCATTGCGCCGAGGAAGCGCATGCTTTCGGCCATGGCGCCGTCGATCGTGCTCGACAGGAACGGGAGACTGTTCATGGTGGTGGGGACGCCCGGCGGCCCGACGATCATCAACAGCGTCTACGAGGTGATCGTCAACGTGGTCGACCACAAGATGACGCTGGCCGAGGCCGTCGCCGCGCCGCGGATCAACCAGCAGGCACTCCCGGACGTGATCTTCGCGGAGCGCGGTGGCCTGGCCGCGGCGACCCTGGACTCGCTCAAAGCGATGGGGTATCAGCTGCAGGAGCGGGGCCGGCAGGGGGACGTTATGGCCATCCAGCGAACGGCGGCCGGTTGGATCGGTGTGGCTGATCCCCGCCATGGCGGTGGGGCGAGCGGGTGGTGAAGCGCTGACCCGTTCTCCCACTTCCTCCGCCCCTCCTAGTTCCCCCCGCCCTCCCCTTGCGGCTTCTGCAGACGCTCTATCAAGCTGGTCGCTTCCTGCCTGGTGCCGGCGTGCGTGATCCCTGCCACCGCTCCCTTCAGACGTTCCACCGCGACGGCGTGATTGAGACGCGCCAGGGTGAATCGGAAGGCCTCGAGCCCCCAGCGGCGCACGGCGGGGCGGTCGTCGTTTAGGTGCTTCGTAAGGACGTCGAGGGCGTGGACGCTGCCGCGCGCGCCGAGCGACGCCAACACGTGCGAAGGGAACCGCCCCACGCCGAGCAGCCCTTCGAGCGCGCCGATGAACGACGTATCGTTCCGCTGGCCGATCGCTCGCAACGCAGCGTTCTGAATTGCCTCCTGATACGACGCCATGGCGAGGCCGGCGGCGATGAGGTCGTGCGCCTGCATCGAATCGGCGAGCACCAAAGCGCGCAGGGCGGCCGCCTGCACGTCGTAGCTCGAGTCGTGCGCGAGCGCGTCCCGCACCAACGCCAGGGCGGGCACCCCGCCCAGCTTGCCGAGGGTTTGGACGGCGCGGCCTCGCACCGCAGCGCTCGTGTCCCGCACTGCGGCCTCCGCCGCCGCCAGCACCAGCGCCGCGGGGAAGTCGCCCAGCGCTTCGACGGCCTGCTGCCGAGTGAGGAAGTAATCGGCGTGCGTTGCGGCATCCGCCAGCGCGGCGGCCGCCGCGGTATCCGCGGTCCGGTGCGACAGCTGCTCGATCACCCACTGCCGGTCCCACAAATCGGCGTCCCGGCGCAGCTGGGTCGCGAGCCATGCCGTCGGCTGATCGAAGGCGAGCGACTTCAAGACCGCGTTGCCGTCGTCGAACACTACCATCGTCGGCGGGGCATTGACGCCCGGAATCACGATCGTCTGTTGGCGCGCGTTGAGCTCGACGCGTTGCGTGACGTCCCCCGCCTGCGTCCCGACTCGGATCGTGAGCGGCATCCGGAACACTGGGGGCACCGTGAACTTCAGCCCCGTGCTGTCCGCCTTGAGGGAGTCGGGCTGGGTCTGCGCGACAGTGAGGGTGAGCACCGCCTTCGCCGTGTCGTACGCCGCGCTTACGGCGAACTGTGGGTAGCCGGCCTGATACACCCACTGATCCCAGAACCAGTCCAGGTTCTCCCCCGTGGCCTCCAGCACCGCCTGACGCAGGTCGTCGGACGTGGCGGTTCCCAGCGCGTGACGGGTGAGGTAGTCGTGAATGGACGCCCAGAAACGCTCCGGACCGAGGTAGCCCTTCAGCATCCGGAGCACGAGCGCGCCCTTGGGATAGATGTTGTTCGAGCCGAGCGACGCGAGCGGCATCGCTCGCCGCCGGTCGATCTGCTGGTACTGGCGGTACTCGTCGACGTAGTAATCCTGCTCCGCGTGAGGACCGAGCCGCTCGCCCCAATACTGCCCCGGCATGAACTCGGCGAAGCCCTCGTTGAGCCACATGTTCGCCCAGTTTTCGGTCGTCACGTAGTCGCCGAACCACTGATGCGCCAGCTCGTGAGGGATGAGGATGTACCGATACCACGGACGGTCGCGATAGGCGCGCGCGTCGGGAAGCGGGTCGATGAGCGTCGTGGCGCTCACGTTCTCCATCCCGCCGAAGAAATCGGCCACCGTCGTCTGGGCGTACTTGGCCCACGGATACTTGACGCCGGTGAGCCGTGAATAGACGTCGATCATGTCGGGCGTGATGTGGAACAGCGGCCACGCCTTGATGCTATCCTCGTGATAGACGTAGTAGTCGACCGGGATGGTGCCCCAGGTGTCGTGGATCCGGGCGAGTGGCGCCACGATGAGCGAGACCAGGTACGTCGCTGAAGGCTGGTCCTGACGCCAGGTCATCGTCCGGGTCCCGCCCTGCACGATGTTCGAGACGAGCCTGCCGTTGGAGATCGCCAGGTCGCCCATCGGGACGGTCGCGACGACTTCCCACGACATCTTGTCGTTGGGGAAGTCGTAAGTCGGGAACCAGTAGTGGTTGTCGTGGTCCTCGCCTTGGCTCCAGATCTGTTGCGGCCGATGTGGAAGGCCGTCGTTCGTGATGTAGGTGAGGCCGCGACCACTCTCGACCTTGCCGTGATAGGCGACGGTGAAGACGAGCGTGTCGCCGAAGCGCAGCGGCCGGTCGGGGAACACGACGAGCGTATCGCCGTGCCGGGAGGTGCGGAGGGTCGAGCCCCGCCGGTCGGCGACCCTCGTGTTCTGGAGCAGCGCCCCTTCGTCGAGAATGACGGAGTCAAGGCCGGGGCGCAGCGCGATGAGGGTGGTGGTGACACTGCCCTCGAAGGAGGTCGAATCCCAGTTGAACGCCGACACGACGATCCGTTGGTGGACCAGGTCGTAGTCGTGCGAGCGCGTGTAGTGGTCGTTCGCCATCAGGGCCGTATTCGACTGCGCGAGAATCGGGCCGGCGAAGAGAGCCGTGGAGAGGACGATCCGTGCGAGCCGCATGTGGAGATCTCGTATGGAAAAGGGTCGGCGGCTGGGCCGCCATGACGATGGAGGGGGCACGGTCCTCGTGCCCCCCGTACCCGCACCCACCGGCCTGCCTACCGCGCCGCGACCACCAACGCTTTCGTCAGCGTCATGTGCACGTGCGCCCCCGCGGGCAAGACGATGTCCGAATCCTTGGAATGGGCGGCCACCCCTGCGCCGGCCGCGGCGCCGACGATCCCGCCGATGATCGTGCCCTTGGTGTTGCCGCCGATGACACGGCCCAGAATTCCGCCGGCGACCGCACCGACACCCACCTTCGCGGCGTCGCCCGTGCTGATTCCCCGGCCTTGGCGCACCGTCTCCAGGGAATCGATCCGCCCTGCAACGTCGTAGCTCTTGCCGTGGATCGTGATGGTCGACACTGACAGGGTCAGCGTTCCCGGCGTGCGGGGGTTCGGCGCCGGTTTGACATCCACGACCGTGCCGCGGATCTCCGCGCCTTCGGGGACCCCCGCCACGCGCTCACCGGGCGTGTCGTAGACGACCCGTGCCGTGAAGGCGTCGCCCGGATGGTTCGTCCGGGAGGTAATCGTGTCGGTCACGGCGAAGTCGAGCACGGTGCCTTGCCGCACGGTTGTGGTCGCCGACCGCGCCGGCGCGCTCGGCGCCTTCGTGGGCGGTCGGGTGACGGGCGCCTTCGTCGGCGCGGGCACGTCCTTCATCGTCGCCGAGGAGTCACTGGGCGCCAGGGTGAGATTGCGCGCGGTCGAATCCGCGGGCTGGTTGCTGGCCCGCTCGCCCTTGGCGCAGGCGCCTAGCAGCGCCGCGGAAGCCAGCAGAGTCAGCGTCGTCAAGCGGGTACGGGTCATCACATGCCTCCCGGGAAAGGTCACCAGACTCTCGTCAAACATAATCACGGCATCGCGCCGATGCCCTACAACCGGCTCTTCAGGAACTCCGGCGTCAGCCCCCGCAGGTAGCCCGCCAGCAGGGTGAAGCGATCGGTGACGAGAAGAATACCGAGCAGAAGGAGGAGGGTTCCCGCGACGCGATCCACCCACACGAGGAAGGGCCGGAACTTCTGGAACCACGCCAGGAAGCGGTCCAAGGCGAGCGCGGTGATGAGGAAGGGTACGGCGAGGCCCAACGCGTATCCGGCGAGCAGGGCGGAGCCTTGGCCGACGCTGCCGCGCGCGGCGGCGAGCGTGAGGATGGCCCCCAGGATCGGCCCGATGCAGGGGGTCCAGGCGGCGCCGAACGTGATCCCTACAACGGCGGAACCGAGGTACCCCAGAGGCTTGCGGGCGAGCTCGATCTTGCGCTCCCGCATCAGGAACCGCGGGCCCGGGACGCCGAGCAGGTAGAGGCCGAAGAGGATCACCAGCACGCCCCCTGCCCGGCCGATCCAAACCTGGGAGCGCCCGACGAGGCTCCCCAGAGCCGACGCCGTGGCGCCGAGGATCACGAAAATCAGGGAGAACCCGGCGATGAACCACAGCGCATGAAGCACCGCGGTGCCCCGGCGCCGCTGGATCTCCTCGGCAGTCAGGCCGGTGAGGAAGCCGACGTAGCTCGGGATCAGCGGGAGGACGCAGGGGGAGAGGAAGCTCAGCAGCCCTGCCACCAGCGCCAGGGAGAACGAGACGCCGCTAGCCGATGCGCTTGCCGCTTGCAGACCGGGCTCGCTGGTAATAGGCGACGAGCTTGTACACCAGTTTCGCGACCAGGAAATCCGGCGCGATCACGCCGGGGATCGGCGCCAGCTCCACGACGTCCGCCCCGACCACGTGGCGCTCGCTGAACACCCGCTCCAGCAATCGCAGCGTCGGGTACCACGTCCCCCCGCCAGGCTCCGGCGTGCCGGTGGACGGCACCAGGCTGGGGTCGAAGAAGTCGACGTCGATCGTGATGTACACGTCGGGCCCGAGCGCCTGCACGACCCGTTCGATCCACCGCTCCCCGGCATCGAGCTCCCAGCCGAAGACCGTCGGGATGTTCTGGGCCCGCATCAGGTCGCGCTCCTCGGCGGTGACGGCCCGGATCCCCACCGGCACCAGCTTCGCGGCACGGTGCACCCGGTACATCACGCAGGCATGGCTGTAGGGTGTCCCCTCGTATTCGGGCCGCAAGTCCCCATGGGCGTCGAGCTGCAGCACGGAGAGCGGCCGCGGTCCGAGGGCGCGGACATGAGCCTCGATGGGCGGAGCCGAAATGGAGTGCTCGCCCCCCAGCATGATCACGAACTTCCCCCCCGCGAGCAACGCGTCATACGCCGCGCGCAGTTCCCGCAGCGCCTCCTCCGGTCCTGCGCCGGAGAGCATCAGTTCCGGGAGGGTGTGCACGCCGACGCGATGCGGCTCGGCGTCGAGCTCGTGGTCGTACAGCTCGATATACCGCGAGGCCTCGAGGATGCGGCGCGGCCCGAAGCGCGTGCCGCCGATGTAGGAGACGGTGGCCTCGTAGGGCACACACAGGATCACGACGCTGGCGTCGTCGAAGTTGGTGTCCGCGAGAGGGAGCCCGAGGAAATTGACCGGCGCTCCCCACGAGAGCTTGGCGAAGTCGCTACCCACAGAACGCCACCGCCGACACGACGGTCGTCCACCGCCCGTCGTCGCCACACTCGGCGGCCGAGGTGACGTTCATGGTGCGCACGATCTCTCCGGACAGCAGCCACTGCTCCCGCCGGGCGTCCCACGCCTGGTCGGAATCGAACGGCACGCCCAACACCGTCGCCAGCATGGAGGCTGCCAGGTCTTCCGCGTAGTCGCCGGAGGTCTGCTCGTTCTGGCCGTAGCTGTGGTGTTCGGAGATGTAGCCGTGGTGCGTGGGGTCCGCCGGCATCGCCAGGCCGATCGAGGCCGCTACCAGGCGGCTCGGCTCATTGGTCGAGGACTCGGCGACCACTGTGAACAGGACCTGGCCGGGCCGGAGGAACGAGAGTCCTTCTTCGCGATCCACGAGCTCGCAGTGCGGCGGGAAGATGGAGCTCACCCGCACGATATTGAATGCGGCCAGGTGGGCATCGCGCAGCGCCATCTCGAAACTCGTCAGCTTCTCCCGGTGGCGCCCGACGCCCTTGGTGAGGAACGCCTTCGTGGGGATGAACAGTTTCGCGTCGATCAACTCGGTCACCTCGTGCGGGTGAGGGGATTCGCCTGCTGGCATTCCCGGCAGAGCCCGAAGACCTCCAAGCGGTGATGGTGGGGCCGGAACGCCACCTCTTCCGCCAGCAGCGCGAGCATGCGCTCCAACCGGTCGTTGGAGAACTCGATCACCTTCCCGCACGATGAGCAGACGCAATGCTCGTGCGTCTCTCCCGGGGGCACGGCTTCGTAGCGCCTGAACCCTTCGCCGAAGTCGCGCTCAACCACGAGCCCGCTTTGCACGAGCAGGTCGAGCGTCCGATACACCGTCGCCGTGCCCACCGGGTCGCCGGCGCGGGCCACTCGTCGCGCCACGTCCTCGGCCGAGAGATGATCGCCGGCGAAGAATACGGCCCCGGCCACGGCGACGCGCTGTGAGGTCGCCGGGAGATTGTGGTCGCTCAGGTAGCGGCGGAACGCTCCCAGCAGCGTGGCGCCATCAACCTTCATACCACACCGCGGGCCCGTGCGCTACCGGCGGCTCCGCGTCGCCCGTGCGCTCAGCGGTGGACCGCATCACTTGTTCCAGCACCTCGGCCGGGGAGAGCCCCACCTCCTCCACCGCCACCTTCGCCTGCCCCCGCTCCTTGCCCCGCACCACGAGCATGTATTTGGCCGTATAGACCCGAAGTCGACCGTCGGCGCGGCGCGTCACGACAGCCGTGCCCCACTCCCGGCCCTCGCGCTTGATCGGACGGAACAGATAGATCGTCTCGATCTCGGTCGGCGGCACTTCCTGGGCGACCGCCGCCGCGAGCTTCGCCCAGCCGGAGGTGGGCCCCGCGGCAACGCCGGGCGTTACCGGGCCAGGGGGGCGGGGGTGCGCGCCTGCTCCCATCGCTCCACGTAGAAGCGCAACACGTGCATGAAGTCCTGCGCGTTGGTCACGACGCCGTAGGCCTGGTGGGTTCCGCGATCCCGCAGCTTGTTCACCACGAACTCCGTCTGGTCCACGCAGATGGTGGTCAGCGGACGGACGCCGTCGGGCGTCGCGGCGTCCACGAAGGCGGGCAGCATGTTGCCCACGGCGATCGCGTGGAGCGCCGTCGCCACGAACACCGCGAAGGTCGCCTGGACGGTAATCGCGCGCATCGCATCTTGCGCCGCCAACGAGTCGCTGAGGACCTCAGGGAGAGGCCCGTCGTCGCGAATCGACCCCGCGAGCACGTATGGCACCTTGTGCGCCACCAACGCGTGCATGATGCCGCCCGTCACCATGCCGCGCTCCACCGCCGCGGCGATCGAGCCGACTCCCCGGATCGCGTTGATGGCACGCATGTGCAAGGCGTGGCCTCCTGCGACCTCCTCCCCGCTGCTCGACACGCCCAGTGAGGTGCCGAAGATCGCCGCCTCGAGGTCGTGCACGGCGACGGCGTTGCCGCCCAGCAGGGCCCCGACATAGCCTTGCTCGATGAACCACACCATGTCCTCGCGGGCGCGGGCGTGCACCAGCGCCGGGCCGATCACCCAAACGATCTTGCCGCTCTGTTCCTTCTCCTCGCCGAGCAGCTGCGCCAGGACGGCGTAGTCCACGGGCCGCTCGCGCGACACTTCGGTCTGCATGAAGCGGAACTCGTTGGCGCTGTGCCGCCCGGCGAGGAAGCCCTCGGTGTGGACGAAGATCCCCTCGCTGCCGTCTTCCGCCGCGCCGACGGCCACTCGCGTGCTCCGCTTCACCTTCCGGGGCTCGGTCGTGACCAGCTCGCCCGTCGGCAGCAAGGTCACGACGCAGTCCATGCGCGGCCATCGCGGGCGGCGCCAGGCCCCGCCGACTCTCAGATAGGTTGGGAGGTTGGTAGTCGAAAAAAAGCCGTCGGGAAGGACCCCGTCGGCCGGTGCAGGCTCGAAGCGCGCCTCGGGTGCCTGCGACAACGGCGGCGCTTCGAAGTTGGGCGGGCGGTACTGAAAGCGTGGTCGCTTCACAGGAGGCCAAGATACTGATGGCCAATGGACTTGGACAAGAGCGGAGCACGGAGTGCGGACTGAACGCTCCCCGGTTCGTTCCGCGTTCCGCCTTTACAGCAGCGAGACCGGGTCCCGATCTACCGTGACGCCGGCGACGCCGCGCCGCAGCGCCCGCCACGCACGCATCACCCGGCCCAGCGCCCGCGGCTCGGCCGACTTCACGAGCAAGTGCCACCGCCACCGGCCCTGGAGCCGCGGGATCGGACATGGCGCCGGGCCGAGCACGGTGAGGGCCCCGCGCAATCGCTCGTCGTTGGCGCGGCGCAGCCATGCCGCCACCCGTGTGGCGGCCGCCTGCGCGTCCGGCTCGGCGGACGCGGTGGCGAGGAACCGCGCGAGCCCCACGTAGGGCGGGTAGGCGGGGTGCGGCACCGTGCGCAGCGGCAGCTCCTCGGCGGCGAACGCCTCCACCGAGTGCGTTGCCGCCGCCCGGATGGCGTGGTGAGTGGGCGCCCGGGTTTGGACGTAGACCGTCCCCCCGAACGGGCCCCGCCCCGCCCTTCCCGCTACCTGCGCCACGAGCTGGAACGTCCGCTCCCCAGCGCGAAAATCAGGCAAGTGCAGCGCCGTGTCAGCGTCCACGACACCGACTACGGTCACGTGCGGGAAATCGAGCCCTTTGGCAATCATCTGCGTGCCGAGGAGGATGTCCACCTCGCGGCGCGCCACGCGCTCGAGGATGCGGCGGTGCGCCCACTTGGTGCTCGTGGTGTCGAGGTCCATCCGGGCGATCCGGGCTTCTGGAAAGCGCAGTCCGACGAAGTGCTCGAGTTGTTGCGTACCGAGCCCGCGCATGCGCTGCACCTCGTGACCGCAAACGCGGCACCGCCCCGGCACTGGCTCTTCGTGGCCGCAGTAGTGGCAGCGCAGAGCCGCCGGCGTCTGATGCACGGTGAGGGTGATGGCGCAATCCGGGCAGTCCCACACGTCACCGCAGGCTGGACACTGCAGGTACGTGGCGTAGCCGCGCCGGTTGAGCAGGAGGATCACCTGCTCGTGCTTGCCGAGGGCCGCCTGCACCGCCGCATCGAGGGCCTCCGACCAGGGGATCGCGGCGGCGGAGCGCTCTCGCGGCGCGGTGCGCAGGTCGACGATGTTGACTGGCGGGAGCGGCCTGGCCCCGATCCGTTCCGGGAGCGCGAACGTGCGGGCCACCCCGATGCGCGCGAGGTGCAGCGTTTCGAGCGACGGCGTGGCGCTACCGAAGATCACGCGCGCGCCCTCCAGCCGCGCGCGCACCTGCGCGACGTCGCGCGCGTGGTAGCGCGGCGAGGTGCCCTGCTTGTAGCTCGGCTCGTGCTCTTCGTCCACGACGATCGCCCCGAGCCGCTGCACCGGTGCGAAGACGGCGGAGCGCGGCCCCACCGCGACGCGCCGCTCGCCGCGCCGCAGCGCCCGCCAGGCATCGGCCCGCTCGCCGTCGGAGAGCCCCGAATGCAGCACCGCGACCTGGTCGCCGAACACGCCCCGCACCCGGGCGACGGTCTGCGGAGTGAGGGCGATTTCCGGAACGAGAAGAATGGCGCCTTGCCCGGACGCGACGACCCTCCGCAGCACGTCGAGATACACGAGGGTCTTGCCCGACCCCGTCACTCCATGGAGGAGGATGGGTACGTCGACCGGCGTGGCGGCGATGCCGTCCGCGGCGCGCCGCTGGTCCGCCGTGAGGTCGGGTGGCGGGGGTGACTCCAGACCCGCGAAGGGGTCACGCGGCTGCGCGACCTGCTGGTAGCGCGCGAGGTCCTGCGCGACGAGCCCGTCGAGCGCCGCGCGGGAGATCTTGAGCCGTTGGTGAAGGTGTTTCACCGGCGCGGACCCTCCCAGCGCCTCCAGCGCCTCATACGCGGCGCGGCGCTTCGGCGCGCGCGCGATCGCCCGCTCCCGCTCGAGGAGCGATGGGAGGGGCGCGCCCACCAGCGCCACGACCCGCTCGGCCCCCTCCGCGGGGCCGGCCGGCCGAGCGACGCCCCAGAGCGCCCCAGGCAGCAAGGCACGCACGGCGAGCCCGAGTGGCGCGCCGTAGTAGCGGCTGATCCACTCCGCCACCTCAAGCAGGGCCGGCGACAGCGCGGGTTCAGCGGGGGGGAGCGCGTCCGGGGCCGCGGCGATGGGCTTCACTACCCGGTCCTCCGGGGGGTCCGGGGGAGCCACGTCCACCGCCCGCACCACACCGACCAGCATCCGGCGTTGCACCGGGACCACAACCCGCGCGCCGGGCACGACGCCCGCCGCGACGCCATCAGGAATCTGGTAGCAGTAGGCGCGGGAAACCGGGACGGGGAGGAGGACCTCCGCGAACCGTCCGGGAGGACTGCTCACCGGCGCCGGACGCCGAGCCCAGGCTCAGTCGGCAGGCGGATCTGACCGCCCGCGATCGTCGCGCCCACGAAAGGGTCGTCCACTGTGAGCGCCGCCCCGTCGAGGTCCGCGGCGTCGACGAGGGGCGTGAAGTGTGCGGCGGGCGTGATGCCGAGCGAGGACTCGATCATACAGCCGACCATGACCAGCATGCCATGCGCGCGTGCCGTCGCAATCATGCGCAACGCCTCACGCAACGAGCCGCACTTGGCCAGCTTGATGTTGATGCCGTCCGCCGCCCCCGCCAGGCGGGGAATGTCGCTCGCCACGAGGCAGCTTTCGTCGACAACGACCGGCAGATCGTGGGCGTTGGCGTGGCGCCGCACCCGGGCGAGCCCCTCAAGGTCCCCCGGGGGGACCGGCTGCTCGAGAAACTCCACGCCGTACTCCTGGAGCACGGGGGCCATCTGCACAGCGCGCTCCACGCTCCAGCCGGCGTTCGCGTCCACCCGGATGGTCTTGTCCGTGGCGTCCCGAATCGCCCGCAGAATCTCCTCGTCCCGGTCGGTGCCGAGTTTGATCTTGAGGATCGAGTACTCGGCCGCCTCGCGCACCTTGACGCCCAGCTGCTCGGGCGTGTCGAGGCCGATCGTATAGGAGGACTGCGGGGCCTTGCGCGGATCGAGGCCCCAGAGGCGCCACAGCGGCTGGCCCAGGCGCTTGCCGGCGAGGTCGTGGAGCGCGGCGGAGAGCGCGGCGCGGGCGGCCGCGCTGCCACGCGGAGCGACCTGGGCGAACCGCGCTTCGGCAGCTTCGACGTCGAACGGGTCGGCGGGTACGTGGCGGTCGAGTTTCTGCAACGTCGCGACGACGGTGTCGTAGGTCTCGCCGTAGTACGCGGAGGGGTCCGCCTCTCCCCACCCCTCCAGCCCGTCCTCGTCGATCAGCCGGATCCAGCAGCGCCGATACCCTGTCGTGGACCCGCGGGCGATCGCGAACCGGTGGCGGGTCGTGATCGTGCATTCCTCGAGGACGAGCCTCAACGCCATGGCTGAAGTATCCGACCGCTGCGACGCTCAGGCAAGCGCGCGGACCACGGCATGCACTCCGGCCGCGAGCAGATCGAGCCGATAACCTCCCTCGAGCACCGCGGCGATCGGCACCGTGCCCAACCGTTCGCGCAAGGTCGACGTCCAGAGGGCCATGTCCTCAGGCACCAGCGTGAAGCCGCCGAGCGGATCCCCGGCGAGCGAGTCGAACCCGGCGGAGATGAGCAGCAGGTCCGGTCGCCAACCGTCGGTGGCCGCGTCCACGGCGGTGAGGAGATCGCGCACGTATACGGGGCGCGGCAGTCCGGGCGGCCGCGGCACGTTGAAGACGTTCCCCACCCCGCGCTCGTCCTCCGCCCCCGTCCCCGGGTACCACGGGTACTGGTGCATCGAGACCAGGCGCACAGAGGGATCGGCCTCGACGATGGCCTGGGTCCCGTTGCCATGGTGCACGTCCCAGTCGACGATCAGCACGCGGGCGCAGCCCCGGTGCTGGGCGTGCCGCGCCGCCACGGCCACGTTGTTGAGGAAGCAGAACCCCATCGCCTGGGCAGGCAGGGCGTGGTGCCCGGGAGGGCGCGTTGCCCCGAACGCCGTACCTTCGCCCGCTCCCGCCCGACGGGCGAGCGCCGCGTCCACCGCGCGTATCGCCACACCGGCCGACGCCAGCGCGGCTTCCCAGCTGGCTGCGCCCAAATAGGTGTCGGGATCGAGCGCCCCGCCGCCCCGGTCGGCGAGCGCGGCGAGCGCGTCCAGGTAGGCGGCCGGATGTACGCGCTCCAGCGCCGCTCGCTCGGCGGGCACGGCCTCGACCCAACTGAGGTGCGGTGTCAGCTCCGGGGCGCGTAATGCCTCAAGGACCGCGGCAATCCGCTCCGGACGCTCCGGATGGCCCGCGCCCGCCTGGTGCAGGTAGCAGGCGGGGTGCCAGACAACGCTGGTCGTCACCGTCGGATCGTCGGATGGTCGGACGGTCGGGCAGACCTTCTAGCCACGCTCTCGATGTTGCTCGAGCAAGTCCCGAATGGATCGGACCTCGTCGCGAAGCGCTCCCCGAGCTGCCTCAATGTCCACCAGGGCACGCCGGTAGCGCCGCCATGCGAGCACGACGATGATGGCCAGCGCGACGCACGCCCCGCCGCCCGCGAGCAGCCCCGGGCGGTGAAACGTCACTCCGAGGTAGACCAGGAGGAGTGCGTCGAGGAGGAGGAGCCCGACCGCCAGCGTGGCGAGTGCGGGGCTGGCAGCGCGCTGCCTCATCGCACCGGCTGGCGTCGCAGGGGCAGGATGATGAACGGAGCGTTGGGAACGGCCCCCAGCGTCTCGAGCGTCGTGGTTTCGTCGAGTACCGCAGCGCCGCGGAACTTCACCACGTATCCCTCGGCAGGCGCCTGGCGCTTCAACGCCTGCTCCAACGCCCGCCGCTTCAGCTCTGCTACCGTCGTGCCCGGCTCGACCGCGAGAAACACTTGGTCCCAGACTTCGGTCACCATGACCCGGACGGCGAAGCGCTCGGCCACTCCGGTCACGCGACCTCCACGCCCGCCTCGAGCGGCAGGGTCGAGAAGAACCGATCGACCGCCTGATCGAACAGCAGGGTGGATACGCGCACCCGCGCCGCGCCCTTCCCCCCTCCCCCGTCAGCAGCTGTCGCGTTGAACACGATCTCCTCGCCCCCTTGCCCCCGCAGTACCAGAAACTGCGGTCCCTCCCGCTCCACGAAGGCGGCCGCGTGCGGCACTCGCTCGGCGAAGAAGCGCTTGGCCCGCGTCAGCACCTCGGCCGGTGGCAGGGCGACAACCGCGGTATGGGTCACGGCAATTTCAGAATCGTGATTCCGGTCGGCTGCAGCGGCACCGCCGCATGCGCGACGTCCGTCTTGGTGGTGAGATCGATCACATCCACCGCCCCAGGATCAACGCCTTTGCTTTCCTGAGAGATGAAGGCATAGCGATTGTCGGGCGAATAGGCCACGCCATGGGGGAACGGCTTGCTCGTCGGGATGCGGGAGTCCTCTGTCAGCGTTGTCGCGTCGATCAGGGAGATGCTCTGGTCCTTCTTATTGGTGACGATCACCCATCGACCGTCGGGCGAGGGCTCCACATTGTAGGCCCCATGGCCGGTTTCAATCTCTTTCACGAGGTCGAGGGTCGCCGCGTCCAGGACCTGGAGAGTGTTGGTATGGTTGCAGGCGACATAGAGCCGCTTGTCGTCAGGGGAGACCGACACGAACGTGGGCGAGCAGGCATCGTGCAACAACGCAGCGGCGCCGCCGCCGCCCGGTGGCACATCGTGGCCAGAGATCACGGAGTGCTGCATCATCATGCCCACCCCGGTTTTGTGCCGACGCGTAATCACCAGCGTCTGCCTGTCCAGCTCCAGGATTTCGTCGGAGTTCATGCAGCTCACGTAGACCTTCGTCCCTGCGTGGTTCACCTTCACTCCATGCGGCATGTCGCACGCGGGGATCGTCGTGAGCGGCACCATCTGCGGCGTGTAGATGACGGAGACGACGTTGGTGCGGGGATGATCTCCGTAGAAATCGGAGTTGGCCACGAAGGCCAGCTCGCCGTCCGGCGTCACGCTGATCGTGGTCGGGAACATCTCCACCGGCGCCCGGCCCAGCAGGCTGTCACCGTCCACCGCCATCTTCCACAACGTGCCGTACGGCGTGCCGTGGGCGATCGACACGTAATAGTACTTCCCATCCGGTGAGACGGTGACGTTGTGCGGCCCGTCGATGTCGGCAGGCATGATGCCAACGGGTACCGTCTTGACGGTCTTGAGGGCGGTGCCGTCCCAGACGAGCTGGCTGACGATGTCACCCGACTCGCTGGCGACGTAGATGCGGTAGTTCGGGGTCGGTGCGGCCGCCAGGCCGCCCAGCACCGCGCTCAGCCAGGAAAGCATGCGCATGGGTGGTAAAGATAGAGGAGGGGCGAAGTCGGCAGAACCCCCGGCCGCCCTGACAGCCGCGCTTGCCAGATCGGCAACTCCCAGCCTCCGGCGCGCGGCACGGCCGTTGCGTGAGCGGCTCGGCGAGGCCCCCCCAGCGCGATGCGGTGGGGCCCAATCGAATGTTTTCACAAGGCAACCGTGGAGGAGATCCGTATGTTGAGCCTGATTCGCATGCAGCGGGATCCGCTGGCCGAGGCGTCGAGCTTCGAGCGTCGGATCAACCGCTTCTTCAACGAGGCGCTGAGCGGTTTCGACTCGCAGTACCGAGACGGCGCGGGCGCGGCGTGGGTGCCGGCCGTAGACATCTTCGAGGAAGCGGACTCAATCCGCATCCAGGCGGAGGTGCCTGGCGTGAAGCCCGAAGACGTCAAGATCTCGGTCGAAGGGAGTGTGCTGACGATCAACGGCACGAAGCACCAGACCGCCGAAGAGCGCACGGAGCGGGTGCACCGCTACGAGCGCACTTACGGGGCCTTCGAGCGCACGTTCACCCTGCCGGCAACGGTGGACGCGGACAAGATCCGCGCGAGCTACGACCATGGTGTGCTGGCGGTGACGTTGCCGAAGGTCGAGAAGGCCAAGCCGCGGCAGATCCAGGTCGCCGTAGAGAAGAGCTGAGCCAGCGGCGGCTCGGTCGAGTGGATCGTACGACAAGCGGACCGGCCTCACCGGAATGTGAGGCCGGTTTCGTTGCTAGCGTGCTCTGCCTCGCAGCAACGGATCCACCAGCTGCGGCAGCTGGTGGAGCTCGAGAATCTCGAGGTTGAAGTACGGTTTCCCGTCCCACGTGATGATGATCCGTTGCGGCCAGCGGACGCCGGCGATGTCGAGCCACCCCGCCAGCCTGACCTCCTGACGCACCCGCGCGTGGGACACGGGGTCCATGACCGAATCGGCGAGGCCAGCGAGGTTGCCAGCGGCGTCGAAGGACAGATCCACGTCGGGCCGGCGTGGGTGCGAAACGCGGACGCGGCGTCGCCCCAGGGAGTCGCTCGCGAGCGGCGACAGGCGATACCCCGATCCCTGCAGCGGCACCAGACGCATGACGTGATAGAGGTAGAACTGGTCGCGCTCGTGGGTCACCTGCTCCGGCGCGAGTGGCGTGATGGCTGCACGCCTCCCTTCCTCCCCCTGCCGCGTCCACCCGTGAGTCCCCGAGATAATCAGGGTGCGGGCAGTCGCGGGGGGCTGCCCGGCGACGGTCGTAGTCACGATGGCGCTGTCAGGAGGTTGGAGGCGCCACAGCCCTGAGAGATCCAGCGAGCGGCCGTCGACCGTGGTCATCGCCCGGCCGCGCCACTCGTACGCCCGGAACGCTCCGAGCCGCACGGCACCCCCCGCCGCGGCGATTGCCTTGTCCAGCAACGCGCGGGGGGAATCGCGATGAGGACCGAGATGGGACCCCATCCCCGACGCCGCGGCGTCGAGACGCGTCAGGGGACGGAAGGCATACCACACCGCGCGCGAGCCGAAGATGACGTACGGTCTGCCGTCCTCCGCCCAGACCTCCTCGTGCCTCGCGCGATAGGCGGCGTAAGCGCCAAGGTAGAGCACGACCAGAGCGGCGACAATCAGCAATGCACGCTTCATAGCATCCCCCGCAGCTGGTCCTCGACTCGGGAATTGGGCACCGCCACCGCGCCGGCGTCGCGGGCCACCCGCAGCTCGTCGGCTCGGACGTGTGACCCGAACGCCAACACCGGGACGCCCCGAGCGACGAACGCGCGAATCCGCTCCCCCGCACTCGGGCCTCCCAGCTCGATCAGCGCCAGATCGCATGCGGCATCGTCCCGCGTCACGACGGCGCCGGCGGCCTGCACCACCGCGCCGAGCTTCGAGCGGAACAAGAGGTCCGGCGTTGCGAGGTAGACGCGCTTACCCACGCACAGGCTCCACGACGATGACGGCCTGGGTGAGCCGCGGCCGAAGCATCAGGTCGAGCAGCGACCCCCGGCGGGGCAGCACTAGCACCGCATGACCCGGCGGCGGGTCCGCCAAACCCTCGAGGGTGACGAAGGCGGGGCTCCGCAGATTCTTCGGCAACCGCACGCGGTAGCGTCGCCCGTGCCAGGTCATCTCGTATCCGTCCCCCTTCCCCTTTCCCCGTTCCCATTCGATAAACACGTCGTCGTCCACCCTGTACACGGCGTCCGTGACCTTCTCCCCCGAGCGGTAGAAGGCGGGATCGAACGGCTGGCCCTCGTGCCGCGCGAAGTTCTGCTCGACGGCCCAGTCGAACGCCTCGAGGGCCGCGTGGTTGGCACGCCACTCCAAGTGATGGCGAAGCTCGTGGCTGAGCGTGTCCCAGGCCTCCTCATGCCAGTCGAAGTCACCCTCCCCCAGTTGGGCGAGCGCAGTGAACGAGCCATGGTACAGGATGACGCGGGATTGCAGGTCGGCCCCGCTGCCGCTCCACTCCAGCGGGATGCACTCCCCCAGCGTGTACACTTCCGCGCGTACGGGATGGGGGACGGTCTTGGGGCTGACCTCCACCGCCACGACGCCGTCGAGATACGCCGGAGGCACACGCTGCAGCAGGCGCGCCACCAGGGCGCGGAAGTCAGCCAGCCGCACGGCCGCCCCGACCCAACGTCAGCTCGCCAGCTTCTCCGTCAGGTAGTCCGTAAGTCGATCGCTCGCCACGCGCACCTGTTGTAGCGTATCCCGATCCCGGACCGTAACGGTCTGGTCCTGCGTCGATTGGCCGTCGACGGTGATCCCGAACGGCGTACCGGCTTCGTCCTGTCGCCGGTAACGCCGCCCGATGGAGCCCCCGTCGTCATAAAAGACGTTGAAGTGTCGGCGCAGCCGGTCATACAGTCGCCGGGCGAGCTCCGGCATGCCGTCCTTGTTGACGAGCGGGAAGACCGCTGCCTTGAGCGGCGCAAGCGAGGGCTGAAAGCGCAGCACAACGCGTTTTTCACCCTCCACGTCCTCCTCGGCATAGGCGTCGCACAGGACCACCAGCGCGGTCCGGTCCGCACCGGCGGAGGTCTCGATGACGTACGGCACGTAGCGCTCGTTGGTCGCGGTATCCAGGTATTCGAGCTTTTTGCCCGAGAATTGCTGGTGGCGGGTGAGGTCGAAGTCGGTGCGGTTGTGGATCCCCTCGAACTCGTGCCAGCCAAACGGGAACTCGTACTCGATGTCGTAGGCCTCCTTGGCGTAGTGCGCGAGCTCCTTGGGCGTGTGCTGGTGGAAGCGCAGCTTGTCGGCTCGAATGCCCAGCGCCACGAGCCATTTCATCCGCTCGGCGCGCCAGAACTCAAACCACTCCCCCTCGGTGCCAGGCTTCACGAAGAACTGCATCTCCATCTGCTCGAACTCGCGCGTCCGAAACGTGAAGTTGCCGGGCGTGATCTCGTTGCGGAACGCCTTCCCGATCTGGGCAATGCCGAACGGGATCTTCTGCCGGGAGGACTGGAGCACGTTCAGATAGTTGACGTAGATCCCCTGCGCCGTCTCGGGCCGCAAGAATATCACGGCTGCCTGCTCCTCGACCGGTCCCATGAACGTCTTGAACATCAGGTTGAACTGCCGGGGCGCGGTGAGCGAGCCTCGGGTGCCGCAGACCGGGCACTGCGCGTCCGGCTGGCCGGGCGTCCCCTTGAGACGCGGATCGTCGGCGCGGAAGCGATTCTTGCAGTGCTTGCAGTCGACCAGCGGATCGGTGAACCCGGCGACGTGCCCAGTGGCCTCCCACACCTTGGGATGCATCAGGATCGCCGCATCGAGGCCCTCGATGTCCTCGCGCGCGTGCACCATCGCGCGCCACCAGCGCTCCTTGATGTTCTTTTTGAGTTCCACGCCCAGCGGCCCGTAGTCCCACACCGATCCGAGGCCGCCGTAGATCTCCGAGGACTGGAACACGAAGCCGCGCCGCTTGGCCA
>CAZXKD010000034.1:0-13393 GCA_964641215.1 uncultured Gemmatimonadaceae bacterium
TGGGGCGCGGTGGGCGCGGCGATGGCGTGCTACGACGAGGCGGTGAGCTACGCCAAGAATCGCCTCGTGTTCGGCAAGGCGATCGGCGGCTTCCAGCTGCAGCAGGCGCGGCTCGCCGATATGCTGACGGAGATCACCAAGGCCCAGCTCCTGTGCCTGCAGCTCGGTCGACTCAAGGATCAAGGAAAGGCCACCTCCCAGCAGGTCTCGCTGGCCAAGCGCAACAACGTGAACATGGCCACCGAGGTGGCCCGGGAGACCAGGCGATTGCTCGGCGCCAACGGCATCCTGGCGGAGTATCAGGCGATGCGGCACCTCGCGAACCTCGAGTCGGTGTACACGTATGAGGGGACGCACGACATTCACACGCTGATCCTGGGGCAGGAGATCACGGGGATCAGCGCGTTCGCATGAAGATCGCCGTCTGCATCAAGCGCGTCGCCGACAGCGAGACGCGCGTCAAAATCAGCGCCGACGGCAAGTCCCTCGACGAATCGGGCGTCAAGTTCATCCTCAATCCCTACGATGAGTTCGCGGTGGAAGAGGCGCTCCAGCGCCGGGACGCGGCCGGGAGCGGCGAGGTGGTCGTGCTCGCCCTCGGCCCAGCCCAAGCGCAGGAGACGATCCGCACCGCGCTCGCCATGGGCGCCGACAGAGGGGTGTTGCTGCAGGCGGACCGAGTCCCCGTCGACGGGCTCGAGGCGGCTCGTGCGCTGGCGGCGGAGCTGAAGGACGGCGGCTACGACCTGATCCTGTTCGGCAAGATGGCGATCGACGACTATAACCATCAGGTCGGCCCCATGGTGGCCGAGTTGCTCGGCCTGCCGTGCGTCACCACCGTCGCGCACCTCGAGCTCGCCGGGGGCCGGGGAACGGCTGAGCGGGAGGTCGAGGGCGGCGTCGAGGTCGTCGAGTTCCCGCTCCCGGCGGTGCTGACCACCGACAAAGGTCTGAACGAGCCGCGGTATCCCGCGTTGAAGGGGATCATGGCGGCGAAGAAGAAGCCACTCGACGTGAAGTCGGTGACGCCCGGCGCCGGCGGTGTCGTGGTGCTCGCCATGACCCCGCCACCCGAGCGCAAAGAAGGCCGGATCGTGGGCGAGGGCGTGGGGGCGGTGGCGGAGTTGATCCGGGTGCTGCGCGAGGAAGCGAAAGTCTTGTGAGCGACGTCTTGGCCGTCCTGGAGCAGCGCGACGGCGTGCTTCGCAAGGTCTCGCACGAGGTCGTGACGGGGGCGCGCCGCCTCGCCGACGCCCTGGGAAGTCCGGCAACCGTGGACGCGGTGGTATTGGCCGCCGGCGCGGTGCGGGGCACCGACGCGCTCGGCGGCTTCGGCGCCGACAAGGTGATCACCCTGACTAGCAACGCCTTCGGCGCCTACGCCCCCGAAGGCTGCGCGATGACGATCGCGGCTCGCGCCACGACGGGTGGCTACCGCTCAGTCGCGTTCGCGGCGAGCGCGACGGGCAAGGACCTCGCTCCCCGCGTGGCTGCAAAGCTCGGTGTCGCACTGGCGCAAGATGTCACCGACCTCACGGTCGAGGGCGGCGCGGTGACCGTCGTCCACCCGGTCTACGCCGGCAAAGCGCTTCTCAAGCTGAGGCTGACCGGCACTCCGGCCGTGGTCTCGCTCCGGCCCAACGTCTTCACGCCGGTACAGCGCCCGAAGGCGGGCGCCGCCGAGACGGTGGCGGTGGAGGTCTCCCCCGGCCGCGTCCTCGTGAGGCAGGTGAAGGCATTCGAGGCGGGTGTCCTGGACGTCGCCGAGGCGCCGATCGTGATCTCCGGCGGCCGCGGGCTGAAGGAGCCGGCCAACTTCAAGGTGCTCGAGGAGCTGGCGGCGGCGTTCGGGGGCCGGGCGGCGGTGGGCGCCTCGCGCGCCGTGGTGGACGCCGGTTGGCGGCCGCACGCGGACCAGGTGGGCCAGACCGGCAAGACAGTGAGCCCCACGCTCTACATTGCCGTGGGCATCTCGGGCGCGATCCAACACCTGGCGGGCATGCGTACGTCGAAGGTCATCGTGGCCATCAACAAGGACAAGGACGCGCCGATCTTCAAAGTGGCCGACTACGGCCTCGTGGGAGATCTCTTCGACATCGTGCCGAGACTCGCGGAAGAGATCAGGAAACTGCATGGGTGAGCCGTCAGCCATCAGCCATCAGCCGTCAGCGTGATCCCCGCCAACTACCAGCCGCCGCTGCCGCTGGATCGGCTGATCCTGCCGGAGGGTTCCCCCGGCGCGGGGGACCGCATGGAGCTGGACGTGCTGATCGTGGGGGCTGGACCCGCCGGCCTGGCCTGCGCGATCGAGCTGGCGGGGCTCGCCAAAGGCGAGGGGCGGGAGTTCACCATCGGGGTGTTGGAGAAGGCCGAAGCCTTGGGTGAGCACTCCCTGTCGGGTGCAGTCGTGAATCCGCGCGCCTTCCGCGAGCTCTTCCCCGGGTTGGCGGACACCGACTTCCCGTTCCGGGGTCCGGTGAACCGAGAAGCCGTGTACGTGCTGCGGGCCGAGGGCCGGTGGCGCCTGCCCACGCCGCCCACCATGCGCAACCACGGCTTCTACGTGGCGTCCATCTGCGAGATCGTGCGGTGGCTGGGAAGCAAGGCGGAGGGACTGGGCGTGAATCTGTTCACCGGCTTCCCGGCGGCGAGCCTGCTGGTGGACGGGCGGAAGGTCGTCGGCGCACGCACCGCGCCGACGGGCCTGGGGCGGGATGGCGTGCCGCTGGCGTCCTATGCGGCCCCCAACGACCTCGTCGCTCGAGTGACGGCCCTGGCAGAGGGCACGCGCGGGATGTTGTCCCAGGCGTGGACCGAGTGGCAGCAGGTGGAGTCGGCAAACCCGCAGATCTACGCCCTGGGCGTGAAAGAGATCTGGGAGACCAAGCGGCCGCTCGAGACCGTGATCCACACCCTGGGCTGGCCGCTGCCCCGCGACGCATTCGGCGGTAGCTTCTGCTACCCGCTCGGGACTTCCCTCGTCGCGCTCGGGCTCGTGGTCGGGCTCGATTACCAAGACGCCGGGCTGGACGTCCACGTGCTGCTGCAGCGGCTGAAGCAGCACCCGTTGTTCCGGCCCTACCTCGAGGGCGGCGAGCTGGTGGAGTGGGGCGCGAAGACCATCCCTGAGGGCGGCTACTATGCGGTGCCGTCGCGTCGCTCGGGCGACGGCGTCGTGATTCTCGGCGACTCGGCCGGCTTCGTGGACGTCCCGTCGCTCAAGGGCATCCACTACGCGATGCAGTCGGGGATGTACGCGGCGCGGGCGATCTTCCACGCCCTTCGGGCCGACGATCCTTCGGCCGGGCGGCTCGACGCCTATGACCGGATGGTCGACGAGTCGTTCATCATGGCCGACCTGCGCCGCACCCGGAACATGCGGCTCGCCTTCAAGGAGGGCTTTTACCGGGGCGGCGTGAAGGCCGGGCTCATGACGCTCACCGCCGGCCGTTTTCCCGGCGGCAAGATTTCCATTGAGCCGGACGCCGCCGTTCCGCGCCGTGGCGGCGCGATTGACCCGTTCACCCCCGACGGCAAGCTCACGGTCAGCAAAGTGGACGCCGTCTTCAAGTCCGGGAATGCGACGCGCGATACGATTCCCACGCACCTCGTCGTGGAGCGCGACGTCCCCGCCCCGGTTGCCCAATTCTACGCCCGCATGTGCCCCGCGGGTGTGTACGAGCTGACCGACGGTGCATTGCGAATCAACCCGCCCAATTGCGTCGACTGCAAGGCCACGGACGTGCTGGGGCCGCGCTGGACTCCCCGGGAGGGGGGAAGCGGGCCCAGGTACAAGAGGATGTGACCGAGCGTCCTCCGGGCGAGAGGCTCGGCCGCGGGAGTTGGGCCCCGCAACTTGCACAACGCGCTCACGCCGGATACTGTAGGCCGCATGTCGAAGGCCGCCGCCATCCACGTGGTCGCCGGGGACCGCGCTGGGTTGTATCAGGTGCTTTCCCGTGATCTCGCCGGGTTCATCCAGCTGCGACATTGGGACGGGGTCCCGACCACTGAAAGCGTCGAAGCGACGGACCTGATCGTCGTGGACCTCACCAGCCTCCCGGCGGAGTTCGCGGCGGAGGGGTTCGCCCCGCTGCTCGAGCGTGCCACGCTATGGCTCGTGACCGGAGAGGCACCGGTGCACCCGGCGTGGGTGGAGCTCGCGGCTCGAACCTCGGCGCGCGTGGTGAGCTGCCGGGGAGTGGTGGGGGGAGGGGGAGAGGCCACCGAGCGCGCCGCCGGCTACGCGCCGGTGACGGAAGGGCTGCTCCAGGAGTTCTCGCGACAGACGGGGCGGCGGCTGGCGCGCCTGGTGGTCGAGCACGAGCCGGTGTTTCGGCCTGTGGAGTCGCTGGTGGAGCTGATCTGCCAGCACCCCTGGCGAGTGCGACGCCCCAAGGATCTCGCGACGCTGACCGGCCTGCGCATCGACGGGTTGAAGCGGGCGCTCGCCCACCTGGGGTTCCATCGTGTGGAGCACTTCATTGTGTGCGTGCGCATGGTGGCGTTCGAGCAGCTGATGGCCCGCCAGCGGTTGCCCCTCGCGGTGGCGCGCCGCCTCGTGGGCATCGGCGATCCCACCAACGCCCGGCGTCAGCTCAAGCGGGCGCGCAAGCGGTCGGGGGAGGCGTTCCTGAAGCTGAAATCGCTGGTCGCTTGAGCCATCAGCCGTCAGCCATCGGCCATCAGCAAACTGATGGCTGACCGCTGACCGCTGACGGCTTCATTGCACTAAGCTCGTCACATCCCAAATCATCAGCGCCGGGCTGCCGGGGTTGCGCGCCGCGAAGGCGTAGACTCTGCCGTTGATGTAGCCGAACGTAGCTGTGTGTAACCCGGCGCTGACGGGATAATAGGCCAGGAACGTCGGGTGCGCGGGGTCGGTGAGCCTGTAGAAATAGAGCCCGCTGTTGGCCCCCCCCTCCGCGCTGAACATTAGGACCTTGCCGTTGCTACTCACCTCCACGTCGCTCACGGCCGAGATGCTCGGCGTGATGATCGAGTCCACCGGGGCCGGCGCTCCTGTCGGCCCCAGCTGCCACACTTTGAGCATCGCCCCCGATTGGCTCGTGCGCCTGTACCAGTCCCAGGTCCCGGTGTAGACGTACCCGCCGGAGATCCAGAAGTCGGAGCTGTAGCGCGCCGATTCGTTGTTGCCGCCTGCAGCGACGCCGAGCTTGGGGTTGCCGATGTTCAGCTGCCACAACCCGCTCAACATGTCGATGGCATACAGAGAGCCGTTGTAGAGGTGGACGCCCCAGGTGTAGGTGTTGCCCGGCCCACCGATTCGCAGGCTGTCGATGAGGCGACTGGAGAGATCCCCCGACAGGGTGCCGGAGACGTCGAGAGCGACGACGCCGCCGTTGTAGTAGGCGGCGTACAGGATCTGCTTCTGCTCATCCATCCAGAAGTTGTGGGTCCCGGTGCTGTCCGTTCCCGCCTTGTGGAAGAAGGCGACCTCGGTCGGGTGACTCAAGTCGGAGACGTCCACGACGTGAATCAAGCCCGAGGAGCCGACCCCAATCCCGTTGACGGCGGGGCCCTCCTGACCGATGAACAGATACCGCTTCCCGACGTTGGGATCCGGGCTCCAGTACCACCAACCGTTGTGCACCGCGGGGCCACCGTTGATTCCGCTGGCATTTGTCACGAGCGAACTGATGAGCACGGGACACACTGGGACTCCGCCCTTGATGCCGTTACCGACATCATAGATCAACACTCCGCTGTTCCATGCGAATGCGAAGGCGATGCCGTCCCGGACGAACGTGTCGTGAAGCCCGTAGTTAGGAGCGATCGGCACCGTATCTGCAAGGCTCGCTGGATCGCAAGACGAGGGAGCAGGCGGCGCGACGGTGTCCTTGTGGCACGCGAGGCCGGCGAGCGCCAACATGAGAGGGATCTGCCGCAGGGTCATCGTGTCTCGTTTGTCTGGTGTTCCATCCCGGACATGGCCATTCCCGGCGTCATGAGTGGGCCGGCGTAGTGTCCCATGCGGTGGCCGGCCATGCCCCAGTCAATTCGTACCCCAAAGCTGAGGGAATAGAATCTCCGCCGGCCGTAGAAGGACGAGGGATCAAAAAAACCGCCGCTCGCTCGCGTCACGTCGGCGAGGGCCAACTCGATCGAGGGCTGCAGCGCTAGGCGCCCTGCCGCCGCCGGCACCATGTAACCGTACCCGATCGTCCCGATGGTCCAGCGGGTGGCGCCCACGATGCTGTTGTCGAGGTGGGGTCGTGCGGAGTGGAACGCGTTGTCTGCGAGACGTTGCTCCTCCGGCCGCTCGGTGCGCTCCAGGCGTACGTACGGCCGGTGCCGGCTGGTGCGCCAAGCCCCCTCGGCGAGCAGCGTGTGGAACTCGTAGAGACCGCCTGCCTCGCTGGTCTGGGCCCACTCGAGCAGCCCATACCCGAGGCCGCCCTGGTAGCGCAGCGAGGTGCTCCACTTCTCCGCGTCGGTCCCCGCACCGGGCCGGTGCTCCGGCGAATGGACGTGGGCGCGGGAGCCCTGCCACTCCAGGCCCGCGGTCGGCGCCACGGTGAGCCGCACCGCCCACGAATCGCCGAACCGGCTCCAGTTGGGCCACTCGCCTGGGTACTCGGGCTCGTCCCCGTTGAACAGGCCGCCTTCGATAGTGACGTAGTCCCGACCCGTGCGCAGGGCGGCCACGGCGACGGCACGCTCCAGCACCTGGCTCAGGTGGTGGTTGACAGGATACAGCATGGGCGGCCGGCTCATCGGGTCGTCGGTGCCGAACGGCGCGAACCCCTTGCCCGCCGCGAGCGCCCACCGCACCGGCCCGCCCAGATCGCGCAGCACGTCCGGGAAGACGAACATGAGCTCGTGGACGTAAGTGTGGGGGTGGCGACGGTCGTAGGAGCCCTCTCCGTAGGCACCCGGCGTCAGCTCGCCGTTCGGCATCGTCCAGCCCTCGACGTCGGCCATCACGTCGAGGCCCACACGGTCCTGCAGCGCGCCGGCCTGCAGCATCAGCACCGGCTGCACCAGCCGGGCTTCGGCGGTCGCCACACCACCGGGGACGGCGTTCGTGCGGGTGATGATGGGGATCGCCTGACCGGCGAGTCGCACCCAAGGCGGGGAGGACCCGGCCTGGGCGCACACACCTGCGGGCACCGTCGCGGCGCAGACAGCTGCCAACACCGTCAATTGCATCGAGGAAAGCTAAGTCGGCTGATGACTCAGATCGCGACCTTCTCTGCCCGGTCTTTCCCCTTGCGCTTGGCTTCGTACATCGCCAGGTCTGCCCGGCGCAGCACTTCGTCGACGCCGGCTTCGGCGCGGGTACAGGAGACCACGCCGACGCTCGCGGTGACCGTGGGTGTTCCCTTGAACGCGTCGCGCAGCTCCTTGGCGAGGCGGGCGGCGGCCGCGTCCGCGAGGTCGCCGTCGGTCTCGGGCATCAGGACCGCGAACTCGTCGCCGCCCATCCGGCCGACGATGTCGGCCTGGCGGACCGCGCGACGGATCGCGTCGGCCACGAGCTTGAGCACGGCGTCGCCCGTCTGGTGGCCGTGGGAATCGTTCACCCGCTTGAAGTCGTCCAGATCGAGGTACAGCACGGCCAGCGGTCGGCCGTAGCGCCGGGTGCGCTTCAGCTCCTCGCCGAGCCGCTCTTCGAACGCGTGTGCGTTGTACACCTGCGTCAGCGGATCGTGGATGACCAGGTCTTCGAGCTGCGCCTGCGTGCGTCGGATGTGGCGGAACCCGAACATCGCGATCCCCGCCACCGCGAGGAAGGTCAGCTGGTTGAGCAGCGCGATGACGGGCGTATCCGCCGGCACCTGCTCGAGCTCGATGACCATGCGCAGCAGGGCCGTTGCGACGGCGAAGATGCCCCCCCACAGCATCCCCTCGTACCAGGTGACGAGCAGCACCGGGACGAGGTAGAGCAGTCCCAGCTTGATCGGGCCGGGTGTCAGGAGGTTCGCCACATACACGATGGCCGTGAGCGCCATGGCGCCCCCGAGCGAAACGAGGCGGTGCCGGCCCACGGTCATCAGAATGGCGGCGCCGCCACGTGGTGCGGATCGTCGAGGAGAAGGGCCGACAGCACCTCGCCGACCGCCACCGTGGGCCGGTCCTCAGGGACGATCAGCAGCGCGTTCGCGCGAGCCATGGACGTCAGAATGCCGGAGCCCTGAGGCCCTGTCAACCGTGCTTCGAGCGCCCCGTCGCCCGCGCGAGGGGCGACCACGGCGCGGAGAAAGTGCCGGAGCTTGGGTCCGAGGGTGATCGGATCGGCTACGACCACCGGCACGGTACGGCGGAAGGGCCGAGTGTGCCCCAGCATCCTACGGATGGCGGGGCGCACGAACAGCTCGAATGTGCACATCGTGCTCACCGGGTTGCCCGGCAGCCCGAGCCACGGCATCCCGTCCAGCAGTCCGAAGCCGAGCGGGGCGCCCGGCCGCATGCGGATGCGCCACAGCTTCATGTCGACGCCCAGCTCCGTGAGCACCGTCCGCACCAAGTCGTGCTCGCCGACGCTGACGCCGGCCGTGGTGACCAGCAGGTCGGCGCCGGCGGCGCGGGCGAAGTGCTCCCGCAGGCTCTCCTTGGTATCACGGGCGACGCCCAGCTCCATGGGCACCCCGCCCGCGCGGCGGATGCTGGCATGCAGGGTGTACGAGTTGGAGCTGGCGATCTTGGTGCCCGCGAGGATCTCATCCCGCTGGTCGACGTCCACGATCTCGTCGCCCGAGCCCAGGAACGCGACCCGGGGCGCGCGGTGCACCAGCGGTGTCGCATGGGCGATCGACGCCAGCACGCCGAGCTGCGCGGGGCCCAGCACGGTGCCGGCCTCGAGCACCATCGCGCCGCGGCGGATGTCCTCGCCGTGCCGGCGGACGTTTTTGCCCGCGTCGCGCGTGTTGGTCATGCGGACGCGCGTGCCGTCGGCCGGCTCGGTGTCCTCCTGGCGGATCACAGAGTCGGCGCCGCGCGGCAGCGGCGCGCCGGTGAAAATGCGCGTGGCCTCGCCCGGACCGAGGGCCCGCTGGGGGAGCTGGCCGGCGGCGACAGTCTCGATCACGCGAAGCTCGCTGCCCGGGCCGACGTCGGCCGCCCGCACCGCGTACCCGTCCATCGCCGAATTGTCCCAGGGGGGAAGGTCGATCGGGCTCACCACCGCCTCGGCGAGCACGCGGTCGAGTGCCTCCCGCAGCGGCAGCCGCTCTAGCTGGAGCGGCCTGATATGGGCCAGGATCTGCTGCGCCGCCTCGGCTGGGGTCAGCATGGTCAGGGCGGGAGGATCTTGGCGCGGTCCCAGGCGAGGTTGGCGAGCGAGACGAGCCAGGACGTATCGCTGAAGCGGAGCACGGGGATCTGGGCGCGGAACTCGGGGTTGTCGGTGACCAGGGCGACCCATTGCTGGGCGGCAATGGCGCGCGGGTCGTACAACGGGTCGGCGCCGCAGGCGAGCCGATACACCTCGATCTTGGGAAGCGGGTGGGCCGAGAAGCCCTCCACCAGGACGATATCCGCCCCGTCCAAGTAGCGCCGCGCCAGCGAGACCGGGTCTGCCTCGGACCCGCGTCTCTCCCACAGCACTCGCTGGCCGGGAGCCTCGAGGAGGACGCGGTCGGCCTTCCCCTCGTGCCAGTGGCGCCAGGTGTCTTTGCCCTTCTGGTCCAGGTCGGCCGCGTGCGTACCGTGTTTGATGGTCATCACCCGGAACTTGCGCCGCACCAGCTCGGCGGCGAGAGCCACCACCAGCGTGGTCTTGCCTGCCTCCTTCTTGCCGATGATCGAGATCATTCGCGACGCCGCCACACATCCTCCGCCCGCGCCAGCTCCTCGGGTCGATTCACGTTGAAGAACAACTCGGCCGGATCCCCGAATGTCCGCACCCGGTCGAGGGGTAGTGTACCGACCTTCACGTGCGCATGGAAGCCGATCACGCGGAGGTCGCCTTCCGCGCCGGCGAGCTGGCGCTCGATCGCTACTCGGCACGGCGGTCCGTAGACGCCGCACAGCGGCTCCACTCCCCGGCGGTTATCGCTCTCGGGGAGGAAGGCATCGTAGCCCTCCGCGCCCCCGACCAGGGCGCGCAGCAACGCCGCCGTGACGAAGGGCATGTCCCAGGCGACGCACAGCACCGGTCCTGGTGCCGCGGCCACGGCGGTGTAGATGCCTCCCAGACTGCCGAGGCCGGGTCGCACGTCGGGGATGGTTTGGAGGTCGGGGCGCCAGCTCAGGGCATCGGGGGTGTTGGCGACGAGCAGGGGCAACCCGCCCGTCGCAGCCTCGACGACATCCACCACCCGATCGAGGATGCGGCGCCCACCGACGGTGAGCAGCCCCTTGGGCTGTCCCCCGTAGCGGCGGGCGGCGCCGCCGGCGAGCACCGCCCCACGCACGCTAGTAGCGCCGCCCGCGCTTCTTCTCGAGCACGATGTCCAACCCCAGGACGGCCGACAGCTGGTGGAAGGCTCGGGTCGCTGACGGCGGCCCGAGGAAGTCATTGGACGGTCCGACCACGCGGCGCAGCGGGATGACGGCGTCCCGCAGCTCGAGCCGGAACTCATATCCGGGATTGAGCTGGGCGACGAGACCGCCCCCCAGCTGCAGGCTGGCCGAGCTGGTTTGCGGATTGTCATCGAGGTAGACGGTTCGCGAATGCACCGTGCCGTCAGATGCCTGGAACGTGCCGTTGAGGGCCATCGTTCCGCCTGAATACCTGACGAAGCCGACCGTCGCGCGCGCGTAGGGGCTGAGGCTGTGGCGCGGACTCGCGCGTGCGACGATGCTGAGGAAGCCGGCGACGGCGCTGGTCGACGGCGCGTGAGCGGTGATGTCGTCGCACAGCTTCTCGTTCCAGTGCTCGGGATCGAAACTGAACGTGGTCGGTCCCTTGCACGTGTCGTCGAAGGACATGCCGAGGAAAGCGAGCTCCGCGACCACCCCGATGTGGGACCGATAAAAATAGGTGGCGGAAACGCCGCCGATGAGGGTCGCGGTCACGGCGCGGCTCAGCGCTAGCGTGTCGTACGCGCCCGAACACGAGTACCCGGACGAGCTGCCCACGAGGACGCAGAAAGGTTGCTGCGGCACATTCCAGAGGCCGTGCCCCTCCGCCGTGCCTGCGAACAAGGTCAGCACCAGCGTCGGCTCGGGGCCGCGCTGCGCGGCGAGTGGCGAGGCCAGCACGCTCAGGAGCGCCACGACGCGGCGACGGTCCTTTCGGCTCCTCAATAGCGCCGCCCGCGCTTCTTCTCCAGCACGATGTCGAGGCCGAGCGTCAGGGCGAAATGGTGGTAGGTCCTCGACGTGGTGGGCGCCTGGGCGAGACTGTTGGCAGGTCCGATCACCCGCCGCAGCGGCACCACGGCGTCGCGGAGCTCGAAGCGAAACTGGTACCCGCGGCTCAGGCGCGTGGTCATCCCGGCGGCGAGCTGCAGGCCGATCGAAGTCCCACTGGGATGGTCGTCCCCGATCACGGCCCGCGAGTACACTGTGTTCTGCGAGAGGAACCGGCCCGACATCTCGATGGTGCCGCCGGGATGGGAAACGATGCCCACGCCGGCGCTGAAATACGGACTGTTCGCACGGGCAGCAGAGGCCCTGAGGACCACGCTCCCGATGATGGCGATGGCGCTCGACGACCGGCTCACGGCGCTGATGTCGTCGCATAGCTGTTGGTTGCGGGATTCGGTGTCGGGGTTGTAGAAGACCCCCTTGCACCTGTCCTCTAGAGTAAGTCCCAGGTAGTAGATCTCTCCCTGGAAGCCCAGGTGGGGGCCTTTGAAATAGGTTGCCGACGCACCGGCGACGATGCTCGAGGTGATATCCCGGGCCAGGTCCAACGTGTCGTACTCGGCGCTGCACGACGTGGCGGAGCCGCTGCCCAGCAACACGCAGAGTGGCTGGTTGGGGATGTGCCAGAGCGAATGCCCGGTCATGGCGCCGCCGAACAGGGTGAGCACCAGATTGGGCTGTTCGCCCGTCTGGGCCGCGGCCGGAGGCGCGGACAGCAGAATCAGCAGCGGCACGAACGAGAATGGGCGCATCAGTCCTCGAGGAGTCGGGAGTGGAGGGTCGCCAGACAGCGATCCATCACGCAGGGGATGCCCGCCGTTTCCGCCCGCGCGCAGGCCGTGTCGTCCACGACGCCGAGCTGGAGCCAGATCAGCTTCGGCCGCAGGGCGATCGCTTCGTCCACCACGGCGCCCGCGCATTCGCTGCGCCGGAACACGTCGACGACGTCGATCGCGTGGTCGCGCGCCGCGGCCGTGAGGCTCGGGTAGCTTCGCTCCCCGAGGATCACCGCGTGCCGTGGATTCACGGGGACGATGTGATAGCCCGCGCGCACGAGATACCGCGCCACGCCGTGGCTGGGGCGCTCGGGCCGCGGCGATAACCCCACGACCGCGATCGTCCGCGCTTCCCCAAGCAGCCGCCGGAGGGCCTCCCCCTCCGGTTGCGGGCTCATGTCCCGGGTCGGTGGAGGTGCGGCGTGCCACTGACGGCCCGCCCCACCAACACCATTCCCGCGCGCTGCGCGATGGTGATCGCCAACGTGGATGGGACGCTCGGCGTCGCCACCCACGCGATCCCCGCGCGCATCGCCTTGAACGCCAGCTCGGCCGAGATGCGACCGGTCACGAGCAGACCGCGGCCCGCGCCGCCGATGGGCTCTCTGGCCAGCACCGCGGCGCCGATCACTTTGTCCACCGCGTTGTGACGTCCGATGTCCTCGGCGTGGAACAGCAGCCGCTCGCCGTCGGTCAGGGCGGCGGCGTGGATCCCGCCCGTCTCGTTGTAGCGCGTCCCGCGCGTGAACAGCTCCTTGAACAAGGTGCGCAGCGCGTCCGGGGAGGGAGGCTCGCCGCGCCGCGGCGCGTGCTTCACCGCGTGCGGGTCCGCGAGCATGGTCGTGACGGCGCCGCAGCCGGAGGCGAGGACCCGCTTGCGATTCTCGCCTTGGACAACGGTGACCCGCTCAGGCTTCACGTCCGCCCAGAAGCCGAGATCGGTGGCGCAGGGGCGGAGCCGGAGCAGATCGTCACGGGTCTCGATGTAACCTTCACCGTGCAGCCAGCCGACCGCGAGCTCCTCGAGCTGATCGGGTGTGCACATCCACGTCACGACCGGCTGGCCGTTGACCTCCAACCACACCGGCCACTCCTCGACCATGGCCGAGTCTGCTTGCATGCGGCCGCGTCGCGAGCCCGGAGCGGGAAGGGCGGGGGGGGGGGGGGGCGCCGGCGGCGCCGAGAGTCTGCGAGGAGAGGTGGGGTCCGCCCTGTAGGCGTACCGCTGGCAGCTTCCCGCGGGGCGGCGGTCCGCCGGCGAGCCCCCCCCAGACCTCCCCCGCAACCCCCCCGCCGGGCGGCACCAGCTTCCCGTCGCCGAATTCCGCCTCGTCGTGTTT
>CAZXKD010000034.1:13403-19401 GCA_964641215.1 uncultured Gemmatimonadaceae bacterium
GGGGTCTGGGGCGGCGCACTGTCACTCGGCCACCCGCGGCCTGCGCTCCCCCCACGCCCGGCGGCCCGTCGGGGAGGGGGGGGGGGGGGGGGCGGTGGGGGCGGGGGGGGGCGGGGGGGGGGGGGGGGGGGGGGGGGGGGGGGCTCAGTCTTCACCGAAATACTGCGAGTAGAGATGGGGTCCCTCCTGTACGCGTACCGCCTGCAGCGTCACGCCAGGCGGCAGGCCGGCTGCGAGCCGCTCCCAGATGTACACCGCAAGCGCCTCGCCGGTTGGCACCAGCTTCCCGTCGGCGAATTCCGGCACGTCCCGGTTGATGTGCCGCCCGTCGAACCGGTCGACAACTTCGCGCCGCAGCAGGGCGTCGAGTGTTTGGAGGCTGATTACCCCACCCTGGGTCGCGCGTAGCTGTCCTTTCACGGTCACTCGGCACTGGTAGCGGTGGCTGTGGTCCGTTGCGGCTCGGCCGAAGTCGCCGCCCGTGAGCCGATGCGTCGCCGTAAACTCCACTACGCGCGTAAGATAGCTGATCGGCATGGTCAGAATACCCGCACGGCGCTGGCCTTGAACGCAAAGGTGACCGGGCTGCCCGGCACGAGGCCAAGCTCGCGGACCGCCTCCTCGGTCACCACCGCCACCAGCTCGACACCCATGTCCGCCGTGATGTGCACCGTGCCGGCGCGCGCGTGGGCGAGCCGTGTGACTGTGCCCGAGAAGACGTTGCGCGCCGAGGAGGCGAGCGGCTGGCGGCTGACGAAAATGTCTGTGGGAGGTACCGCGAGGATGGCGGGGCCCTCCCGGTCGGTCGACACGGCGATTGCGATCGCGCCCACACGCGCGTGCTTCGTGGCCGCCCCGGCGGTCGCGCCCGACGGCAACTCAACGCGAAACAGGTTTTCCGGGGTCACCGGCGACAGCTTGCCCTCGGCGAGGGCGCGGATGTCGTCGGCCCAGCGGTACGCGTCTTCCAACTGATGGGAGGCGAGGCAGACGGCGAGTCCGCGCGCGCGGCGCTCCTCGTCGAGCACCCGGTACAGCGCCGCCGCCGCGGCCCGGTCGGCGGAGCTGACTGGCTCGTCGAGCAGCAGCACGTCGGGGGTGATCGCGAGCGCGCGCGCCACGGCCACGCGCTGCACCTCGCCGTCCGAGAGCTCGTGGCGGGCGCGGTCCAGCAGCCCCTGCACGCCGAGTCGCTCGGCGGCGGATTGCACAATTCCACTTACCGCCGGGCGGCTCGTCCCCCGTACCCGTAACCCATATTCGAGATTGGCGCGCACCGTCCCCCGGAACAGCACTGGCCGCTGCTCGACCAGGGTGACCCGGCGGCGCAGCGCGCGCACGTCCCGTGGCATGACGGGCCTGCCTTCGAAACGGACCTCACCCTCGGTGGGCCGCTCCAGCAGCGCCAGCAACCGTAGCAGCGTGCTCTTGCCCGAGCCGTTGTGGCCCACGATGCCGATGAGCGCGCCCGCAGGCACGGCGAAAAGATCGAGGTCGAGCACCAACCGGCCCTTCCCCTCTTCTTCGTAGCGATGCCGCACCGCGCGCAGCTCAAGCATGCCCGCGACCTTGCAGCACCTGGAGCGCGATGTTCACGAGCAGGGCGAGCGCGAGCAGGATCACCCCCAGCGCGAGCGCCAATCCGAAGTCCCCTTGGGAGGTGTAAAGGGCCACCGCCGTGGTGAGCGTGCGCGTCTGGCCCCGGACGTTGCCCCCGACGATCATCGCCGAGCCGATCTCGGCGACCACGTGCCCGAAGGCCGCCGTGATCACGGCCGCCAGGGCGAACCGAGACTCGCGCGCCACGGCCCAGGCCGCGCGCCACCGGCCCGCGCCCAGCGTTTCAGCCGTGCGCCGGATGCGCGGGTCCACGCCCTGCACGGCCGCGGCCGAGAGGGCGGCGGCGATGGGCAGCGCCAGCACGACGTCCCCGAGCGCGATGGCCTGCCAGGTGTACAGCCAACCGAGGCCGCCCAGCGGGCCGCGGCGCGACAGCAGTCCGTAGAGCAGCAGCCCCACCACGACGGTGGGGAAGGCCAGGGCGGTGTTGACCACGGTGAGCGCGGCGCGTCGGCCCCAGAAGCGGCTGCCCGCCAGCAGGAACCCGGCGGGGAGGCCGAGACCGCAGGCAAGGACGGTCGCGACGAGCGCGACCTTGAGGGTGAGGAAGACGATGCCGGTGACCTCGGCATCCGCCGACAGGAGGAGTTGGACTGCGCGCCGCAGACCGTCCCCTAGAAAGTCCATCCGACGCCGAGACTGATCCAGGAGTGAGTGGTCCAATCGGACTCGGACGCCGTGAGTGCGAGGACGCGGGTGCCGTCGGCGGCGAGATCCCGGTAGGTAATCGGGTAGCTCAATTTCCAGAACAGGGCGCGCAGGTCGGCCTGGACGGAGAAACGCCGCGCCGGGTACCAACGCAGCCCGACGCCCGGGGCGAGGGTGAGCTTGGTTCCGAAGCGGTAGCCGCTGGTGTCCGCCGGCAGGTCGCGGCCGAACGCGAGGCCGAGGGAGCCGCCTACATACGGCGTGAAGCCGTGATAGGTCTTGGCGCCGGTCAGGCTGAGTTGCAGCCCGAGATCGGCGAGCACGACGTTGGCGTCGAAGGGGCCCTTGGTGCGCTTCCCGGCGCTGTCGTATGGAAACACGATGAACCGCGTGGTCCCGCCGTAGGAGAAGCCGGCGGTGAAGGTCGCCACGCGGCCGAGCGAGGTCTCGAACCGCACGCCGAAGGTCGCTCCGTCGGAGAGGCCGACGGGCACGGTGCCGCGGTCGCCGCCCAGGTAGCCTGTCACGAACCGCAGGCCGGCCCCCCGCCGCACGTCGCGAAACGGGGAGTGGGAGGGGTCGTACCCAACTTGGGCGGACAGGCGGTCGGCCGGTCGGGCGGTCAGCAAGACCGCGCCGCCGAGCCCCACGGCCAACTGGAGCCACCGACCGCCTGACCGCCAGACCGCCTGACCGCCCATTAGATCTCCCTCAAATCCCGCCCCGTCATTTCTGGTGGGGGCTCGATGTCCAGCAGGTGGAGAAGCGTGGGCCCGACGTCGCGTAGCGTTCCGCCGTGGCGCAGCGCTGGGGGCCCGTCCGGGCCCACGATGAGGAACGGCACCGGGTTCGTGGTGTGGGCCGTGTGGGGGCCGCCCGACACCGGATCGATCATCAGCTCGCAGTTGCCATGGTCGGCGGTGATGAGCAGCGTGGCACCGGCGTGCTCGGCGCTCGCCAGCACCCGGGCCAGGCACTGATCCACCGTCTCCACGGCTTTCACTGCCGCCGGTAGTACCCCGGAATGCCCAACCATGTCCCCGTTGGCGTAGTTGCAGAGGATGAAATCGTGCCGCCGCTTCTCAATCGCCGCGCACAGCACATCGGTCACCCCCGGCGCGCTCATCTCTGGCTTGAGATCGTAGGTGGCGACCTTCTGCGACGGCACTAGTAACCGTTCCTCCCCCCGAAAGGGAACCTCGAGGCCGCCGTTGAAGAAGTAGGTGACGTGGGCGTACTTCTCCGTTTCCGCGGTGCGGAACATCGTCTTGCCGTGGTCGGCGAGCACCTCGGCGACAATACGGTGCAGCGTCATCGGGCCGAACGCGACCGGCACCGGGAATGTCTCGTCATACTGCGTCATGGTGACGAGTGCGACGGCCGGCCGGTCCCGCACGTCGAAGTCGTCGAAACCTGCGATCGTGAGGGCCCGCACGATTTGCCGCATCCGGTCGGCGCGAAAGTTGACGCAGAAGACGCCATCCCCGTCCCGGATACGGCGCGCGCCGGCGAGGACGCGCGGCTTCACGAACTCGTCGGTCTCGCCCGCGGCGTACGCCTGCTCGATGGCGGTGACCGGGTCGGGTGCCTCGACGCCGACCCCCCGCACCATAGCGTCGAAGGCGAGCTTGGTCCGATCCCACCGCTTGTCGCGGTCCATCGCGTAGTAGCGTCCCATCACCGACGAGATGACCGGCGCCGGCCACGCGGGACTCGGGCCCCGAGGCCCGAGCCCCGAGTCCCGAGCCCCTACGGTGTCGAGTAACTCCTCCATAAAGGCCATCCCCGATTTGGGCGGCGTGTCGCGTCCGTCGAGCCACGCGTGGATGGCTACCGGCAGGTCTGCGCGCCGGCCCAGTTCCACGCCCGCGATCAGGTGCGTATCGAGGGCGTGAACGCCGCCCGTGCCGATCAGGGAGAGCAGGTGCAGTGTCCCGTCGCGTCGGCGCACCTGGTCGCACAGGGCCACCAGCGGCGGGAGCCGGAAGAACTCGCCCGACTGAATGCTCTGCGAGATGCGGACGATATCCTGCGGCACTACGCGGCCGGCCCCGAGGTTCAGGTGGCCGACCTCGCTGTTGCCCATTTGACCTTCCGGGAGTCCGACGGCGAGGCCGGAGGCCTCGAGCAGGGTGTGCGGAGCCCGACCCCAAAGGCGATGCCACGTCGGGGTGGCGCCGAGCTCGATGGCGTTGCCGTCCCGACCCGGACGGAAGCCCCAGCCGTCCAGCACAATCAGCACGACCGGGGTGCGCGCGGCTCGGGTCTTGTTCATATTGAAGGGGATGCAAGTTAGTCAAGTCCTCCGCGCCCTACCAGTTCTCCTGGGCCTCGCGCGGCCCCTCTCGGCGCAGGCCGATGTCCGCGTGAAAAATGAGGGCGAGTGGTTCTACCAGCAGCCGGACGGCAAGCGTCTGGCGCGGCTGCCTCGCGGGGTCGTGGTGACGGGTGGCGATGCCCGTGGCGACTGGCTGCAGGTCACGCTGGAGGGATGGATCTTCGGGGGATCGGTGGGTCCCACGGCGCGGGCCGGCTTCGACTTCGAGGTCACGCGCGCCCCGGACGAAAACCTGCGGGTCGTACCCCTTGGCACGGGGGCTCTGGTGGCCCGGCTCAACCGCGGCTTCGCCCTCAACAAGTTCGGTGAGAGCGGTCGCTGGGTGCATGTGCGCCGGGAAGGGTGGATGAAGCGTGACGCACTGGAGCCGGTGGCGGTGGCGGGAAGGTCGGCGACCGCCTCCAGCGCCGATTCATCCCCTCGTGGGCCGATCACGGGCCGCCGGCCTGCGGTCTCCGGCGCGGACACTGTGGCGTCTGCTGCGGTCGATCCCAGCCGCGCGCAGCCTGCGCGACGCACCACCCTCTACCGCGCGCCCGAAGGTCCGTCGGCTGGTGCGCTCGCGCCGGAGACGCCGCTGCGCGTTTTGGGGCGCTCGGGTGAATGGACGCGGGTGCAGTTCGAGGGATGGGTGAAGACCGCCGACCTGGCGACTGCGCCACCGGGGGTGCTGATCGGCGTCAGTGCCGCCGAGCTTCGCGCCGACCCGCAGCGCTATGTCGGGCAAGTGGTCCGGTGGACGCTGCAGGTGATCGCGTTGGAGACCGCCGACGACCTGCGGCCCGACCTCCCGGATGGGACATCCTACCTGCTGGCGCGTGGTCCGCTGCCCGAGCGCGGCTTCGTGTACGTGGTCGTGCCCGACGCGAGAAAGGCGACGGTGGCAGCGCTGGCCCCGCTCGCCACCGTACAGGTGACGGCGCGCGTCCGGGTGGGGCGTGCCCGCTTCATCGGCAACCCCGTCGTGGAGCTGCTGTCGCTGGAGGCCCAGCCATGAACGACATCCTGCGGGAGCGGCTGCTGCGCCGGCTCGAAGCGCTCCCCGAGGACAAGGTGTACCAGGTCCTTGACTTCGTGGAGTTCCTCGAGTCCAAGTACGCCGAGCGCCCCGCCGGCGCGCCCGCGTTCCAGAAGGTCGCCGAGACGCTTGAGGACACGATGCGCGCGGGCCGTGTGCCGGTGAACATCATCCGGGGGACGATGGACGCGGTGGGGAAGGCCGGGAAGTTCCTCGAGGGACTGGCGGCCGCGGGCAAGGCGGCGATCGAGAAGCAGCCGGGCCCGAAGCCGGAGGAAAAAGGCAAGGCGCCACCGGTTGAGGAACCGCCGCCGCCCGGATAACTTTCGCTATGGGAACCTTCCGCCCCGCCGTCGCGCTCACCTTCGATGACG
>CAZXKD010000035.1:0-19306 GCA_964641215.1 uncultured Gemmatimonadaceae bacterium
GGGGGGGTGGGGGTTTGCCTGGCCGCGCCGCGCGAGACGCGGGCGCGGGCGACCGCGAGTTGCCCGGCGGCGGGCCGCGCGCGCTCGCGCGCGACGCGCGCCAGTTCCCGGTTGGCCAATACGGCATAGTAATCGGACTCGGTGAGGAGGGCCGACGCGAAGCGGGCCTGCAACTCACCGGCGTTCGCGGCGTCCAGCGTCGCCGCGGAGCGGGACAGCTCGGCGAGCTTCCGGCCCCCGGTGAACAGGTCGTAGCTTGCCGACACGGCCGCCTGCACCGAGTACGGCTGCGGCGTCAGCGTCGCGAAGTTGAAGAACGGCGGCGAGTACTTGGTCGCCGTAGTCGTGAACGTGATCGACGGCAGAATGAACACGCTGAACGCGCTCCGCCGCGCCCAAACCGCGTTGTCCACCTGCCCGATGGCGGCGACGTAGTTGGGATCGAGCCCAGTCGCCCGCCGCAGCGCTTCCCCCAGCGTGACCGTGGGGACCGAGTCGGGCACGGCCCCTGCCCCCCCTCCCCCTCCCCCGGGGGCGGCTGCCAGTTGCAGGACCGCGAGCCAGGCCAGCATCAGTCTGCCTCCACGGGGGCGAGCGGGCGCACATCCCTGCCACGCGCTTCCCGCGCCACCAGGCGATTCAGCAGCGTGTAGGCGACGGGCACCACGAACAGTGTGAGCACGGTCGAGAAGAAAATCCCGCCCACGATGGCATAGCCCAGGGGGCGGCGCGAAGTGGAGCCGGCGCCGAGACCCAGGGCGACTGGGAACGCCCCCATGATGGTCGCGACCGACGTCATGAGAATCGGCCGCAGGCGGATGCGGCCGGCCTCGACCACCGCCGCGATCGTGTCGAGCCCCTTCGCCTTGAGCTGGTTGGTGTACTCGACGAGGAGGATCGAGTTCTTGGTCACGAGCCCGATCAGGAGGATCATCCCGATTTCGCTGTACAGGTTGATCGTTCCACCGGGTCGATGGAACAGCGCGGCCACGAGGAGCGTGGCCAGGGCGCCCGTGATGGCGAGCGGGACCGCCAGGAGCACGGTGAACGGGTGCACCAGCGACTCGAACTGCGACGCCAGCACCATGAACACGACCAGCAGCGCCACTCCGAAGGCAAAGTACAGGGCGCCGCCGCTCTCGCGAAACTCGCGGGAATCGCCGGCCAGGGCCGTCGTGCTCCCCGCCGGGAGCACGTGGCGCGCCAGCGCATCGAGCGAATCGATCGACTCGCCTTGCGCGAACGGCGGGATCAACGACGCGGTCAACGTGAACGACGGCACGCGGTTGAAGTGATTGATCTGGCGAGGCCCCACACCTTCCTCGACTCTGGCGAGCGCGCCGAGCTGCACCAGTTGTCCGTCGCGGCCTCGCAGGTAAATGCCCGACATGTCGCTCGGCGTGGCGCGGTGGCTCGGGTCGAGCTGCACCATCACGTAGTAGAGCTTGTCGTTGCGGGTGAACGTACTGACCCGCCGGCCCCCCAGGAACGTCTGGAGCGCGGCGGCGACATCGCGCACGGGCACACCGAGATCCTCGGCGCGGTCGCGGTCGAACGTGACCCGCAGCTCCGGCTTGTTGACCCGGAGATCGGTGTCGATGTTGGTGAGTCCTTTGATCGCCCGCGCGTGCGTCACGAACGTATCCATCGCTTGCCCGAGCCGCACGAAATCCGGGTTTTGGACCACGTACTGTACCGGTTGACTGAAGCCGAGGGCCCCGGGGGCGTACGGGAACGCTCGGACACCCGCGATCCCGAACAAGTGGGGGAACAGCCCGCCCACCATTTGCTGGACGGTGGTATGACGTTCGCTCCAATCCTTGAGGATAACGCCGACGAAGGCCCGGTTGACCCCGCCCGCGAATCCGCCAATGATCGTGAAGTACCCCTGCACCTCCGGGGTCTTGCCGATGATTTGCTCGATCTGGCGCACATACCCGTTCGTATATTCGAGCGACGAGCCTTCGGGCGCCGACGCCACCACCAGAAAGAAACCACGGTCGTCGTCCGGTATGAGCTCCTGCTTGAGGTTGCGATACAGCACGAACGCCAGCGCCACGGTCGCCGCCGTCCCGGCGAGAACCAATCCCCGGTTCCGCAATGCTTTCTGCAGCAGTCCGGCGTACCGTTCCGCGATGGCGTTGAAGCCTTGCTCGAACACCTTGAAGATGGCTCCGTGCTCGTGGGGCACCCGCAACACCTTCGCGCACAACATCGGCGTCAGCGTCAGCGCGACGAATCCGGAGATCACAACGGCCCCGGCGACCGCGATGCCGAACTCGGAGAGCAGCCGCCCCGTGGAGCCGCGCAGGAACCCGAGCGGCGTGAACACGGCCACCAGGGCGATCGTCGTCGCGATGACGGCGAACCCGATCTCGTTGGTGCCCCTGACCGCTGCCTGTTCCGGTTTCTCGTTCAGCTCTTCCTGGTGTCGGTACGCATTCTCGAGCACAATGATGGCATCGTCCACCACGATGCCGATCGCGATCGTGAGCGCGAGCAGGGTGAAGTTGTTGATCGAGAAGCCGAGGAAATACATGATCGCGTACGTCGACACGATCGACGCCGGGATCGCCAGGCCCGGGATGACCGTCGCGCGGACGTTACGCAGAAACACGAAAATGATGAGGACTACGAGGATCGCCGCGATGAGCAGCGTCAGACGCGCATCGTTGATCGAATGCGTGACGAAGACCGACCCGTCGAACGCGATTTCGAGCTTGACGCCGGGGGGCAGGGTCGCCTGGATGCTGGGGAGCGCCACCCGAATGCTCTGCGCGACCTGGATGAGGTTCGCCTTGGACTGGCGGACGACGCCGATGGCGACCGCGGGATTGCTGTTGTAGCGGAATATCGAGCGATTGTCCTCAGGCCCCAGCTCGACATTCGCAACATCCTTGAGCTTGACGACCTGGGTCGCCTGCGTCGCCACGACCAGCTCGCCGAATTCCTGCGGCGTCTTCAGCTCGCCCAAGGAGCGGACCGAGAACTCCCGCCTGGTCGATTCGATGCGGCCGGCAGGAATTTCGACGTTGCGTGCCGCGATCGCGCTCTCCACGTCCTGGACGGTGAGGCTCCGCGCCGCCAGCTCGTCGGGCTGCACCCACACCCGCATGGCGTATCGCCGCTCGCCGAAGATCCCGGCGCTGCCGACGCCGGGGAGACTCTGCAGCCGCGCCTTCACCATCCGGTCGGCGACGTCGGAGAGCTGCATCAGGTCGTAGTTCGGGCTGCTCAACGCCAGCCAGAAGAACGGCTGCGCGTCGGCCTGCTGCTTCGCGATCACCGGCTCCAGCACATCCACCGGCAGGCGCCCGCGCACCCGCGAGACCTTGTCCCGCACATCTTGGGCGGCGATATCCACTGGTCGATCGAGGTTGAACTCCAGAGTGATCTGGCTGTTCTCCTCCGACGACGAGCTGGTGAGGGTGCGCAGCCCCTGGATAGTGGACAGCTCCTCTTCGAGCACGTCGGTCACAGCCGTCTCCACCACCTGCGCATTGGCGCCGGGGAGCGTCGTGCTGACTGAAATGATCGGGGGATCGATATCCGGTAGCTCGCGCACCGACAGACGCGTGTACCCGATGACGCCGAACAGCACCAGTGCCGCGCTCGCCATGCTGGCGAGCACCGGCCGTTGGATCGCAACCTCGGACAGCTTCATGTGCGCAATACCCCTTGGACAGAAGCAGAAGAGTAATCTAGACGCTAGCTTGGTGGCGCGGTAAGGCCGGTCGATCTAGAAACGGACCAGCCCTCGAGCGAGTTTCCCGACCTCGACACCGTCGTCTGTTAGTGAACGTTCGAGGGAGCCCGAAATCGACCAGTGGGGAGACGGTGGGGGGGGAGCGGGGGGGCGGGCACCACCCGATGAGGGGAGAGCATGAACCACATCACCTACGACGACTTCCTGGAAGTGGACATCCGGGTGGGGCGAGTGATCCAGGTGGACGACTTCCCGAAGGCTCGCAAGCCCGCCTACAAGCTGAAGATCGACTTTGGGCCACTAGGCGTGAAGACGTCGAGCGCTCAGATCACCAAGTACTATGAGCGGACGGGCCTGGTGGGAAAGCAGGTGCTGGCAGTGATCAACTTTCCCCCGCGCCAGATCGCCGACTTTTTCTCGGAGGTGCTCACTCTGGGGGTGATGCTGGGCGAAGGCGACATCGTTCTGGTGCACCCCGACCGCGAGGTCCCCCTCGGCCTGCCGATCCGCTAACCGACGGCTGATCGCTGACGGCTGACGGCCGTCCTGCCGTAGCGCGTCTCGACGTATTCCTCGAGGATCTTCAGGAAGTCCGCGACGATGGCGTCGCCCTTGAGAGTCAGCTTCAGCTTCCCGTCCACGTACACGGGCGCCTTCGGCTCCTCGAAGGTGCCGGGCAACGAGATACCGATATCGGCGTGCTTGGATTCGCCCGGTCCGTTCACTACACACCCCATCACCGCCACGCGCAGCTCCTCGGCGCCGGGGTACTGGGCCTGCCACACCGGCCGCCGCTCGCGCAGGTAGGTCTGGATCTCCTCAGCCATCTCCTGGAAGAAGTGGGATGTCGTGCGGCCGCAGCCCGGGCAGGCCGTCACTTGGGCGGTGAAGCTGCGCAGTCCCAGCGACTGCAACACCTGCTGGGCCACGTGGACTTCCTCGATGCGGTCGCCGCCGGGCTTCGGCGTGAGAGAGACGCGGATCGTGTCGCCGATGCCTTCTTGGAGCAGGATCGCGAGGCCCGCGGTACTAGCGATGATTCCCTTCGCCCCCATCCCCGCCTCGGTGAGGCCGAGGTGGAGGGGGAAGTCGGAGAGCACGGCGAGCTTGCGGTACACTGCGATCAGATCCTGCACACCGGACACCTTCGCGGAGAGGATGATCCGGTCGTGGGGCAGTCCACACGCTTCGGCGAGCTCCGCCGATCGTGCGGCGCTGGCGACCATGGCGTCCATCGTGACGTCGCGGGCGTCCCGCGGCTCGGCAAGCCTGGCGTTGGCATCCATCATCTCGGTGAGAAGCTGCTGGTCGAGGCTGCCCCAATTCACACCGATGCGGATCGGCTTGTCATTGGCAATGGCGATCTCGACGATCGTGCGGAAGTTGTCGTCGCGGCGCTTGGCGCCGACGTTGCCCGGGTTGATGCGGTATTTGGCGAGCGCCGCGGCGCACTTCGGGTGCTGGGCGAGCAGCAGGTGACCGTTGTAGTGGAAGTCGCCGATCACCGGGACGTCGACCTGGGCGACGATGTCCGGGACGGCCTGGGCCGCCCCTTCATTATTAACCGTGACGCGCACCAGCTCGCTGCCGGCCTGGTGCAGGGCGCGAATCTGGGAGGCGGTGGCTGCGACGTCCGCCGTATCCGTGTTGGTCATCGACTGGACGACGATCGGGTGGGCGGAGCCCACCGCAACGCCGCCCAGGGAGACGGTGACGGTGCGCCGGCGATTCCCCGTGGTCACGGGATCAATCTAACATCGGGAAACGACACGGCGCCGGGGCCGCTCACCGCCGGCCCCCGCGCGCGGAACTCGGGTCACTTCTTAGAAGACCTTAGGCTTCAGCACGACGCGGAGGCGCAGCCCCGTGACCTGCACTTTGCCGTCGATCGGAGCGCTCGTGGCCGCTACCCGGGCCCTCACACCAACCCAGAGGGATTGATTCAGGAAGCGCGAGTCTCCAACCACGGTCGCGCTCGCGCTGATGGGCGTCGTGGTGGCGCCGGGCCCCGCCGCGCCGCCGGTCGACACGAATGGCGCGCGGCTGTACGTCGTAGCCGAGGAGGTGTCGATGAAGATCCTGAAGGTCACGGTGCCGGACCCGGTATTATTGACGATGTTGGCGGTGCCCGACAGCGTAACGCTGTCTACAGCGGATTTCCCCAGTCCAGCAGGTAGATTCATCTTGATCGGCGTGTTCGTCACACTGTCGGTGACCACGATGGGGACGGTATAGTGGATGGTGTCCGCACCCGCGTTCAAGAAGCTGAACACGTCCACGTCGAAGATCACCCGATCGTCGCCGCAGGCCAGGACCAGCACCGCTGCAGCAAGCGCCGTTACCGCCATCCCCGCCCCGATCCATTTCGCCCTCATACGACCCTCCTCAATAGATCGAGAGTGACGTCGCCATCGTGATGCCGCGCGCATTCGAGAGCGAATTGCTGTGGGTCCAGAAGCCCACGTCGAGCCCGAAGGGGCCGAACCGTAGGCCCGTGCCGGTGCCGAACTCCACCTTCTTTCGCGTGTCGCGCGCGATGCCGCCGCGCAGCGCCAGCGGTCCGAACCGCACCTCGGCCCCGACGTGCTCGGCGGTGCCCCGCCCGTTGTCCACGATGTCAGCCCCCAGGGTGATTCCCTGGCCCATCCGGTAGGCGATGTTCGCGACGTAGCTCACCGGCAGCTTGGTCTTGGTCTCGACGTGGGGCTGGATGATCGAATCCCTGACGGTGTTGCTGTCGGTAGCGTAGAAGACATGCCTCACCTGGGCGTCCTTCCACGTCAGAGTGGCTCCGATGTCGTTCACGCCGACGCCGAACTCGACCGGCCCCGCAACGTAGGCGAAGCCCACGTCGCCGCCCACGCCGTGCCCGAACTGCTTCCCGATGTGGTTCGAGGTATAGATCGTATCGTCCACAGTCGGTTTGACCGGATTCGAGCCGGCGAACAGCGTGTCACCCGTGCGGAAGCCATCGATCCCGGTCGCGCGCCCGAACGCCACACCGAAGTAATAGTGCAGGGCGCCGCCCACGTAGAGCCCGTCGTCGGAGTCGGCAGCGCCGCCACCGGCGAGCCGCCCCGCATAGCTGATCGTCGGCGCGAACCCGACCTGGCCCTTGCCATCCACATTCACGAAGTAGCGCGTTTGCACGTGCGCCGAGTCCGCGTTGCGCAGAAAGCTCCGCAACGTGTCGCCCAGAGTGAAGCCGACGTCCTCCTGGAGGAACGCCAGCACACCGATGTGCACCCCTTTGATCGTCGGCCCGATGTCGAGAAAGCGGCTCGAGCCGCCGATGCCGATCTCGTCGGTGGGAACGAGCTGCTTCGCCTTTCCCAGATCGACGACCAGGGCGCTCCGACCGACGGTGAAGGTGACATCGTTCGTAGGGATGGGAGCCTTCTTCACTTCGAGGTACAGAGGCGGATTCAGTACCTTGTTCGCCAGCTCGATCGCATTGAAGTAGGAGGCGTGCACGTCGAACGCGGCGCTGTCTTTGAGCGCCTGGAGTATGCCCAGGGGGATCGGGATGGTGAGTTTCGCCCCCCCGCCTACTCCACGGTGGTCTGGCACGGCCCGATAGGCGGGGTTGTAACGACGGAGGGCGCCGTCGCGGGTGAGGCTGACTCCACCCATCCCGATACGCCGGGCGTCGAAGGAAAACTGGGCTCGGGCGGGCACGGCGGCGCCCACCAGAAGAACGACGACCCAGCAGCCAACCAGTGTGGAGCGCACGGGGTACCTCGCGCAGGGTGACGGGTGCGGCCCTAACCTACAACAAGTTGGAGCCCCGCGCCCCATGCGGGCGTGACGGCCGTCACCGGGCCACGTCGCCGAATGCGATGGTGACGATGGTTCCCCGACCCGACTGGCTCGTCAGCGTGATAGCCCCCCCCCAGCTTTCCACCAGTCGCTTGGCGATCGCCAGACCCAGGCCGGAGCCGCTCGAGGTGGTCGAGAAGGTGGGCTCGAACACGCGGGACAGACTCTCCGGTGGGACGCCGCGCCCGTCGTCCTCCACGCTGAGCCGCAGCCCACCGTCAGAGACGCGGACGGTCACCACCCGCGCGCCGGCGTTGCGGGCATTCTCGAGGAGGTTGACCAGCACCTCCTTCACTTCGTCTTTGCGTGCCAGCGCGGGCGGCCCTCCCTCCCCTTCGACGCCGAAGCGCGTTCCGCTCCCGGGGCCACCACCGCCCAGTCCGTACAGCTGCACCACCTCCCGAGCCGCCGTCAGCAGGTCCACCGGCTCGAGGGGCGCCGCCTCGGCAGCGGGTGCGCCGAAACGCGAGAAGGCGCGCGCGATGGCGTCCAGACGGTCGATTTCGGCCAGGATACGCTCGGAGGTCTCCTGCAGCGTGGCGTCGAAATTCCCTCCCCCGGCTTTGCCCCTGGCACGCTGCAGGTGCTGGACCCCAAGCCGGATGGGGGTGAGCGGATTCTTGATCTCGTGGGCCACCTGTCGCGCCATTTCTCCCCAGGCCAGCACGCGCGCGGCTCGCGCCAGCGCCGTTGCGTCGTCCAGGGCCACGACGCACCCGTCGGGGCTCGGTCCCAGCACGGCGAGCTGCACGCGGATCCGGCGCCCGGCGATCTCGAATTCGCGGTCGACGATGTCCGGTGTCGACCCCGGCACGGCGACGAAGCCGCGCACCGCGTCCCAGACCGGCGCCCATACGGCGTCGGTGGCGCGCGTGAGGATATCGCCCGGCTCGAGCCTGCTGCCCAGCAGCTCCTCGGCTCGCGGGTTTGCCATCGTGACGCGCAGCTCCGGGTCGACCGCAATCACCGCGGTCGCGACGTTCGCCAGCACCTGCGCGGTGCGCCGCCGCGCCTCCTCCACCGCCGCCTGGCTGCGGCGCACGTCGGCGACCATCCGCTCGAAGGCGGTGAGCACGGGCTGGAATTCCCGTGGGGCGCCGGCTGGGAATGCCGGGGGCGCGGTACCGCGGCCCACCGCGAGCGCCGCCTCCCGGAGCGCCGCGACGGGTCGCGCCAGGGTCCGCGCCGCGAGTCCCGCCAGCGTTACCGCCGCGAGCAATCCGGCCACGGTGGCGAGGATCAGCGCGAGCGCGAGGTCCTCCTCCTGCTGCCGTACGCGCTCATCATCCAGCAGCTGCGGCGCCGCGAGGATGCCCAGCTCGTCGGGCGGTCCCGCCCGCACGACCTTGTAGCCCACCCGGATCGCCCGGCCGGCCGTGCGGTCGTCCGCCGTGGCGTCGAGCTCGTCCTCCAAGGCGAGTCGCTCGAATACACGCGGGGCGAGAAACGGGTCGACGAGCCCGAGCTCGGCCAACACCGGCGCGCTGGTGCCGGCCAAGCGGCCCGCCCGGTACAGCCACAGATCGGCGTCGAGCTGTGCCCCGAGGTCCACGATGGCGCTGTCCAACGCCGCCGGGCGCGCGAAGTCCATCTGCCCCGCGGTCGCGGTGGCATCGCGCAGCGTCTGGCGGATCAGGAGGTCGCCATCCTGGCGCGCATCGTCGCGGAGGCGGGCGTAGCTCAATGCCGCAAAGGCGAGCACGGGAAGCACAAAGAAGGCGACCAGCGCGACGGTGAGGCGCACGCGGTAGCTCGAACGGAAGGCCGCTGCGAGGGACGGCGGACGGGGCCACTCCCCGACCGAGAGAAAGAGGAAGAGCAGCCAGGCCGCGGCCAGCAGGGCGGCGTCGATCAGCACCACGAGCGCGCCTCGCACGAGCAGGGCCGCGGGCCCGCGCAGATCCACGCCCACGTGGACGTGGCGCACACCGTCGGGGAGCGCCACGCTCCGGTCTCCGCGCGCCGCCCAGCCGACCCGTGTCCACTCCAGATCCTCCGGCGGCAGCGGCCCCGAGGGGCTCGGGAGGGAGAGAAGGATCGTGTAGGGAGGCAGGCCGCCTCGCTCGCCCCGCAGAAAGCGCGCGACCCGGTCGGGCAGCATCGCACGCGACCGCGGGCCGATGCCGACGGTCACCCGCTCTCCGGAAGGGAGCCGCGCGACCAGCACGTAGTGCACGCCCGGGATGCGCTCCAACCGCTCGACCCGGAACCCCGCGCTGTCCACCGCGGAACGGACCAGGGCGGCGAGCAACGAGGGCGGGAGGTCGAGGGCCGCGAGGCGCAGCTCGGCCATCCGTCGTCCGGCCCGCGACCACAGTCCCAGCGCCGCGGGATAATCGTCCTCGGCAAGCGGCGAGCGTAGCCAGAGCGCGTACAAGTCCCCCGCCGAGCGGGGGGGCGGGAGGGGTGGAGGCGTCGGGGCGGTGCCGCCCGCCAGTTCCTGTCCGAACCGCTCCAGCTTCGCCAGGGCGATCGCGTCGCCCTCGCGGCCCAACCGCTGCGCGTCCCGCATCGCCAGCGAGATCCGGCCCTCCACGGCCGCTCCCCACGTCACCAGCGCCGCGGCGGTGCCGGCGACCGTGGCGATCCCCCCCAGCGCCCAGCGCCGCGGGGCGGGCACGATCACTCCCACGAGCGCCGGCAGCCACACGAAGGTGTACCATCCTGGCCACGCCCCGTACGGCTGCCACAGCCACAATCCCGCCGCGCCTGCGAGCACGGCCCAGGCGCACGCCGCGGGAATCGTCCACGGCACGCGTCGGGGCTCGGCAGGCCCGCGCACCAACGCGGCCGCGAGCAGCACGAGCGCGATGCTCACCAAGGCGATGGCCACTTCCCACGAGAGCCAAAGGCCGAACCCTACGCTCCCCGCCGGGGGTGTAATGCCCCGGCCGAAGTAGCGGACGAGGTACGGCGCCGCGACGACGAGCAGCGTCGTGACCGCGACGCTCCATGCGCGCGGGCGTATCCCTCGCCGCCACAAGGCGACGCCCATGAGGACCAGCACTGCGCCGACGGCCGTCAACGTGCCGGCCGACACATGGACCACCTGCAACACCGGGCGGAAGAAGGTGGCCGGCGAGAAGTACCCGGCACCCGGAACCGGCAGGCCTCCCGGTGCGCGGACTGCGATCCAGACGCCGACGAGCAGGACGCTGCAGCGCCAAGCGCCGGGCCGTGCGGCCAGGAGGAGCGACAGGAGCGCCGTCACGAGCAGCAACACCGCGAGGCCGGCGGTCTGCCGCAGGGTCGCCAGCTTGGCATCGCCCTGCTCCGGCGGCTGCGGGCGCACGCTGAACAGCCGCGCCGCCGTGCTATCGCACTTGATCGGACAGAACTCGAAGACATCCGAGTCACGCGGGGCGACGGCGGGCGCGTAGAATCGCAGCGCGACGCCCCGCGCGCGCGCGAACGCGACGGAGAGCGCTTCTTGCGAGTCGGGCGCCACCGGCGCCGCGTAGAGCAGAACCGTCCCGATCGCCGACCCGTCGGCCTGTGTCTGGCGCCGGGCGTGCAGCGACACGTAGAATGGGGTGATGTCAGCGCGTAATTCGGCGGTATCGTTCGCGGGGACCAGGCGGTGCCGGCCGGCCCATGCCACGGGCTCGCCGTTGGGCGCGAGGATCACGACCCCCCGTTCCAGACCGGCCGGCCCGGCCGCGACCGCCTCGACGAGCTTCGCGAATCGCTGTTCGCCTGGTAGCAGCGCCGCCGTCGCGCCCTGTTCGGCGAGCCGACGCGCTTCCGTGACGGCGCGCGCCAGCGTCGCGGCGAGACGTTCGGACGCGCGGGTCACGAGCCGCTCGCGTTCGGCAGGCCAGCAGCACTGGATGCGCCGCACGCGCAGCAAGCCCGCCACCAGCACGACACCGAGCGCCAGGCTGAGCGCGGCCGCCGCCCCGGCCGCGGCGTCGCGCAGTCGCGGCTTCCCGCGCATTGCGTACGCGGTGACGGCTACGACGCCGGCGGCACCCGCGGTCCAGGCCCACACGTCGACGTCGCCGGCGTTGTGCAGCCATTCCGCCGCCACCACCACCGCCACGCCGCACGCGATCAGGATATGACCCAGCCGCTGCACCTGAAGGCGCTCCTCCCGGATGCGGTGCGCGACGCCCTCGCGCGCGACCCTCGTCTCCTCGTGCCTGTCGGCACCTGCGAGCAGCATGGCCCGCACCTGCCGCTGGGCTGCGACAGCCTCATCGTCGAGCGACTCGCCGACGACCTCTCAACCAGGTTCGGGATTCTGCGGGCCCCGACGGTGGAGTACGGCGTCAACACCGCCACGAAGGTCGCGTACCCCGGGAACGCCGCCGTGCGCCGCAAGACCCTGCACCGCTGGATGAACGACCTGCTCGGCTCCTGGGAGCAGAGCGGCGTCGGCACCTTCGTCATTCTCACCGCGCATGGCCACGACCCACATCAAGAGGCGCTCTCGACCCTCCGGACCCGGCGTGCGCGGGTATTCACGGTGGATGTGTTCGCGCTCGACTTCGCCGGCCTGCTCGAGGACGCGGACGGGCCGGTCCACGGCGGCGAGCTCGACACCTCTCTGATGCTCTACCTCGCACCCCATCTCGTGCGGATGGACTTGGCCAAGGACTACTTGCCGTCACCCGGCACGCTCGCGCGCTTGCGCCGCCGGGCCCCGTCGGTCTCGCCTCTTCCAGCGGTGAGTCCCGGCTCGCTGGGCCGGCCGTCGCTCGCTTCTCGAGACAAAGGCGAGAGACTCTACAAGATGATCCAAGAGCGGGTCGTCGCGCGAGTCCTCGACGGGGGCGTGGGGCGGCCGGGAGGCGCCGCGTGAACGTGTTGCTGCTGGTTCTCGCCGCTTGGCAGGGCCCGCCCTCCCTCGACGAGGGCACCTTCGTCGTGCGGCAGGACACGCTGGAAATCGCCCGCGAGGAGTTCCGCCTGTTCGCCGGCCGTCCCGCCGGCGGCTGGAGCCTCGCAGCGACCACACGTTACAATCACAACTCGCCTGGCGTCGTGCTGTCGCCGATCCTTGAGCTCGCGGCCGATTCCACCCCACTCGCCCTGCAGTACGACGTCGGCGACCCCCGCGCGCCGGTCCGCATTCTCGGCCAGGCGGGGCGCGGCCGCTTCACGCTCCGCTACCTCGCCCGCGCCAGTGAGCGCGCCCGCGAGCTCGCCGCCGCCGCGAACAGCGTCGTGCTCGACGACTCCGTCTTCGCGTTATACCTCTTCGTTGCCTGGAGGGCCCGATCGTCTCCGGTGACGTTGACCGCTATTCACCCCCGGGGCGCTCGCCGCGTGGCGGTGACGGTCCAGGACCTCGGCATTCAGCCGACTACGCTGAACCACGACCCGACGATGCTGCGCCGGGTCGCGGTCACCGGTGGGGCGGCTGGCCCGGCCTCCTTGTGGCTCGACGCCGGCGGCCGACTCATGAAGGTCGAGCTCCCCTCTCGTCACATCGTAGCGGAGCGCCTACCGTCGAATTAGCTTTTGTCAAGTTCTTATACAGGCGACCCCGCACGTGTCCGAGGACGAAACCCCAAGCAGCCCTTGCGCGTATGAGGGTTCGACCTCACGACTCGCTTTTCTCCGTTAGGGAAGACTTATGAGACACGTGTTGATCACCGTCGGGCTCGTCGTCTGCCCGGCCTTCGTAGTAGCCCAGCAGTCGGTCCCCGCCACCCTGTCGCTCGCCGATGCGATCGCCATCGCCCGCGAGCACAATCCGACCTACCGCCAGACGCTCAGCAAGCGCGGGCCCGCGGCCTGGGCCGTGCGCAACGCCTTCTCGAGCCTGTTGCTACCGACGGTCACTGCCTCCGGCGGGATCGGCTACAGCGGGCCCGGCCAGCAGCGGTTTCTGACCGCCAATTTCTCGCAGAGCGTCGCGACCCTGTCCTCGAGCTACAGCCTCGGGCTCGACTGGCAGTTGTCGGGGTCGACGTTGTCGCAACCCGGGTTGCAGCGCGCCCAGGATAACGCGACCGAAGCCGACATCGCGGGCGCGGGCACGAACCTGGTCACGGCGGTGACGCAGCAGTATTTCACGGTGCTGCAGGCGCGGGAAAACGCCGAGGTCGCGCGCAAGCAGCTGAATCGGAACGAGGAGTTCCTGAAGCTCGCCCAGGCGCGCTACGCCGTCGGGCAGGCGACGCTCATCGACGTGCGCCAGGCGCAGGTCGCCCGCGGGCAAGCCGAAGTGGCGCTGCTGCAGGCCGCGACTGCGGTGAGTGTGGAGAAGCTGCGGCTGTTCCAGCAGCTCGGCGTCATGGCGCCGCTCAACGTCGATTCCATCCAGCTCAGCGACACGTTCCCGGTGACCGCGCCGCCCTGGAAGCTCGAAGAGTTGCTCACGATGGCGGAAGCGCAGAATCCCGCCCTGCAGGCACTGCGCGCGCGCGAGCGGGCTGCCAGCTGGGGTGTCCGGGCGGCGGCCGCGAGCTACGGGCCGTCCCTGTCCGTGTCGGCGCTATGGTCGGGCTTCACGCAGAAATACTCGAACATCGATCCGATCATCCGCGGGCAGCAGGCGCAGTACGGCGCGCAATACAACGCGTGCGTCGAGGATAACAAGATCCGGACCAATGCCGGCCTGACGGCCAACGACTGCAGCGTCTACGTCTGGGGCGCGTCAAACGAGCAGGCGCTGCGGAGCCAGAATGCCCTCTACCCGTTCAACTTCACGCAGCAACCGTTCCAGGCGCGGCTGACCGTCACGCTCCCCGTCTGGCTCAACTTTTCGCAGCCGCTGCAGGTGGCGCAAGCGAAGGCGAGCCACCAGGATCTCGAGGAGTCCGTGCGGGCGCGCGGGCTCGGGGTGCAGACGGAAGTGAGCCAGGGGTACCTGACGGTGGTGACGGCGTACCGCACGATCGCGATCCAGGACACCAACCGGTCGGCGGCGCGGGAGCAGCTGCAACTCGCGACGGAGCGGTACCGTGTCGGCTCCGGGACCTTCTTCGAGCTGCTGGACGCGCAGGTCGCCTCGCTGCGGGCCGAGTACGACTACGTCGCGGCAGTCTATAGTTACCACAAAGCGGTGGCCGGGCTGGAGGCAGCCGTCGGCCGTCCGTTGCGTTAACGAGAGGAATCGCAAGACATGTCCAAGCGAAACAAGGTGCTCGTCGGGGTCGGAGGAGCGGTGCTGCTCTTCGGTATTATTCTCGTCAGCGCGAGCGCGAAGCGGGAGCGGGGCGCCGAAGTCCGGTTCGCGAAGGTGGGACGCCGCGACCTGGTCGCCGCGGTCACGTCGAGCGGCAAGATCCAGCCGAAGAAGAAGGTCGACATTAGCCCCGACATTCAGGGGCGCATCACGCAGATCGCCGTTCATGAAGGCGACTACGTGACCAAAGGCCAGTTCCTCCTGCAGATCGATCCGACCCTCTACCAGTCCGACGTGCAACGGGCCCAGGCGGCGCTGGCCACGGCCGAGGCGCTCGCCTTGCAGGCCCGGGCCAACCGGGACCAGGCGCAGCGGGCGTTAGGGCGGACCAAGGAGCTGCACCAGCAGAACCCGAATCTGGTGTCGCAGGAGCAGCTGGAGCAGGCGCAAACGGCCTTCGACATCGCCGAGGCAAACCTGAACTCCGCGACCCACCAGGTGGACCAGTCGCGGGCGGCCGTCGAGTCTTCGCGCCAGAACCTGGCCAAGACCCACATCGTCGCCCCGATGTCGGGCCGAATCACTCGGCTCGCCGTCGAAGAGGGCGAGGTGGCGGTCCCGGGCACGTTCTCTAAGGAGGTCGGCCTGCTCATGACCATCGCCGACCTGTCGGTGATCCAAGTCAAGGTGAACGTGGACGAGACCGACGTCGTGCGCGTCCACCTCGCCGACTCGGTCGAGGTGACGATCGACGCCTTCCCCGACACCACCTTCATCGGCCGGGTGACGAAGATCGCCAACAGCTCGATCCTCGTGGCAGGGGCGTCCACGACGCCCGGCACGAACACCCAGGCGGTCGACTACGAGGTGGAGATCACCTTGTCCAACCCGCCCGGCGACGTGCGTCCGGATCTCTCGGCCACCGCGCGGATCATCACCGATACGCGCAAGCAGGCGTTGTCGATCCCCATCATCGCGCTCACGGTGCGGGAGAACACCCCGGTGAGCACGGAGACGCGGAACGGCCCCTCCTCCACGCCGGCCGTTCGGCGCGACAGCGCCGGGACCAAGAAGAAGGAGACGGAAGGCGTGTTCGTGGTCCAGAACGGCAAGGCGACGTTCCGGCCGGTGAAGGTCGGCATCGCGGGCGACGAGTATTTCGAGGTGCTCGACGGTCTGCACCAGGACGAGACGATCGTCGCCGGACCCTACCAGGCGATCCGGGACTTGCATGACGGGGCGCCGGTCAAGCCGTCGCGGCAGGCGGCCGACACGAGCCGCGGCAAGAAGCCCGCGTGATCGCCCAGGAGTTTCACACGGGCGACACCCCGCTGCCCGACGTCATCATCCTCACTCACAAGCTCGCCCGCGAGTACGACATGGGGTCGGAGATCGTGCGCGCGCTGCGCGGCGTGAGCGTGCAGATCCGGCGCAACGAGTACGTGGCGGTGATGGGACCGTCGGGCTCGGGGAAGTCGACGCTGATGAACCTCGTCGGCTGCCTCGACACGCCGACCAGCGGCGAGTACTGGCTCAACGGCCAGAAGGTCTCCGACTTGGCCGACGACGCGCTGGCCCGGATCCGCAACAAGGAGATCGGCTTCGTCTTTCAGACGTTCAACCTGCTGCCCCGCGCGTCCGCGCTGCACAACGTGGAGCTGCCCCTGATCTACGCGGGGCTCGGGGCCAGAGCGCGGCGCGCCCAGGCCGCACGGGCGCTGGAGCGCGTGGGGCTCGGCGACCGGATGGTGCACAAGCCGAACGAGCTGTCCGGCGGCCAGCGACAGCGCGTGGCCATCGCCCGGGCCCTGGTGAACGAGCCGAGTATCCTGCTCGCCGACGAGCCGACCGGCAACCTCGACTCGACCACGAGTCAGGAAATCATGCAGGTTTTCGGCGACCTGCACGGCCAGGGGCAGACCATCGTGATGGTGACGCACGAGGCCGACATCGCCGCGCATGCCGCGCGGGTGGTGACCCTGCGCGACGGCCTGGTCGCCACCGACCAGCAGAAGGCCGCCTGACGTGCCGCTGTTCGAAGCGCTCCGTCTCGCGCTGCAGCAAATCCAGGCCCAGAAGCTGAAGAGCGGCTTCTCCCTGATCGGCGTCTTCATCGGCGTCACGTTCCTGATCGGCGCCTGGTCGATCGTGAATGGCATGAACGTGTACATGACCGACAAGTTCGCGGGCACGCTGGTGGGCGTGAACACCTTCCACCTGCGGCAGCGGCCGAACGTCAACTTCAACGTGGACGATTCCACCTGGCGCTCGTGGCGGCGGCGGCCGCGCATCCGGTTCGCGGACGCCGATGCCGTGACCCACGGGCTGACGGTGCCGGCGATCACGGCGTGGTACTCCGAGGACAACGGCAGCGTCGAATTCCGGGGGAAGCGCGCGCAGGGAATCACGCTCGAGGGCACCACCGAGCGGTACTTCGAGATCATGAACCTCAAGATCGAACAGGGCCGTGCCTTCACCGCGCAGGAAGCGAAGGCCGGAGCCACAGTCGTGGTGCTGGGCCACGATCTGGCCGAGAAGCTGTTCGTCAATTTGAACCCGCTGGGCCGCAGCGTGCGCATCCACGGCATTCCCTACCTGGTGATCGGCATCGTGGAGCAGCAAGGGAACTTGTTCGGCATGTCGCTGGACAAGTTCGTGGTCGCGCCGGCGCTGTCCCCTATCCAGCGCGAAGTGAATCCGCCCGGCGTGGTCGACGCCTTGCTGGTGCGGGCCGGCTCCGAGCCCGAGATGCGGGAGGCGATGGACCAGACAGAAGCCATCATGCGGAGCCGACGCCACCTGCGGCCGCGCCAGGACGACAACTTCGCCATGATGACCTCGGAGGGCGTGCTGGACTTCTGGAACAAGTTGAGTCGCATCCTCTACGCCGTCGGGCCGGGCCTCGTGGGCGTCGCGCTCGTCGTCGGTGGGATCGTCATCATGAACATCATGCTCATGGCGGTGGCGGAGCGGACGCGGGAGATCGGCATCCGCAAGTCGCTGGGGGCGCGGCGCCGCGACATCATGCGCCAGTTCCTCGCGGAAGCCACCGCGCTGGCGACGGTGGGGGCCACCTTCGGGATCGTCACGGGCATCGCCCTGTCGCTGTTGCTGCAAGTCGCCACCCCGCTGCCGGCGACCGTGTCGCCGTTCTCGATCGTCCTCGGGGTGGTCGTGGGTGGCGGGGTCGGGATCATCGCCGGCGTGTATCCCGCCAGCCGCGCCGCGCGGCTCGACCCCATCGCGGCGCTGCGTCAGGAGTGACCGTATGACCCCCATGCTCGAAGGCGTCGGCATTGCGCTCGAATCGCTGCGTGCGCACAAGGGGCGGGCGGCGCTCACCATCCTCGGCGTCGCCATCGGCGTGCTGGTGGTCATGGTGATCGGGGCGATCATCAGCGGCTTCAACAAAGGCGTTGCCGACATTCTGGAGCGGTCCGGCCCCAAGACGTTCTGGGTCGGCCGCTTCTTCCAGGGAGGTGTGAACACCTGTGAAGGGGACGACAGCTGCCCCTGGCGCCACAACCCACCACTGTCCCTGGTCGACGCCAAGGCCGTCGAGCGGGTGCGGTCCGTGAGCTGGGTGGCCGTGGAGGAAGGCGGGCAGGCGGACGTCACCTTCGGCGCCAAGACGCAGCACAGCGTCAGAATCGACGGCCGCAGCGCCGCATGGCCCAACGTGGCCGGCGGCGATGTGTCACCCGGTCGGTCGTTCACCGAGGTGGAGGAGGCCGCCTCGGAGCAGCTGGTCGTCGTCAACCAGAAACTGGCCGAGCTGCTCTTCGACCGGCTGGACCCGATCGGGCAGCGGGTGCACATCCAGGGTGTCCCGTACACCGTGATCGGCGTGTTCAACCCACCGCCGCAGCTGTTCGGCGGTCAACCCTCGCCCGAGGCGATCATCCCCCACAACGCGCTGGTGAAACACGTGCGGTATTGGAAGGGGTGGATGCAATTCCTGGTGGGCCCGGCCCCGGCCGCCACGACGCCGCAGGCGATGGAAGACGTCACCGAAGCGCTGCGGCTGCGCCGTCACCTGCGGCCGGGCCAGGACAACAACTTCGCCGTGGTGAGCCAGGAGAAATTCTTGGACAACCTGAACAGCACGACGCTCATGATTCGCATCGTGATGCTCGCGCTCTCGGCCGTGGGTCTGATGGTGGGGGGCGTGGGGGTGATCGCCATCATGATGATCTCGGTCACGGAGCGCACCCGCGAGATCGGCGTGCGCAAGGCGCTCGGGGCCACGCGTCGGGAGATCCTGTGGCAGTTCCTGGTCGAGGCCGCAACCCTGACGCTGGTGGGCGGGGTGGTGGGGATGATCGGTGGTGGCATCGTCGCGCTGCTGCTCGCCGTGGCGACCCCGATCCCGGCCCACGTCCCCCTCGCCTCTGTCCTGGCCGCGCTCGTGGCCGCCGCCCTGACGGGCATCATCTTCGGCCTCTATCCTGCGAACAAGGCCTCCCGCCTCGATCCGGTTGAAGCGTTGCGCTACGAGTAAGGCCGGAAGCGGGGAAACGAGAAACGGGAAACGACCCTTCCCCCGCCCCGCCTCCATCGTTTCTCGATTCCCGTTTCTCGTTTCCCGTTAAGTTTTATCTCCATGCAGCTCACCGAAGCCATTCGCCTCGCCTTGCAGGCCGCCTGGAGCCACAAGCTGCGGTCGTTCTTCACGCTCCTCGGGATCATCGTGTCGGTGGCCT
>CAZXKD010000036.1:0-16709 GCA_964641215.1 uncultured Gemmatimonadaceae bacterium
CGCCTCGAATGCCACCCCCGCCCGCAGCGCGAGCAACGCCGCCCGGGCACCGCTGGCCCGAGCGCGGGCCGCTACGAAGTGCGTCGCCGCCGCCGCCGCCCCGCCCAGACGCGCTTCGGCTTCCGCGAGGATGGCGAGCGCTTCGCCTTCCCCGTAGTCATCGAGCCAGGGCTGCCCCGCCAGCAGGCTTCGGGCGCGATCGTAGCGTCGGGCGCGTAGCTCGGCGCGGGCGCTCTGGACAATGAAGGCCGCGTTCTGATGTGGTTCGCGTGTCGCGGCGGCGAGCAGCGTCTCCGCCGCGTGCCACGGCCGACCGGCGGCGTGCAGGGACTCGGCGCGTTGCGCCGCGGCGCTCCCTTCCTGCGCCACCGCGAGCGACGGCACGGCGATCAACAGGGGAAGGAGAAAGGAGATCCGACGGCTCACTGCATCCGGTGCACCCGCGCCAGCACCCGCTGGTAATCGGCGCGCGAGCTGGGGGTGAGGCGGAACCGACCGAACCCGGTCTGGTCGGCGAACAGCAGAACCAGCTGCAGCGTGTTGTAGGTCCAGCGGATCACGGCCGTCCCGCCGCGGCTCACGTCACCGCGCAGATCATACACCTCCTCGGGCTCGCCCAAGGTGATGAAGACTTCACCGCGATCCGTCAGCCAGCCGGGGTCCCCGGCCTCGGCATAGCGCTGGTTGGCGATCTGGATGCGCTTGAAATAGTCGTCCAGCGCTTCGTTCTCGGGCGTGATCGGCACCGGATCCGTCGCCTTCCAGAACCGCTTCCACAGCTCGGGGCGCGCCTCCGGGGCCGCTTTGCGCAACGAGTCCACGTAGTCCTGGCGCGGGAAGTAGCGCAACAGGCTGATCATCTCGTCGAAGTTGGTGATCACCCACTGGCTGGAGAAGCTGACGAGAAACGGCGCCCGGACCTCCGGGCCGCCGCCGACCGGCTGGAGCTGCAGCTGGGCCTGGCCCATCGGGAGGCGGTCCGGCGTCAGGGCGATCATGGCGCGCACCAGACCGGTGCCGCGGGCGAAGGGCACGGTATCCTCGAGCACGTCGGATCCGCCGTGATCGATCACTCGGAGCGCGAGACGTGCCGGCTCGGCGAGGCCATAGCCTTCGACATAGAAGCGCAGGGTGTCGCTGCCGTAGGGCAGCGTCGCCCGCGGGTTGGCGAGCAGCTTGGGACGCTCCGCCGCGTCGCCGCGGCCGGGTCCTTCATAGACCGCGATGGGTGTCGCGAGCGAGCGACGCGTGTAGGCCGGCACGGTATCCACTCGCTCCTGGCGCCCCAGGGCGGGGCCGTTGCGGTCGCGTACCAGCACGCTGACATGATAGACGCCGGCGCCCAGCGTGAGGAACTGCTGAAAGATGATGCTCTCGTCAGCCCGCAACGTCTCCTGGAAGCCGCGCACGCGCACCACTTGGTCGCTGGTCACCTGCCGGCTGGCGCCGGAATCGGGGCGGAAAATCACCTCGACGTGGTACTCGGCGACGAACTCGTTGGCGTCGCGGTGGAAGCTGAGGGCGTGGTTCGTCAGCGAGAGCGCGCACAGGGCGAGCGTCGAGTCCGGGGACGCGGCTCGGAGGTAGCGCACCGATCCCACGAACGGCAGCGGCGGGCCGCTGACGTAGAAGCCCATCGCCCGGTAGATGTCCGCAGCGTCGAGCACGTGCGCCACGTTCACGCCCGGCTGGGGGTGATCGGGCGCGCCGACACGCTGCCAGGGGCCGCACCCCAACGCCCAGATCCCCAGCACAATGCCTACCGGTCCGCCTCGCCTCACTTGCTCAACCTCAAATCCGGGCATTAGTTTCGCGCGTCCCCATGGCCAGCGAGAATTATGTCGGCCGGACCATCGCCGGCTACCGGCTCCTCGAGCGTGTGGGCGAGGGCGGCACGGCGGAGGTCTATCGGGCGCAGCACCCGGAGCGCGGCGCCTGTGCGTTCAAGGTATTGCGCCCGCGGCTCAGGGGCGACCCCACCGCCGTCCAGCGCTTCCTGCGGGAGGCCGGGTACGGGTCGCGCGTCCGGCATGCCGGCGTCGTCCGCACTTACGATTACGGTGAGGCGGACGGCCTCTACTACCTCGCTCTCGAGTGGGCGGGGGGGGAGTCCCTCGCCCAGTTCCTACACCGCAGCGGACCCCTCGCTCCGCTGGCGGTCGCCTCCTTGGTGCGCCAGCTGGCCGACGCTCTCGCGGCCGCCCACGAGGCAGGGATCGTCCACCGGGACTTGAAGCCCGAGAATATCATGATCGACCCGGCTACCCAACGCCTCAAGCTGCTGGATTTTGGCATCGCCCGGGACGCCGAGCTTCCGCCCGAGGAGCGCCTGACGCGCACGGGGTTCTTCGTCGGCACGCTGCAATACGTGGCGCCTGAGGCGCTGTCCGGGGAACTGGTGGACGGCCGAGCCGACATCTACAGCCTGGCGACGATCACCTACTATATGCTCACGGCCCGCCACCCGTACGCCGGACGGACGCCGCGGGAGCTGTTCCAGCAGCTGCTCACGGAGCCACCACTGCGGCTCAACCAGGCGTTGCCGGGCCGCACGTTCCCCCTGGCGCTGGAAGCCGCGGTCATGCGGGGGCTGGCGCGCGACCCGGCGCAGCGCCAGCAAACGGTGACGACGTTCGCCGCCGAGGTCGAAGCGGGCGCCACCGGCGCCGCAGCGACCCTCCCCCGGCGAGGTCTGCTGGGGACACTGAGGCAGATGATGCGCGGCCCGCGTGATGAACAGTAGTAGTGGCTGCTACTACTAACTATCACGAGAGGCTGCGCGAGCTGCTGCGCGCCCGCTCGATTACGCGCGGAGACTTCGTCCTCACTTCCGGCCGCCGGTCCACCTACTACATCGACGCGCGCCGCACCACCATGTCCGGCGAAGGGCTCCTGGTCGTGGGCGAGCTCGGCCTCACTCACCTCGCCGCCCGTGGCTGGGCCCCGCATGCCATCGGCGGGCTGACCCTGGGCGCCGATCCCGTGGCCTACGCCATCGCCGCTGCCGCGCGGACTCGGGGTGTGACCCTCGACGCCTTCACGGTGCGGGCCCAGACGAAGGCGCACGGGACCGGCCGCCGCATCGAAGGCTGCTTCGAGTCCGGCGCGAGCGTCGTGGTCGTCGAGGACGTGATCACCACCGGCCGCTCCGCGCAGGAAGCGATCGGCGCGCTCACCGCGGCCGGCGCCCGCGTGCTCGGCGTCCTCGCGGTCGTGGACCGGGAAGAGGGTGGGCGCGCCACACTGGAGCGCGCGGGCTATGACCTCGACGTTCTCGTCACTGCCACGGAGCTCGGGCTCAGGTGACCACGCGCAGCTGACGCACGCGGCTTGTGCACCCCGGGTCGCGGTGTAAGATGCTGGAGTGCGCGCCCCCCGCCCCTCGACGGCTCTGAACCTCCGGGCATCCCTCGCCGCGCGGCTGCGCGGTTGGAAGGACGACGCGTCGGGGTTGGAGCAACGCCTCAAAGACCTCGACACCTTCGCCCGTAGCCACCGGCGCCGCTGGGGGATTGTGGTCGGCGTGTTCGTCCTCGGCCTGGTCGGATGGGTAGTGGGGCTGGTGCGCACCCATCCGACGACGATGGTGGCCGGGCTCGGTGCCGGCCTCGTAGTCAACGCGCTCGTGGGGATGATCAACGAGCGAGGCTGGTACCGCTGGTGGTTGATCTACCTGCTCGCCCTGCTCGACGTGCTGCTGGTGGCGTTGCTGATGGTCTGGTTCGGGCACGGCGCGCTGATCGTGGCCCTGTTCATCGCCGTGCTGCCGTACGCGTTCGACCAGGGCAAGGGGGTGGGGGAGTTCCTCATCCTCGTGGCCTCCCTCGCCTACCTCGGCGCCAGTTATCTGCACACGATGCTGTACCCGGCGGATGTCTGGCAATTCACGACGACCGGGCTCGAGACGGTGGTGTTCATCCTCGTGGCGATGACGCTGAAGCAGATCCCCGCGACGCTGATCGAACGGATTCGTCAGGCCCGCGGCGTCATGGGGGAGGCTGAACAGGGCTTCCTGGCGGTCCGTGCAGCCGCGGCCGAGGCGGACGAGCTCGGGTTCCTGGAGAAGAGCTTCAACCGGATGTTGGGCGAGATCGGGGCAACGATCGCGACGGTGCAGCGCGAAGCGGACGAGGTGGCGGCGTTCGCGGAGCAGCTGGCAGCGTCCGCGGAGCAACTGCACGCGACCTCCGAGACGGTGACGCACGCGGCGCAGCAGGTCGCGAAGGATCTGGGCGAGCAGCGGGCGATGGCGGAGGGCGCGCGCGGCGAGAGCGCCAAGGCGGCCGACCAGGCCGAATCGCTGCGGGTGCGCGCCGAGATGATGCAGGTGGATGCGCGCCGTCTGATCGCGGCCGCGGCGCGAGGGCGGGAGCGGGTCGAGCGGGCGAGTCAGACGCTGCGAGCGGTAGGGGAGGAAGTGCGGGCCACGGCGGCCACCGTGGGCGGTCTGTCGAGCATGTCGGAGCGGATCGGCGTGTTCGCTCAGACGATCGCCCGCATCGCCCGGCAGACACACCTGCTGGCGCTGAACGCCGCGATCGAGGCGGCCCGCGCTGAGGAGCACGGCGAGGGGTTCGCCGTGGTCGCCGACGAGGTCCGCACGCTGGCGGGCGAGGCGGGGAAGTCCGCGCGGGAGGTGGCCGAGCTGGTGAGCGACCTGCGGGCGGGGATCGAAGCAGCCGCGCGGGCGATGCAATCGGGTGAGGCCAAGGTGCGCGATATCGGTGCCGTCGCCGCCGAGGCGGATGGCGCTCTGCTGGAGCTGCACGAAGGCGTACAGCTGATCGGCGATCTGGTGAACTCGACGGCAGAGGTCTCGCGCAGCCAGGCGCAGCGCCTGGCGGACCTGGCCCAATCGTTACAGCAAGTCGCGACGATCTCGAGCGGCAGCTCGCAGCGCGCCGACGGCGCGGCGTCCGCTACCCAGGCGCAGATCACTTCCATGGGCGACCTGACCGCCACCTCGCAGCAACTGGCGCAGCTCGCCGAGCGGCTCCGGGGCAGCATCGCCCGATTCTCTGTCCTGCGCCGCGACCAGGACACCGCTGAGCATCGCGCGCTCCGGCAGCCGCAAGCCGCCGACTGAGTCACCCCGCCCGGGCCGCCACCACGACCGCGTCGGATCCTTGGTCCCAGAGCCCCGCATTGAGGGGGTGAAACGCGCGCAGGGCGTCCCGGTACGGGGTGAGCAGGAGATCCACGAAGCGCGCGAGAGCCACGCCGAAGGGAAAGCGCCGTCGGAACTCGCCGGAGGTCACGCCGAGGAGCACTTTGAGGTGGCGGCCGAAGCTCTGCGGCGAGGAGAAGTCGAGCCGGTAGGCCACGTCGGCGACCGACATCCCCGGGTTCTGGAACAGAAAGGCCGCATGCAACAGGCGCATCGCCGCCAGGTAGCTCTTGGGCGACGGCAGCCCGGCGCGATAGAACCGCGACATCAGCGTGCTCGGGCACACGCGGAGGTGGCGCGCCAGCCCCCGTACGGTGGCCAGCACCGGAGCCATGCGTGCCAGGACCTCGAAGAACAGCCGAGCATCCTCCGGGACGTCGTCCAGCTCCGGGAGGACCCGGGCGAGGATGCAGGCGGCCACGGGCGAGGCCGGGTGCCCCAGGAGCTCGCGCAAGCGGCGCCAGCCCTCCGGCTCGGTGCAGTCCACGGCGGCGCGGACGCCGTGGGCGCCGAGGCGGAGCAGCGTCTCAGTCGCTTCGCGGTCGTGGCGCGAGACGAGGGCCACCGCCGGGATGGCCGGGAACTCGCGGACAAACCGGGCCACGGCCGGAAGCTCGGCGACGCCACAACGATGCACAGAGATCACGAGGGCGTCGACCCGCCGGCGGCGGGCGGCGCGCAGCAGCTCACGGGGCGAATCCGCGTGCAGCGTGGCGAAGCAGCCGTCGCCGGCGGCATCGATGCGGGCGCGCTCGGGCGGCGGCAGTAACGTGCACACAGTGACCATGTGGGCAGGAGCATAACGTTGGGCCCTCAACCTCGAATCAAGCTCGGGTGAGCGGCCCCGGCGGCGGCGGCGCGGGTGGCCAAGGCCCCTCAACCCCCGATCAACGACCAGCCACGGCGTGGATCGTCGCGGGCCTCGTGTTGCTCGCCCTCGTGGGAGGGTCGGTGGGGGCGGTGCTGTTCGTGCGGGCGATGAACCGAACGCGGCTCGACGCCCGCCTGGTCGCGGTGGCGCCACTCGCCGTCGGTGCGCCCGACCTCGAGTCGGCGGGGTCCGCGATCGCTGCCACGGTTACAGAGCGGTTGCACGGCGCCACCGTCCGCTCCATCACTCCGGCACAGGCCCTGAGGGCGTGGGACAGCCACGCGGCACCCGCGGAGGCGGCCGTGCTGCTCGCCCAGCGCACGGGGGCAGGGCTGGTCGTGCTGGCGCAGCTCTGGCCGCAGGGCGCCGGCGCCGACTCGGTTCGCCTCGTGGCGCGGCTCCTCGATGTGAGCAACAACACCGTGCGCGCGCGCCTGGAGATCCGAGGGCAGCGACAACAGGCGACCTCGTTGGGTGACTCGCTGGCCGCCCTGCTGCAGCGGGAGTTGGTGAAGGACACAGCTGGGGGGAGGGGCGGAGCGCAGTAGTCTGGGCGGATCACCCCAGCAGCAGCTTCCGGTACACCTCCAGATCCCGTGCACCGAAGCAGACGAACCGAACCAACTCGAGCGACAGCGGCCGCGCCAAGCAGTCCCGCACGGTGTCGACCGCGATCCTCGCCGCGTCGGCGATGGGGTAGCGATAGGCGCCCGTGCTGATCGACGGGAACGCGATGGACCGCAGCCCCTGCCGCGAAGCCAGTGCGAGGGCGTTCGCGTAGCAGCTGCCGAGCAGCGCGGGCTCCCCGCGGGTGCCACCACTCCAAACCGGCCCGACGGTGTGGATCACGTACTGCGCTGGCAGCCGATAGCCCCTCGTGATCCGCGCCTCGCCCGTCGGGCAGCCGCCGATCGCCCGGCATTCCTCGAGCAGTTGCGGGCCCGCAGCGCGGTGGATCGCCCCGTCGACGCCGCCCCCACCCAGCAACGTCGTGTTGGCGGCGTTCACGATCGCGTCGACCCGCTGCTCGGTGATGTCTCCCTGCACAGCCTCGATGGTGACCACGGACTCCTACGCTGCCAGCTCCGGGGTCAGGATCAACGCGAGTCGCCACCCCGCGTCAGCTCCCGCGAGCAGCATCAGTAGACCTCCAGATCGTTCGCGTACACGACGCGCCCGGCGAAATGGCGGCGCACCTCGCCGACGATTTCCTCTGGCGTCGCGGACCAGGCCAGACCGTGCGTGAGGATCAGCAGCTTCGGCCCCGCGCGCGCCGCCAGGCGACCGAGGTCCGCTCCGGCGGTGTGTGCGATGGCGTGATAGCGCTGCCACTCGGGTGGCAGCGAGCGCCACGCTTGCAGCGAATACACCTCGTGCACCAACACGTCACACCCGTGGCACTGCGTGACGATGGCGTCGGTCGGTCGCGTATCCCCCGATACCACGATCGTCCGGTCGCGGGTCACGAAGCGGTACCCAAACGCGTCCCGCACGCCGCCGTGGTCAACGCGGAACGCTGTGACGGTGACGTTCGAGTCCTGGTAGACGACCCCGCCGTCGATCTCGTGCGCGTGCGCGACGTAGCCGCTGTCCGTATGCGGCTGACCGCCGGTCGTGCGGATCCGGACGTCCTCGGCATAGGCCCGCTCGAGGTGGTCGGTCATGGCGGCGATCCCGGGCGGCCCGTAAACCTCGAGCGGCACCCGCCGCTGCATCACCCACGGCGAGAAGATCAGGTCGGGCAGCCCGAGCGTGTGGTCGGAGTGCAGATGGGTAATGAACACGATCTTCAGGTTCGGCTGCGCCAGCGCGTCGACGCCGGCGCGCTCGGCCGCCGCGGCCCGGCGCACGACGCCGGGGCCGGCATCGACGAGGTAGGCGGCGCCGTGGATGACGATCACCAAGGCCGGCCCCGAGCGAGCAGGGTCGGGGTTGGGGGTGCCTGTGCCGAGCATGACGACCTGGGTGAGCGCCGGGTCGTAGGGGGAGCCGGCCGGCGCGCGTGCGACGGTCCGGGAGCAGGCGGCGATCAGCACCGAAAGCAGCAGCACGCGGCGCATGGCTTCCCAAGCTACCTTCCGGCATGCGGTGGGCAACCGCATTCTTTACTCGTGGCCGCCCGAGACCTGATCGAGCGCGTGCGCAAGGCGCTGGGGGACCGCTACAACGTCATCACGGCGGTGGGGCGGGGAGGCACCGCGTCCATTTTCGGCGCCTACGACGCCGCCGGACGCAAGGTCGCGATCAAGGTGCTGCATCCCGAGCTCACCGTTTCGGTGGCGGCGGACCGCTTTCTGCGCGAGATCCGCTACGCCTCGCAGCTGCATCATCCTCACATCGCTCCGCTGCTCGACAGCGGCGAGAGCGAGTACCTCCTCTGGTATGTGATGCCCTATGTACCGGGCGAGACGCTGCGCCAGGTGCTCCGGCGCGACCGGATGCTGCCGGTGGACCGCGGGGTGAGCATCGCCTGCGAGGTGCTGGAAGCGCTGAGCCACGCCCACCAGCACGGCCTCGCCCACCGGGACATTAAGCCGGACAACGTTGTCCTGGCAGCCGAAGGCGCCGTGCTCGTGGACTTCGGTATCGCACGGGCGATCGCCCAGTCGGGAGAGGATCGTGTGACCCGCAGCGGCTTCGTCGTCGGTACCGAGGAGTACATGAGCCCGGAACAGGCGGCGGGCGCCCCGGACATCGACGGCCGCACCGATCTGTATTCCCTCGGCGTCGTGCTGTTCGAGACCCTCGCCGGCCGCCCCCCGTTCTCTTCGCCCAGCGCCGCCGCGGTGCTGGACATGCAGCAGCATCACGCGCCCCCGGACCTGCGCTCCATGCGCAAGGACGCGCCGAAGCCCCTCGCCGCGGCGATCACGAAAGCCCTCGCGAAATCCCGCGAGGAGCGCTGGCAAACGGCGCTCGAGATGCGGGGGGCGTTGCAGCCGTTCAGCCTGGCGACGTGACCCTGCCTCCCTAGTTCCGCTCGGAGGTCGTACGCAGGTCGACGTCGGGTCGCTCGATGCCGCTGCCCGCACTGGAGCGGCGGCGGGCGGGGCGGGCGGAAGGCGGCTGGTTCCAGCCAGCCAGGCGGAGCACGTCGGCGGTGCGGCGGCCGGCCTCGGTCGTTTCGGCGAGGCTACCCGCGGTGCTCGAGGCCAGGTCGAGCCAGCCAAGCGCCTCCTCGAAGGCATACCGCGCCGCGGCGGCTTCGCTCGCCAGTAGTGCGTACCGGTAGGCCACGGCCGGCTCGCCGCCGCGCTCGGCGTGGCGCGCGATATCCGCCGCGACTTCTCTGGGATCGGCCGACCCCAGGACTGTGACCAATGCCAGGGCGATCGCCCGATGCAGCTCCCGGCGACGCGCCGGGGTCAGGCTTTCCCGCACGACATCCGCGATCACCGGATGGGCGCAGCGGTACGCGCCGCGCTCCTCCACGAGCAGGCGGCGGTCCACCAGCGCGTCGGCCAGCGCGGCCACGCGCAGCCGCGACATCCCGTGCACGTGCGACAACAGGTCGGAGCTGGTATCGTGGCCCGCCACGGCGATCGTGGCGAGCAGGTCCCGCAGCTCGTACGGCAGGCGCCCCACCCGCTCCAGCAGCACGACGCGCACCGAACCGGGGAGCACCACGCCGGGGCTGGGGGACGAATCCTGCACCGGGGGCGCCCGCCACTCCCCCGTCCCCGGATCGGCCTCGAGCAGGCCCTGCGCGAACAGCGCCTTGAGCAGCTCGATCACGTGGAACGGGTTGCCGTCACTGACTTCGTGGAGCCGGTGGGCGAGCCGCTTCCCCGCGCCCGGGGCCTGCAGGTGGCCCAGCTGCCGGATCATCTGCCACACCTCCTCTTCGCCGAGCGGCGCTAGCGAGATCGCGACCGCCGAAGGCCGAGTGCGCAAGGCGCGGCACAGCCGGGCGGCCGGGGCGTCCCGCTCGAGCTCCCCGAGATTCAACGTGACCACCAGCGCCAGCGGCACTTCCTCGCAGCGACGCGCCAGGAAGTCCAGCAGGGCGCACGTCTCGCGGTCACACCATTGCAGGTCGTCGATCAGCATCAGGGTGGGCCGCTCGGCGGCGAGCGCCAGCAACAGCTGGGTCACGCCCTCGAACAGTCGCCACCGCTCCGCCGCGTCGGCCGGCGCCAGGGGCTCCCGGAGGGCAGGGTAGCGCCGGCGCAGCTCTGGGACGAGCCGGGTGACTTCGGTGAGCCATTCGGGCGCGGTCCCGGCAGCGCCCGGAGCTTCGAGCCCGTCACGCAGCGCCTCCACCACCGGTCCGTACGGCAGGCCCGTTTGCGTGTCGTGGGCGTGGCCGCGGAGGATGGTGGCGCCCTCGAGCGCGGCCCAGCGCAGGAACTCTTCGGCGAGCCGCGTCTTCCCGACGCCGGCGTCTCCGTCGATCAAGACCACGCGGCCGGCGCGACGCGAGACCGTCGCCCACGCCTGCGTCAGCGTGCGCCACGGCGCCTCACGCCCGACCAGCCGCGCTTCGAGAGCCGGATCCACGGGGATCTCCACCTCGTCCACGATGCGGTTCCCCTGCTCGCGTTCGACTCGATGCACGAGTTGCTGGAGCGCGGGGCTCGGCTCAGTGTTCACTTCCTGGGCCAGCCTGGCGCGAAACTCAGCAAACCGGGAGAGCGCACCGCCGCGATCACCCTCGAGGCTGAGAGCTTCGATCACCAGGCGCGCCGCCTCCTCCGAACACGGGTCGCATTGGAGCCAGCGATCGGCCAACGTCACGCTCTCCGCCCAATGCGAGCGCGCGAACGCGGCACGCGCCTGCTCCCGCAGCACTTCCGTGTACCGCTTGAGTAGCCGGCGGCGCGTGGCCGCGGCCCACTCCTCGAACGACGCCGCGTGGTGCAGGGAGAAGCCCGCCAGGAACTTCGACACGTCGAAGTCGGCGGCGCTGGGGGAGCCAGCGGCGGCGGCAGTGAGGAAGGCGGCCACGTCACACGCCACAGGCCCACGCAGCTCCACGCTGGTGCGGTCCACATGCAGGGCCTCGCCCACCGCGGCCCGCAGGCGCTTCAGCGCTTGACGCAAAGAGGCGCGCGCCGCGGCGTCCGGGGAGTCGCCCCACAAGAGCGTCGCGAGCTCCTCGCGACTGTGCGACCCGGGTTCGAGCGTGAGGTAGGCGAGGAGCGCCAGCCCCTTAGCCGTGCCCACGCCGCGCGCGGTCGGACCGTGCGGCAGCGTGACGGACGGCGCCCCCAGCAGGCTGAGCGCGAGACCCGGCAAGACGGCCTCCCTAGGGCAGGGGCCATCTAACCTATCGGTGGGTCACGATGCGGCAAGCACGGTGTCACGCGGTTTTCACGGTGGCCTGGCATCTTTGTCGCCCAACAAGGCAGCACGGCGTAACCCCTTTCAGGAGCGACCTATGGCGAGCGGCAAGAGCACGGTACACATCAAGCTGACGGCGGAGCAGCGGGAGATGGTGCGCAAGGCGACCGGAAAGAACGCCGAGGCGATCGAACTGACGGCGCAGGAGCTCGAAGAGCGGATCGCGCCGAGTGACCTGACCGGCTTCAACGCAGACGCGTAAGAAGTCCCCAGGGCGCTGCCTAAATCGGGGACCCTGAGCGGTTTTCCCAGTGCCGGACCGGCGCATCCCCGGTCCGGCACTGTTGTTAGGTCCCTACGCCGCTTGACACCTCCGGGGCCGGCCCACCTTTTCCCGCATGGTCGACGATCTCGGTGCTCCGCCGGCCCCGGCGGAGGACGTGCGGGACGAGTTGGAGCGGCTGCGCCTGCTTCACGCGATCAGCCAGGAATTCAGCTCCTCCCTGGATTTCGACGAGTTGCTCCCCAAGGTCTTCGACAGCGTGCTCTCCGCCGTGGGCGCCCAGGGCGGATCCATCTGGATCGCTGAAGGCGACGTGCTGCGGTGTCGGTTGGCCCTGGGGAGCGCGAGCCAGAAGCTGGTAGGCACGGAAATGCCGGTCGGGACCGGGTTCGTCGGCGATGTCGCACGCAAGCAGCGCACCACGATCGTGCGGGACGCCTTGCAGGACGCGCGCTTCGAGCAGCGTGTGGACCGCACAAGCACGATGATTACCACGACGGTGATGGCGACCCCGATGATCGCCAAGGGGGTCACGGTAGGCGCCATCCAGGTCGTGAACAAGGTGACCGGCGACGGCGTGTTCGACGACCGCGACCGGGAGCTGCTGGAGGGGCTGGCGGGGAGCGCGGCGGTGGCCTTGCGCAACGCCCAGCTGCACGCGGCCGAGAAGCGGGCCCACGATCTCGCCGTCCTCCATGAGATCAGCCGCGAGATCACCGCGACACTCGACCTCGATCGCGTACTACTGTCGGTCGTGAACCTCGCCTCCCGAGCCTTGAGCTTCGACCAGGCGGCGGTCGGGCTGCGTGCCAAGGCCGCGTGCGAGATCCGCGCGATCGCCGGGCACGACCAGGTGGACGCCAAGAGCGACCAGACCCGCCGTCTCGCGGCGCGGGGCGGGTGGGCGATGGAGCGTGGTGAGACGTTCTCTCTCGCCGACCGGGCGCAGCCCGCCACCGACGCCGAGCGCGCGTTCGTGGCGGCGTTCGGCGAGGACCTCGAGGCCGACGAGGTGGCCAGCGGCCTGTACCTGCCGCTGCGGGACGAGGAAGGGACGCTTGGCGTGTTGCTGTTCGAGGCCAAACGCGCCGGGTTCGCAGGTGCGACGCAGCGCGAGCTTGCCGAGATCCTCGCCAACCAGACCACGGTCGCTCTGCGCAACGCCCAGCTGTACAACCAGGTGCCGCTGGTGGACGCGCTGGGCGCGCTCGCGGCGAAGAAGCGGGCCCTGATGCAGCTGCCGCAGCAGCGGCGGCGGCTCTACATCGGCGCCGCCGTCGTCGGCCTCGCCGCTGTGACCCTGATCCGCTGGCCCCTGCGCGTGGCAGGCGCGCATCCCACTTTTCGCGCGTCCACATATGCCGAAGCCCGCACGCTCGTCCCCGGTACCGTCGAGCGCGTCCTCGTGGGGGAGGGCTCAGTGGTGGGGCGGGGGACGCCGCTGCTGCAGCTGCGCGACGTGGACCTGCGCGCCGCCCGCGACGCGGCAGCGGCGGACGCAAGCGTCGCCGAGCGGCAAGCGGCCCAGGGGGCGAGTCGCGGCGATGCCGGGGAGGAGCAGCTGCAGCGGACCCGCGCCCGCGCGCTGCGAGAACAGGTGCGGCTGCTCGAGGAGCAGGTGGCCGCCACCACGGTGCGGGCGCCGGTGAGTGGCGTCGTGCTCACCCCGCGCCCCGAGGAGCGGGTTGGGGCCCGCCTCGAAGCCGGGGACCTCGTCGTCACCCTCGGCCGCACCGACACGCTCGAGCTCGACTTCGGCGTCCCGCAGCGCGAGATCAGCCGGGTGGCGGGGGGACAGACCGTTCGGCTGCGGGTGGACGCGCTCCCCCAACGCACGTTCGAGGGCCGCGTGAGCTTTCTCGGCCAGCTGCCAACGGACACTGCTGGCGACGTGCAGTATCCAGTGCGGGCACGAGTGCCCAACCCCGACGGCCTCCTCAAACCGGGGATGGCGGCCCACGCGAAAGTGCTCACCGCCGCGACGTCGGTCGCGGGTCGCCTGCTGCGCGGCCCGGTGCGCTGGCTGAGACTGTTGTGGTGGAGGATCTGGGCATGATCCCACCCTCCTCGCGCCTTGCCTGGCTCCTGGCCTGGGCCGGGGCCGCCGCTGGCGCCGGCTGCGGACGCTCGGCCAAGCCCGCGAATGCGGAGGCGACGCGGCCGGACGTCCCGCTGATCGTAGTGGACACGAGCACCGTTGCCGTGCCGCTGGCCCTGCCGGCGCAGCTCTATGTCGAGCACGACGCCGTCGTGTACGCGCGCACCGGCGGGATCGTCGAGTCGATCTACGTGGACATCGGGTCCCCCGTGGAGGCCGGGCAATTGCTGGCGCGGCTCGAGCACGTCGACCAGGCGATCGCACTCGCCCAGGCCGAGGAGCAGCTCGCCAACGCGCAATGGGTCGTGGAGCGCCAGCGCGATCTGGCCACGTCGCGAGCGATTTCGAGCGCGGACTCCCAGGCCGCGGAGTTCGAGTTTCAGCGGGCGACGCTGGCCCGCCGGCAGGCCCAGCGCAACTACGATCTCACGCGCGTCGTGGCCCCGTTCGCCGGCGCCGTGTCGGCGCGGACCGTCCGCCACGGCCGCCTCGTCGCGGTGGGCGACACCCTGTTTCGCGTCACGGCGCAGTGGCCGCTCCGGCTCTCGGTCCACGTGCCGGAAGTCAGCGGCCGCGGCCTGCAGGTGGGCTCGTCCGCGCGGGTCGAGGGCCTGGACGGGACGACGGCAGCAGCGCGCGTGATCCGGGCTTCGGCGCTGATCGATGCGGCAAGCGGCACGCGCGAGTTCGTGCTCCAGCTCACGGATTCCTCGCGGTTGCGCCCCGGGGCGAGCGTCACGGTGCACGTCGGCGCCGAGCGTCGGCGCGTGCTCGCAGTCCCACCGGACGTTATCGCGGAGCAGGGGTACGTGCTCGTCTGGGAGAACGGCCGCACCATGCTGCGGGCGGTGACCGTGGGCGCGACCCTCGCCGACGGGCGCCTGGAGATCATGAGCGGGCTCGCGCCCGGTGAGCAGGTCGTCCGCAACGCTCCGCCCCCCGTCCCTCCCCGCTCCAAGTGAGCCGGGCGAAGCTGCGGACGGACCTGATCGTCGTGGAGCAACGCTACCGCGGCGAACAGACCTACATTGTCAAGGACCCCGAGTCCCACAAGTACTTCCGCTTCCGCCCCGTGGAGATGGTGGTGATGCAGGAGCTCGACGGGGAGCGCACGAGCGCCGAGGTGGCGAAGGCGCTTGCGGCCGAGGGCCTGCCGTTCACGGCCGCGGCGGTCGACGCCTTCGCGCGTAAGCTCAATCAAATGGGATTGCTCGAGCGCTCCGTGGCGCAGCGCTCCGTTCTGCTGATGGAGCGGTTGCGCGCCGAGCGGCACCGCCGGCTCAAGCGGACGCACTACACCGGTAGCCTGCTACGGATGCGCTGGTCGGTGGCGGACCCGGACCGCTGGCTCGATCGCTGGGCCCCGCGCCTCAAGTTCTGTTTTTCCAGGCCGTTCCTGGTGCTCTCGGTGGCGCTGTTCGCAGTCTACGGAGTCATCTTCATCACCCGCTGGCCGGAGCTGTCGCAGGCGATCAAGCAGCTGTATACGCTGAGCAGCTGGACCTTGGGCACAGCCGTGCTGTTTTGGCTCTCGGCCACCCTCATTATCGGCATCCACGAGCTGGGGCACGGGTTCACCTGCAAGCACTTCGGCGGCCAGGTGCACGAGATCGGCGCGATGCTGATCTACTTCCAGCCCGCCTTCTTCTGCAACGTCAACGATGCATGGACCTTCCCCGAGCTACGCGCGCGGCTGTGGGTCACGGCGGCGGGGACGTGGATTCAATTGGTGGTGGCGGGTCTCGCGGCGATCGTCTGGTGGATGGCGGAGCCGGGGACGCTGATCTCCCATGTCGCCCTCTTCGCCGTCGTGATCGGCGGCGCCACGACGGTGCTCGCGAACGCCAACCCGTTGATCCCGCTGGACGGCTATTACGCGTTGAGCGACTACCTCGAAATCCCCAATTTGCGCGCCCGTGCCTTCGCTCACCTGGGCTGGCTCCTGAAACGGCACGTGCTCCGGCTCGAATTGCCGGCCCCCGCAGCCGACGATCGCGAGCGGCGCATCTTCCTCGTCTACGGCGCCCTCGCTTTCATCTATTCCACCAACATCCTCATTCTGATCGCGAGCCTGGCCTTCCGTTGGTCGAATCGGGCGCTGGGCACGATTGGAGTGGTCGCATTCGCCGCGCTGTTGGCGATGCTGCTCCGCAACAAGCTGCGGGGCGCGGCGCACGCCGTGGTCACGTCGCTGCGCGAGCACCGAGCGGGGGCGTGGTTGCGGGGGCGCTGGCGCCCGGCGGCCAGCGGCGCGCTCGCGATCCTCCTGCTCGGCCTCATCCTGCCCTGGCCCATCACGGTGGATGGCGCCTTCACCGCCCTCGCCCCCCTGCGGCTGGCCCTCAAAGCGCCCGATGACGGCGTGGTCACGCAGGTGCAGGTCACCGAGGGCCAGCGGGTGGCCGCGGGGGCGCCGCTCGTAACGCTGCGCAGCTTCGCGCTGGAGCAGCAGGCCATCGAGTGGCGCCGGCTCGCCGACTCGCTCACCGCACTGGAGGTGCGGGCGCGCGCGCGCGGCCGCCCGGCGACCGCGAGCTACTACCGCGCCAAACGCGACCAGGCGGAGGCGTTGCGCTCCGGCATCATTGCGCGTCTGCAGGCGCTCGCGCTGCGCGCCCCGATCACCGGGACCGTCGTGACCCCGCGCCCCGAGGAGGCCCTCGGGCGTCGCGTGTCAAGTGGAGAAACGGTCCTGCGGCTCGATGCGACCGATTCGCTGGAGCTGCGGGTGACGCTCGATCGCGCCGGCGCTACGCTGGTCCGCGCTGGCCAGCCGGCGGCGCTGATCACGTATTCCGACCTCACGCACCCACTGCACGCGCCGGTGGCGAGCGTCGCGATCGCGGCGGATGGGGGAGGGCCGGAGGTCCTGGAAGCACGCGTCCGTGTAGGCGCCGTGGGGAGCACCCTGCGGCCCGGCGTCACGGGTCAGGCCAAGATCGTGGTGCGCCGCTCGAGCGTGTGGGGCGCGCTGTGGTGGGCCGTCCGCAAGCGGGTGCGGAGCGAC
>CAZXKD010000036.1:16809-19176 GCA_964641215.1 uncultured Gemmatimonadaceae bacterium
GCCCGGCACCAGGGGCTCGCCGTCGACACGCTCGTCAACTTCTACGACGCCGCCACCGGCCGGGTGCGCTTCCATGCCACTCGGCGCGAGCTGATCGCCGCCCAGGCCTTCGCCCTGGGCCTGCGCCTGATCCAGGAAGCGACGAAGCCCGACACCTACGAAGCCGTGTTCCGACGAACCCTGACGCAGCTCGCCGCGGCCGGCACGCACGGGGTGGTGTTCGGCGACATCCACCTCGCCGACGTACGGGCCTGGTTCGAGGAGCGCGTGCGGGGCGCCGGCCTCGAGCACGTGGAACCGCTGTGGGACGAGCCGCCCGCCGAGCTGCTGACGGAATTCATCGACGAGGGCTTCCAGGCGGTGCTCACCTGCGTCGAGCTCGTCAAGCTCCCCGCCGCCTGGCTCGGCAGGCTCGTGGACGAGGGCCTCGCTACCGACCTGGCCCGCCTGCCGGACGTGGACCCCTGCGGGGAGCGCGGCGAGTACCACACCTTCGTCTTCGCCGGCCCCCTGTTCGCAGAGCCCATTCCGTGGCGGCCGGGGCCGATCCATGAGCAGGGCGGGTTTGCGCAGTTAGAATTACTGCCACGATGAGCGCCGATCCGCTGTTCGAGCGTCTCGCCACCTCTCTGGCGAGCCGCTACGTCCTGGAGCGCGAGCTGGGCCGCGGCGGGATGGCCACGGTCTACCTCGCCCGCGACGTCGCGCTGGGCCGGGAGGTGGCCATCAAAGTGCTGCCGCCGACGACCCGCGAATACCTGGGCGGCGAGCGGTTCACCCGCGAGACGCAGATCGCCGCGCAACTCTCTCATCCCCACATCGTGCCCCTGTTCGAGGCCGGGGAGGCGGAGGGGATCCTCTTCTACGTGATGGGCTACGTGGAGGGCGAGTCCCTGCAGAACCGGCTGGCGCGCGAGGGGGCGCTGCCGCTGGAGGAGTCCCTGCGGCTCATCACCGAGGTAGCAGACGCCCTCTCCTACGCCCACGAGCGCGGTGTGATCCACCGCGACATCAAGCCCGCGAATGTGCTGCTGTCCCGCGGCCACGCGCTGGTCGCCGACTTCGGGATCGCCAAGCCCGTCGGCGAGGCGGGCGGGGAGTCGCTCACCGGGACCGGCGTCGCGGTCGGCACCGCCGAATACATGAGTCCCGAGCAGGCCACCGGCGACAAGCATCTGGACGCGCGCAGCGACGTATACGCGCTCGCCGCGCTGCTCTACGAAATGCTCACCAGCGAGCCGCCCTTCTCCGGGCCGACGGTGCAGGCCGTCATTGCGCGGATCCTCACCGAGCCACCGCGGCCGATCCGGACCATCCGGCCGCGGGTGCCGCCGCACGTCGAGGCGGCCGTGCTCCAAGGCCTCGCGAAGGTGGCGGCCGACCGGCCGCCATCGGCGCAGGCGTTCGTGGAGCTGCTGACCCGGCCCACCGCGCAGCGGCCAGCGGGCACGGGACGGCGGCGGGCAGGGATGGTGCTCGGCGCGATCGGTGCGGTTGCCGTTCTCGGGGTCGTCGCCGTGTGGTACCTCACCAGGCAGCATACACCTCCAGGAGGCATGCTGCTCGTTCCGGCTGGCGAGTATCTGGTCGGGGGCGCGGCAGGACGGGACACGGCCCGAGTGCGGCTCGATGCGTTCTATATCGACAGCACCGAGGTCACGGCGGGTGCCTATGCGCCGTTCGTCAGCAGCGGAGGAGCTCCCTCTCCATACCAGCGGCCGCGGCCGGCGGACTGGCCGGTCACGGGCGTGCTGTGGGCGGAGGCGCAGAAGTTCTGTGCTTGGCGCCTCACCAGGGGCCGGCTGCCGACAGAGGACGAGTGGGAGGCGGCGGCGCGGGGCCCGCACGGACAGCGCTATCCCTGGGGCGACGCATGGGCAGCGGGCCGCGCCAACGTCGCCAGTGCGACGGACACACTCCAGCCCGTCAGCTCGTTCCCGCTCGGCGCCTCGTGGGTGCACGCGGTGGACTTGATCGGCAACGCGTGGGAATGGACGGCTGCGTCGGCGCCGGCGCTCCGCGGCCAAGTCGCGCGGCACATCATCAAGGGCGGAGCATTCAGTACTCTGCAGCCCAATGCGACCGCGGCCTACCGTGTTCCGGCCACGGAAGACCGGAGCCAGCTGTGGAACACCGGGTTCCGCTGCGCTCGAGGAGCGCGGTGACGGCCGGACGGTCTGACGGTCGGACTGTCGGACGGACCTGCGTGGCCGGGGTTCTTCGGTCCGCCCGTCCAACGGTCGGACTATCCGTCGCCCTTCTTGCCGCCGCGTGCCAACCGCAGGCCCGGCGCCTCTTGCTCCTCGACCTCTCGCTCTCCGACCCCCTCGCCCTGGAAGCCACCGCGCAGCCGTGGCATGAGGCGGG
>CAZXKD010000037.1:0-18736 GCA_964641215.1 uncultured Gemmatimonadaceae bacterium
ACGCACGGGAGCGGCGAGGGCGACCTCGCCGCTCTTGTGTTCGGCTAGATGTTCTTCTCCTCGAGCAGCTTCAGAAACTCCGCGGGCGCGTTGAGCTTCGCCAAGCGGTCGGGAACATCCGCCTCTTTGGCGAACTGGGCGATCTTGCCGAGGACTGGGAGGTACTGGTTCGAGACCTCGAGGGGAGGGGCGACGATCAAGAAGAAGTAGTGCACCGGCTTGTCGTCGATCGCCTTGAAGTCGATGCCTTCGAGCTTGCGCCCGAAGGCGACGCGCAGCTGGTTGACAACGAGCGAGCGGCAGTGCGGAATCGCGATGGACTGGCCGATGCCGGTGGAGCCCAGGGTCTCGCGCCGCTTCAGCATCTTGAACAGCATCGCGTCGGCCTTCTCGTCGAGCCTCAGCAAGCCGACCAGCTCCTTCAAGGCGGCGTCCTTGGTGGTGCTCTGAAGCTGGAGATTGATCGCGTCTTCCGAGAAGAACTCGCGCAGCCGCACGGGCGGATGGCTCCGGTCAGGTTTCGGGCGCGTAACGTAATGGCTGGTTGCTCGCCGCGCAACGCGTCATTACGTTGTCGTGCATGCGGTTCCCGTATCCCGTGGCCCATGAGGTCCCGCTCATCGTCGCTCCCATGTCGGGGGTCTCGGAGTCACCGTTCCGGCTGCTGTGCCGCCAGTTCGGAGCGGACGCCGTGGTGTCGGAGTTCATCTCGGCGGTGGGCATCGCGCGCGGCATCGACCGCGTGTTGGAAGAAGGCAAGTTCCAGCCGGCTGAGCGTCCGTACGGCGTCCAGATTTACGGCGCCGAGCCTGCCGTCATGGCGCGGGCGGCGGCGCTCGTCAGCGAGCTGTTTCACCCGGACTTCCTCGACATCAACTTCGGCTGCCCCGTCAAGAAAGTCGTCAAGAACAACGGCGGCTCCGGATGCCTGAAGGATCTCACGCTGGTGCAGGGGATCATCCGCGCCGTGCGTGCAGCCACCGACCTGCCCGTCACCGTGAAGATCCGGAGCGGCTGGGACGAGGCGCAGCGTGATCCCGTGGGCATCGCCCTGCGCTGCCGCGAGGCGGGCGCGCAGGCACTCACGCTCCACGCCCGCACCCGCACCCAAATGTTCTCCGGGCGGGCCGCCTGGGACGAAATTGCCCGCGTGGTCGACGCGCTCGACGTCCCGGTGATCGGCAACGGAGACATCCTGACGGCTGAGGACATCCTCGCGATGCGACGCCAGACGGGCTGTGCCGGCATCATGGTCGCCCGGGGCTCGTTCGGGAATCCGTGGATCTTCGCCCAGGGGCGCGATCTGCTCATGGGGAGGCCCAAGCGGCCCGATCCCACGGCGGCGGAGCGGTTCGCGGTCGCCCTGGAGCATGCCCGCCTGGCGTTGCGCCTCCAGGGCGACACGCGCAAGACCGCCCTCGAGTTCCGGAAGCATTTCGGGTGGTACAGCCGCGGGGTACCGGGGGCGGCGGCGCTGCGTGAGCGGCTCTTCCGGATCGAGTCCATGGCCGAGGCGGAAGCCATCTTTCTGCAGGCGGCCGCATGAGCGTCGGCCGCTCGGACAGTGGGACGGTCGGACCGATCGACCTCAATGAGATGCGCCCCCTGCTCGAGCGCCTTCCCTTCGCCACGATCGATCACCTCCGGCCCGTTACCCAAGGGCACCAGGAAGTGATTTTTTGCCCGGGCAAGACGCCGGAGCAGGTGGTGGCGATCGCCGAGCGGCTGGAGCGAGCGGGGAACGACGGTGGGACGGGCACGTTCCTCGCCACGCGCGTTGCGGCCTCCCATCGCGACGCATTGGTGGCGCGCTTCCCACGAGTAGAGGTGAACGCGCTCGGCCGCACGGTGTACCTGGCCCCCGATCCTGAGCCCGCGCCCACGGGGCGTGGCACCGTCCTGGTCGTGACCGCCGGCACGAGCGACCTGCCGGTCGCCGAGGAGGCGGCCGTCACGGCACGCGCGTTGAAGAACCGGGTGGAGCGCCTCACGGACGTCGGCGTGGCCGGCCTGCACCGCATCCTCAGTCAGACCGATGTGCTGCGCAACGCGGCGGTCATCATCGTAGTGGCGGGCATGGAAGGGGCGCTGCCAAGCGTGGTGGGCGGTCTGGTGAAGGTCCCCGTGATCGCGGTACCGACCAGCGTGGGGTACGGCGCCTCCTTCGGCGGCCTCGCCGCCCTCCTCGGGATGCTCAACTCGTGCGCGTCCGGCGTCACCGTGGTCAATATCGACAACGGGTTCGGCGCCGCCGCCGCCGCGAGCCGCATCAATCACACCTGAAGCATCGCCGAGTTGAAATCGCGGGCGGAGCGCACTAGGTTCCGGCGCGAAGGGAGCGAGGAAGACGGGGGGGCGACAGGTTTCGACGGGTTTGACGAGGGGATCGCGGCGTGCCCAGGGTCTCAGTCACCTGGTAAATCCACTGGGAAAGTCACAACTGCCAATTCAAACCTGGCACTGGCTGCGTAAGCTTCGGCTTCACGCACCTGCGTGAGTGGCAGCCCGCCTGAGGCGGCGCTCACGTATCGCAAAGTCGGGCTGGCGTGATCTGGGGCCTCAACGGGTCACGTAAGAGCTAGCAGAGGCTCGTTGCTGCCGAGGCCGGCGAGGCGCCGAGGTGGCGAGACTACCAAGCGTCGCCTACGCACGTAGAGGTGGTTTCGGAGTCTGGCTCGGACCGGGGTTCGATTCCCCGCGCCTCCATGGGCGGAAAACGGGAAACGTGACACGGGACACGTGCCCCACGTTTCCCGTTTCTCGTTTCTCGGTTGCCCGCTTGTGGGTTTCGGGATTGCGGAGTGAAGGGGCCGGTGTAGGTTCTTGCCGTCCAATCCGCAATCCACAATCCGCAGTCCGCAATCCGCAATGGAGGTTCCGTGGGCGCAGCGCTGGATCTGTTGAACGTGCTGTTCGAGCCGACGGCGGTGTTCGAACGCGTGCGTGAAAAGCCGAAGTTCCTGGTGCCGTTCCTCGCCCTCGCCGTCGTTCTCGCCATCACCGTCGTCCTGATGATGCCGTATCAGCACGCCGCGATGGCGGAGCGAATGGCCCAGATGCTACAGCAGAATCCTCAGGCAGCAGCGGCGATCCAGAATGCCCAGAAGTTTGCGTTCTTGGGAGTCGTGATCGCCCCGATCTTCTTCGCGATCATCCTGCTGCTGATCGCGGCGATACTCTGGGTCCTCGTCTCGCTGTTCAGCGGAGAGGGCAGGTTCTCCGTCTTGCTCAGTCTGGCGACCTATGCGTCGGTGCCGGGGATTCTGCTGCAGATCGCCACCATCGTGGTGCTGATGATCAAGGGCGTGGCCGCGGTCACGTCCCCAGCCGATCTTCAACCCGCGCTTGGCCTCGATTTGCTGGCGCCCGGTGCGACCGGTTTCGTGCTGGCGTGCCTCGCCGGTATCAACCCGTTCTCGTTGTGGGGGGCGTTCCTGACCGCCACGGGGGTCGCGGTGACGCACAAGACGTCCAAGGGCACGGCGTGGACGATAGCCGTGATCATGCTGGTGTTCAGTGTACTGCTGCGGGCCGTCTTCGTCGGGTTCGGAAACCGCTAGACCGTCGCGCGGGTGCGGTTGATGACGCCCGCTTCCTCGAGGGCCGCCTGGGCAGCGGCGAGGCGGGCGATCGGCACCCGGAAGGGAGAGCAGGAGACGTAGTTCATCCCCACGCGGTGGCAGAATTTCACCGAGCCGGGCTCGCCGCCGTGCTCGCCGCAGATCCCGATCTTGAGCTCCGGCCGCGCGCCCCGGCCCAACCGCACCGCCAGCTCGATGAGCTTCCCGACGCCATCCTGGTCCAGCACCTGGAAGGGGTCGTCTTTCAGGATCCCGTGCTCCACGTAGAATGGTAGGAACCGGCCGGCGTCGTCGCGCGACAGCCCGAACGTCGTCTGGGTGAGATCGTTGGTGCCGAAGGAGAAGAACTCCGCCTCTTTCGCGACCTCGTCGGCCGTGAGAGCCGCCCGGGGCAGCTCGATCATCGTGCCGACGAGGTAGGGCACGGCCCGCCCCTCGGCATGGAAGACTTCCTGCGCCACGCGGCGAATAATCGCGGTCTGACGCCGCAGCTCTTCCACGGTCGCCACGAGCGGCACCATGACTTCGGCGACGACCTTCTTGCCTCGCGAGACGACACGACAGGCCGCCTCGAAGATCGCCCGGGCCTGCATCTCCGTGATCTCGGGATAGGTGATGCCGAGCCGGCAGCCGCGGTGGCCCAGCATCGGGTTTGCCTCGACCAGCGCGTCCACCACCCGCTTGAGGCGCGCGGGGGGAATCTTCATGGCCTTCGCCAGCTGGGCGATCTCCTCGCGGGTGTGCGGGAGGAACTCGTGCAACGGCGGGTCGAGGAGCCGGATCGTCACCGGGAGGCCGGCCATCGCCTCGAAGATCCCTTCGAAGTCGCCGCGCTGCATCGGCAGGAGCCGCGCGAGCGCCTGGCGGCGGCCCGCTTCGTCGGTCGCGACGATCATCTCGCGCATCGCGGTGATGCGGTCGCCCTCGAAGAACATGTGTTCGGTGCGGCACAGGCCGATGCCCTCGGCGCCGAACTCGCGGGCGCGACGCGCGTCGCCCGGCGTGTCGGCGTTGGCACGCACTCGCAGGCGGCGGCGCGCGTCCGCCCAGCTCATCAGCTTCTGATAGTGGGCGCCCACCTTGGGCTCGACCAGCTTCGCCTGGCCGAGGAGCACGCGGCCGGTGGTGCCGTCCACGGTGAGCCATTGCCCTTTCTTCACGACCCGCCCGTTGGCCCGGAACCGGCCCGCAGTCGGGTCCACCTCGAGGTCCTGGGCGCCGACCACGCAGGTCTTGCCCATCCCGCGCGCCACGACGGCGGCGTGGCTCGTCATGCCGCCGCGTGCGGTGAGCACCGCCTGGGCAGCGACGATGCCGTGGAAATCCTCGGGGGAGGTCTCCGGTCGCACCAGGATGACTTTACGCCCCTTCTTGGTCAGGGCTTCGGCTTCGTCGGCGTCGAAGACGACCTCGCCCAGAGCGGCGCCCGGCGAGGCCGGCAGCCCTTTGGCGACGACGGTGACCGCGGCGCGTGGATCCACCATGGGGTGGAACAGCTGATCCAGGTCGCCGGGCGGAATGCGCTGCACGGCTTCGTCGGGCGTGATGAGCTTCTCGTCCACCATCTCCACGGCGACGCGTACCGCCGCGAGGCCCGTGCGCTGCGCGCGGCGCGTCTGCAGCATGTACAGCTTGCCGTGCTCGAAGGTGAACTCGATGTCCTGGACGTCCTTGAAGTGCCGTTCCAGCCTGTCGGCGAGCCGCTCCAGCTCTGTGTAGACCTTGGCGAGCTTGCCCCGCTTCAGCCGATCGATCGAGAGCGGCGTGCGGGCGCCGGAGACCACGTCCTCGCCTTGGGCGTTGGTGAGGACGTCGCCGTTCAGGACATTCTCCCCGGTGCGACAATCGCGGGTGAACGCTACACCGGTGCCGCAATCGTCGCCCATGTTGCCGTACACCATCGCGACCACGTTCACGGCCGTACCGAGGTCGTCCGGGATGCCGTGCACCTTGCGGTAGTCCACCGCGCGACGGGTGTTCCAGCTCTTGAAGACCGCTTCGATGGCCCCCCACAGCTGCTCCTGAGGATCGTCGGGGAAGGGGGCCCCGCGCTTGGCCTGAACGATCGCCTTGAACTCCGCGACGAGGGCCTTGAGATCCTCGGCAGGGAGGTCGATGTCGCGCGCGACCTTGCGGCGGCGCTTGTACTCCACCAGCACTTCCTCGAACGGCTGCTTCCCGAGGTCGTAGACCACGTCTCCGTACATCTGCACGAAGCGGCGGTAGGAGTCGTAGGCGAACGCGGGGTTCCCGGAGCCCGCGATCAGCCCCTGGACCGTCACGTCGTTGAGCCCGAGGTTGAGGATCGTTTCCATCATTCCCGGCATCGAGACGGCGGCTCCAGACCGGACTGAGACGAGCAGGGGGTTGCCCGGGCTGCCGAACTTCTTGCCGGCCGCCCGCTCCAGGGCTTTCAGGTGTCGCCCGACCTCTTCCTGCAGCGCCGGCGGGAACGTACCGGTCTCGATGTAGGTGATGCAGACCTTCGCGGAGATGGTGAACCCCGGGGGGACCGGAAGACCGAGGTTCGCCATTTCCGCGAGCCCCGCGCCTTTCCCGCCCAACACGTCCCGCATGGCGGCCGAGCCGTCCGCCCGTCCCGGCCCGAAGAAGTAGACGAACCGCTCGAGAGACGGCACGGCCGCCCGGCTTAGACGGGAACGGCGGTGACCAACGGCGCCGCGTGACGGGACGTGGTCAGGTCGTCTGGGATGGCGGTCGGGTATTCCCCGGAGAAGCAGGCGTGGCAGAACTGCGCGGGGTCGCCGCCGGCGGCCCGCAGCATGCCGGTGAGTGACAGATACCCGAGTGTGTCCACGCCCAGGTGCTGCCGGATCTCTTCGACGGCGTTGCTCGACGCAATCAGTTCGTTGCGGCTGGGCGTGTCGATCCCGTAGTAGCAGGGACCCGTGATGGGTGGCGAGGCGACCCGGAAGTGGACCTGGACCGCGCCGGCCTGGCGGATCATCTGCACCAGGCCCTTGCTCGTCGTGCCGCGCACCAGGGAGTCGTCCACGACGACGACGTTCCGGCCCTGGAGCACTTCGCGCACGGGATTGAACTTGATCCTGACCTTCGCATTGCGGACGGCCTGGGCGGGGTGGATGAACGTGCGCCCCACGTAATGGTTGCGGATCAGGGCGTGCTCGAGCTTGATACCGGCTTCCTCCGCGTAGCCGAGGGCCATCGCGTTGGAGCTGTCCGGGACGCTGAACACACAGTCGGCCCCGGGCGCGGGGTGCTCCCGGGCGAGCTCGCGGCCCAGCGCCCGACGCACCCGGTCCACCGAACGACCGAAGATCGTGCTGTCGGGACGCGAGAAGTAGACCAGTTCGAAGATACAGCGCCGATGGGGTCTGGGTGGCAGCGACGGCAGCTGGTCCACGTCGCCGTCGTGGATGCGCAGGAACTCGCCGGGGTGCAGCTCCCGCACCGGGGTGGCGCCGATCAGGTCGAGCGCGCACGTCTCCGAGACCACGACGTGCCCGGCACCGAGGCGGCCCAGCCACAGGGGCCGGAATCCCCGCGAGTCCACGATGGCGTACAACGTGCGGCCGACGGTGATCACGAGTGAATACGCCCCCTCGACCCGCTCGAACGCGTCCATCAGCTGGTCTTCGGGCTCGCGCGCCTCGGAGCGCGCGATCAGGTGCACCAACACTTCGCTGTCCGACGACGTCTGGAAAATGGAGCCCTTGGCGACCAGGTCTGCGCGCAGCCGGCTGGCGTTGGTGAGGTTGCCGTTGTGGCCGAGCGCGAGCGGACCCTCGCGGTAGCGGGCGAGCACCGGCTGGGCGTTGGCGAGGACGGAGGTGCCGGCAGTCGAATAGCGGGTGTGGCCGATCGCCACGTCGCCCGGCAAGCCGGCGAGGACCTGCTCGCTGAAGACCTCGCCGACCAGTCCCATGCCGCGGTGGGAGCGGGCGACGCCCTCGCCATCCACGGCCACGATCCCGGCCGACTCCTGGCCCCGGTGCTGCAGGCTGTAGAGGCCGAGGTAGGCGAGTCGCGCCGCGTCAGGGACGCCTGAGACACCGATGATGCCGCACATGCCGCCCGCTAATCTCCCATGCGACGAGGGATCGCCGTGAAATATACCTCACGGAGACGATGAACGGCGTAGTGAATGACGGCGTCGCGCAGGCGAAGCCGCAGGGAGCCATCGTGGTCGCCGACCGCGCCGGCCCGGAACGCCGGCACGCCGTGCTCCTGCGCCAGCGCCGCCACGGCGGCCGCGCGCGGCGACGCACAGGTGATCACGGCGCGACCGTGGGACTCGCTGAAGAGCAGCTCGGGAGCCGTGAGCGGTGCGCCGTACGCGGTCAGGTCGATGTCCAGCCCGAACCCGGTCTCCTGGTAGGGACCTCCCATGGCCACCTCGGCGAGGGCCACGCCCAGCCCGCCCTGCGAGCAGTCGTGCGCCGAGCGGAACAGCCCGCGCTCCGCACCGCCAACGAGCAGATCGATCAACCGGCGCTCGGCAACGAGGTCCACACGCGGCGGCATGCCGCCCACGAAGCCGTGGACGGCTTCCCAATACGCCGATCCGCCCAGCTCGGAGTGCGTCTCACCCAACACGAATACGACGTCTTCCGGCTCCCGTACGTGACTCGGCACGGCCTGCTCGATGCGCGCGAGCAGCCCGACCATCCCGACGACGGGCGTGGGATCGACGGCGCCGGTCGGGCTCTCATTGTAGAAGGACACATTCCCGCCCGTGACCGGGGTGTCGAGCGCGCGGCAGGCCTCGGCGATCCCGCGGCATGCCTCCCGGAACTGCCAGAAGACGGCGGGTCGCTCCGGGCTGCCGAAATTGAGGCAATCGGTGATCCCCAGCGGACGGGCGCCCACGCAGGCGACGTTGCGTGCGGCCTCGGTGACCGCGGCCTTGCCGCCTTCATAGGGATCGAGGGCGACGTAGCGGGCATTGCAGTCCGTGGTCACGGCGAGGCCGAACGTCGCTCCTCGCACGCGGAGCACCCCGGCGTCGCCCCCGGGCGCGATCACCGTACCCGCCTGGACGGTCGAGTCGTACTGCTCGAAGACCCAACGCTTGGAAGCGATGGAGGGGTGGTCGAGGAGCCTGAGCAATGCCTCGTCGGGGCTCGGGGTTCCGGACTCGGGACTCGGGCGCATGGCTCGCAGCTTGGCCACCGCCGGATCCTCCCTCGCCTCCGGCTCGTACTGCGGGCAATCGTCGATCAGCCGCCGTCCGGGGATCTCGGCGACGACCCGACCCTCCCACGTCGCCCGGTACATCCCGTCGTCCGTGATGTGTCCGATGGGGGTTGCGGTGAGCTCCCACTTGGCCGCGATGGCCTGGACCTCCGGCACCCGGTCGGCTTTGGCGACGAGGAGCATTCGCTCCTGGGATTCCGAGAGGAGGATCTCGTACGGCATCATTCCCGGTTCGCGGGTGGGGACGGCGGAGAGGTCGATCTCGACGCCGACGTCGCCGCGTGCGGCCATTTCCGCCGAGGACGACGTGAGCCCGGCCGCGCCCATATCCTGAATCGCGACGATGTGCCCCGAGGCGATGAGTGCGAGACTCGCCTCCAGAAGGAGCTTCTCGGTGAACGGGTCGCCGACCTGCACCTGCGGTCGGCGCCGTTCGCTCTCGCGCGTCAGCTCCTCGGATGCGAACGACGCCCCGTGGATGCCGTCGCGCCCGGTGCGCGAGCCGACGGCCAGGAGCACGTTGCCCACGCCGCGCGCGGCCGCACGAATCAAGTCCTGCTCCCGGAGCACGCCGACGCACATCGCGTTGACGAGCGGATTGCCGCTGTAGCGGGGAGCGAATTCGACCTCCCCTCCCAGGGTCGGGACTCCCACACAGTTACCGTAGTCGCCGATGCCGCGGACGACCCCGGCGAACAGATAGCGGTTGCGGGGGTCGTTGAGCGGACCGAAGCGGAGGCTGTTGAGCAGCGCCACGGGGCGCGCGCCCATGGTGAACACGTCGCGCAGGATGCCGCCGGCCCCCGTGGCTGCGCCCTGGTAGGGCTCCACGGCGGAGGGGTGATTATGCGACTCGATCTTGAAGGCCACGGCCCAGCCGTCCCGCAGACGGAGCACACCAGCGTTCTCCCCGGGCCCCTGGACGACCTGCGGGCCCTCGGTAGGAAAGGTCTTCAAGACCGACCGGGAATGCTTGTAGGAGCAATGCTCGCTCCACAGCGCCGAGAAGATGCCCAACTCGGCGAACGTGGGTGCGCGCCCCAGCATCGTTTCGATGCGGCGATATTCTGCGGCGGTGAGGTTGTGCTCGCGCACCAGCTCCGGCGTGATGGACGGGTCGCCCGGGAGGGGCGTCGCCCGCGTCACGAGTCGGAGGCCCGCGCCCCGGTGACGCCTCGCATCACCGCCCGGAACACCCGGCCGATGATGTTAGGCTCAGGATGCTTCACCAACGCCTCGGCCTCGCCGGCATCGAGCCACACGCCGTGACAGTGGGTGCATTGGTCGATCTGGATGCCGTGCCAATCACCCGTGATCAGGTCGTAGCCGCACTTGGGGCACTTCATGAAGTGCGATTTGCGCTCCGCCTCGGTGGCGGCATGCTGCGCCGTCAGCCGCTGCTGGCGCAGCAGCTCCGCGTCGCGCTTGGCGAAGTATTCGTCCTCGTTCTGGGTCGGCTTCTTGTGCGTCGTCACGGCGTGGGGATCTTGAGCGTATCGCCGCCGCGGTGGGGGCCATGCTTCCTCCCCGGCGGTGAAGAGGACTGCCCGCTGTAGCCGTGACCGGGCCAGCGAAGGACGGCATCCACCACTTGATTATTCTGCAGCGTGACCAGGTCCAAGGTGCCGCAGGTGCGCTCGCAGCCGTTGGGGAAGAACAGGTAGGTGTACTCGCCGGCGTGGCGGACCGCGGCCGGCTTGCCCCACAAAGAGTACACGTCGCGCTCGCTCATGCCTGGCGCGATGGTGCCGGTATCAGGCGAATCGTAAGGCACGTCCCGCACCGCGTGCGGCGCGCTGGGAATCTGCTCGGCCTGGCCACCGGCGCCCGGTGCCTCCGCTGCGCGGACGGGCTGGCGCGCCTTGGCGCCCGGTGTCTGCGTCGCTACCGAGGGCGGAGGTGCCGAAGGGTGTTTGCTGGTGTCGCGCGGCGGGGTTGCGGTCCGCGTCGGCGCCGGTACGCGGCCCCGGCGCCGGTCGATCGCCGCCTGGACGCTCGCCTTGATCTTGTTGAACTGGTCACACCCGAGAGTGCCGACTGCCAAGAGCGCGCACAGCGCCAGCGTGCTGCGTCGCATGATGAGCCTCCATGGAAAGAAAGACGCGGGCCCCATCCTGGCCGCCCAGAACCGGAGTATGGCGGCGCTCCGGGTGCGGCATGATCCCCACGACGTTGCGGCCGGCGTTGCAGATGCCGGCGATGGCGTTGGTCGAGCCGTTAGGGTTGTCCCCGAGGTAGCGCCACACCACCTGCCCACCGGCCTCGAGCTCGGCCGCCGCGCCCGCGTCGAGGACGTACCGACCGTCGCCGTGGGCGATCGGGACCGTCAGCTCCTCGCCGGAGCGGTACAGCCGGGTGAACGGCGTGTCGATCGCTTCCACGCACACCCGCACCGGCCGGGAGAGGAACTTCAGGCGCGCATTGCGCATCAGGCTACCGGGCAGCAGCCCCGCCTCGCACAGGATCTGGAACCCGTTGCAGATGCCCAGCACCGGTCCGCCCGCGTGCGCGTGGTCGGCGACGGCGGGCATGATCGGTGAGAAGCGCGCGATCGCTCCGGACCGCAGGTAGTCCCCGTAACTGAAGCCGCCCGGGAGGATGACGATGTCGGCCCTCTGAAGGTCGGTGTCGCGGTGCCACACGAAGTACGCGTCCGTGCCGGCCTCGCGGGCGGCCGCCAGGGTGTCGGCGTCGCAGTTGGAACCCGGGAACACGACCACGGCCACGCGTGCCATCAGGGGCTGTCCACCTCCACTTCGAAGTCCTCCGTCACGGGGTTGGCCAGGAGCCGGTCACACATGCTCCGGGCGCGTGCACTGGCTTCATCGCGGTTCGCGGCAGTGACCTGCAGCACGAGGTGTTTGCCCACCCGTACCGTGCCTACTTCGGCGAACCCCAGGGCGTGCAGCGCGCGCTCCACCGCCTGCCCCTGCGGATCGAGCAGCGCGGCGCGCGGCATGACGCGGACCTCGACTCGAAAGGCGGCCATCACGCGCTGTCCGCGTCCCCCCCCCGCCCCTCGGCACCCGCCCCGCCAGCGCTGCCTCCGCCGCCGCGTGGGAACAGCCCGCGCCGCGGCTCACCATAGCCGTCCGCCCGTTGATCGGTATCCCCGAGCACGATGGGGCCCGCGATCTCCGCCTCCTCGTCCTCCTCCGGCGTTGCGAACAACCCCAACAGGGCCGCGCGCAGCACTCCGTACGCCATGTAGGCGACCCCCAGCGGGAAGAAGAACTCGTCGTGCTGCCAGATCCCGAAAAACAGAATACTCAGGATGAACAGCAACCCCAAGACGCCGCGCACCGTTCGGAAGCCTGCCCGCGGGACGGTAGCGTAGCGGACGTTGCTCACCATGAGGATGGTGAGCAGGATCATCAACAGCGTCAGCAGCAGCGGCCAGGGGAGATGTGCCAGCCGTGCCTGGTAGAGCGCGGTTGTCGTAAAGGGGAAGTACGTCGCCAGCGTCATGCCCGCGGCCGGTGAGGGCAATCCGACGAAGGCGGTCTTGGCTCGTCCGGCCTGGGTGAGGTTGAAGCGCGCCAGGCGGATCGCCGCTCCCATCACGTAGAAATAGCAGAATACCCACGCCCCGGCGCCCATGGACGCGAAGGCGAGCTCGTACATGAGGAACGCGGGCGCCACTCCGAAGCTCACCACGTCCACCAGGCTGTCGAGCTCCGCCCCGAACCGCGTCCCCGTGTTGGAGAGTCGGGCCAGGCGGCCGTCGAGCGAATCGAGAATGCCGGCGAACACGATGAACCAGCTCGCCCGATAGAAGTCGGCGGGCGTTCCTTTGGACGCCAGCACCATCGCCCAGATCCCGAAGAACAGATTGAACAGGGTGAACAGGCTCGGCACGATGATGACCACGCGCCGCACGTTGGACCGGAACGGCTGCGGCCTCATGACCCAAGCTCCGCGAGCACGGTCGCCCCGGCGGCGACCCGGTCGCCCACCTTCACCCGCACGACGGGCCGCCGCGCGACCGGGACGAAAACGTCCACTCGCGAGCCGAAGCGGATCATCCCCAGTCGGGTCGCCTGTCCGACGCTGTCGCCGATCTTCCCGTCAGTGACGATCCGGCGGGCGATCAGCCCGGCGATCTGGCGCACGAGCACGGGGCCGCGGGCCCCGCGGATGCCGATCGACGACTGCTCGTTGTCGTTGCTCGCCTTGTCCGCGGCCGCGTGGAGGAACTTGCCGGGGTTGTAGCGGACCAGCTCGACGCGTCCCGCCACGGGGTAGCGGTTGACGTGCACGTCGAACACGCTCATGAAGATCGAGATTCGCTGGGCGCGTGCCTTGAGGTACATCGGCTCGTCGGCTTCGACCACGCCCACGACCTTCCCGTCCGCCGGCGCGAGGACCAGCGCGTCCCCCCGCGGACCGGTGCGCCGGGGATCGCGGAAGAAGACGAGCAGCCACACCGCGATCACGATCAGCGGTCCTGAACCGAGCCACCACCATGGGCTGGTGCGCAGGGCGGCCCACACGCCGACGGCCGCGAGCCCCCAACCAATCGCGATGAACGGCCAGCCTTCGGGCGCCATCCTCATCGCGCCAGCTCCAGCGCCGCGCCGGTGAGGAGACGGTAGGCTTCGAGGTAGCGGACACTCGTGGCGTCGACGACCTCCGCGGGGAGGGGGGGCGGCGGCGGGGTCCCGTTCCACTGCCCCTGCTGCTTCAGGCGGGCGAGATAGTCGCGCAGCGGCTGCTTGTCGAAGCTCGGCTGGCTCCTGCCCGGCTTATAGCGGTCGGCCGGCCAGAAGCGTGAGGAGTCGGGGGTCAAGACCTCGTCGATGAGCAGCAGCGTGCCGTCGGCCGCGGTCCCGAACTCGAACTTGGTATCCGCGATGATGATGCCGCGCTCCGCGGCGAACGCCCGGCCAGCCGTATAGACGGCGAGACTGGCGCGCTTCAGGCGCTCGGCCAGCAGCTGCCCGAGCGCTTCCGCGACGTGGCCGAAGGTCACGTTCTCGTCGTGCCCGGTCTCGGCCTTGGTCGCGGGCGAAAAAACCGGCGGCTCGAGGAGCGCGCTCTCCAGGAGGTCGGGATGAAGCGGCTCGCGGGCCAGCGTGCCCGATTGCCGATACTCGGCCCAGGCGGATCCCGCGAGGTAGCCCCGCACGACGCACTCGAAGGGAATCGGCGTCGCGCGACGCACCAGCATCGCGCGCCCGGCCAGGACGTCGCGGTGGTCGTCGAGCAACGGCATCCGCTCGACGATGGCGTCGACGTCGGCCGTGACCAGGTGGTTGGGAATGACCTCCCCGAGGCGGCGGAACCAGAAGGCGGACAACTGCGTGAGCACCGCCCCCTTGTATGGCACGGGCTCGTCCAGCACCACGTCGAAGGCACTGACGCGGTCGCTCGCCACCAGGAGCAACGTATCCCCGTCGACCTCGTACAGCTCCCGGACCTTGCCGCGCCGCAGCAGCGGCAGGGGCAGCCTGCTGGCGACGACGAGGGCCGTCATACGTTCACCGCGGCGACGGTGGCCGTCGCGGCGACCGCATCGAGGCGTTCGAGGACGGCGGGGATCACCTCGTCCAGGAACTCGTCGACCTGTCTGGGAGCGCGGCCGACAAAGGTCGCGGCGTCGAGATCGTCGCGGCGCGCCGCCACCTTGAGCCGCGCGAAGGCCGGGTCGGCGGCAAGCCGCTCGAGCAGGTCGTTCGAGCCGCCACGCTCCTCCAGATCCCGCGCCACGGCGAGGCTGTGCCCACGGATCACCTCGTGCAAGGCCTGGCGGTCACCGCCCGCCTTCACCCCGCGCATCAGCAACCGTTCCGTGGCGAAGAACGGGAGGGCGTCTGACGCGTGTCGTGCGATCACGCGCTCGTGCACTTCCAGGCCGGCGGCGACGTTGGTCGCGAGCACGAGAATCGCGTCCGTGGCCAGGAACGCCTCCGGGAGCACCAGTCTCCGGTTGGCGCTATCGTCGAGGGTGCGCTCGAGCCACTGCGTCGCCGCAGTGTGCCAGGCGTTGCCTTCCAGCTCGATCACGAAGCGCGCGAGGCTGGTCATGCGCTCGGCCCGCATCGGGTTGCGTTTGTAGGCCATCGCGCTGGAGCCCACCTGATCGCTCTCGAACGGCTCGAGGATCTCTCCCTCGTGCTGCAACAGCCGCAGGTCGGTCGCGAATTTGGCGGCCGAGGCGGCGATGCCCGACAACCCGGCCATGACCTGCGCATCGAGCTTGCGTGTGTAGGTCTGCCCGGTAACAGGGAACACCCGGCTGAACCCCATTCGCCGCGTCACCCGCGCGTCGAGCTCGCGCACCTTGGCCTCGTCGCCCTCGAACAGGTCGAGAAAGCTTGCCTGGGTGCCGGTGGCGCCCTTGACGCCGCGGAACCGCAGGGACTCGAGCCGGTGGATCAACTCCTCGGCGTCGAGCGCGAAGTCCTGCATCCACAGCGTGATTCGCTTACCGACCGTGGTGAGCTGCGCGGCCTGGAAATGGGTGTACGCGAGGCAGGGGAGGGCGCGGTGCTTGCGGGCCGGCTTGCCGAGCGCAACCAGCACCGCCGCGAGGCGACCCAGCAGCAGCCGCAACCCTTCGCGCATGACCAGCAGATCGGCGTTGTCGGTGATGTACGCGCTGGTGGCCCCGAGGTGCAGGTAGGGGCGAGCGGCAGGCGCCTGGTCGCCGAGCGCATGGATATGGGCCATGACGTCGTGCCGCAGCCGCTTCTCGTGCTCCGCCGCACGGTCGAGATCGATGTCGTCGAGGTGCGCGCGGACCTGCGCCAGGGCGTCCGCAGGAATGGGGAGCCCGAGTTCGTGTTCCGCCTCCATGAGGACGAGCCAGAGTCGGCGCCAGAGGCCGATGCGCCGGCGCTCGCTCCACAGCGCTTGCATCGCGGGGGAGGCGTACCGTGTCGAGAGCGGCGACGCCCAGGTCACACGGAGGCCTTGGCGCGCGCGGCCAGCTTGCTCCAGTCGTTGAGGAACTGGTCCAACCCCCGGTCCGTGAGAGGGTGGAGGAGCAGCTTTCGCAGCACATCGGGGGGCAACGTCGCCACATCGGCGCCGATCATTGCTGCGTCCACCACGTGGCGCGGGTGGCGGAGCGAGGCCGCGAGGATCTGCGTCTCGATGCGGTAGTTGTCGAAGATGACCCGCGCCTCACGGATCACGTCCATCCCCTCTTGCCCAACATCGTCGAGTCGCCCGATGAACGGGCTCACGTAGGTCGCCCCCGCCTTCGCGGCGATCAGGCACTGGGGGCTTGAGAAACAGAGGGTGACGTTGGTCCGGATCCCCGCGGCCGTGAGGCGCCGCACGGCCACCATGCCGTCCTCCAACATCGGGATCTTCACCACGATGTTGTCGGCGATCTTGGCGAGCGAGGTTCCTTCCTTGACCATGCCTTCGGTGTCCACCGCCACCACTTCCGCCGACACCGGTCCTTCTACGAGCGAACAGATCTCCTTCAGCACGTCGCGCGGGTCGAGGTCGCCCGCCTGCTTGGCGAGCAACGACGGGTTCGTCGTGATGCCGTCGATGAGCCCCGCCTGAGTAGCCCAGCTGATGTCCTTGAGGCTGGCGGTATCGAGGAAGAACTTCATGACTCGGCCCCGGCGTAGAGGTCAGGAGGATAGCGCACCGCAACCAAGTACAGTCCCTGGGGCGGAGCGGGCGGACTGGCCGCTTGGTTGTCACTGGCCGCGATCAAGCGCGGGAAGTCCGATAGTGGGCGCCGGCCCAGGGCGATGTCGACCATGGCGCCAACCAGGAACCGCACCATGCGGTGCAGGAAACGATCAGCCTCGATCGTAAACGTCACGCCCGTCCCGTCCGTTCGCGGCGCCCACTCGGCGAGCGCCACGTGGCATCGGTAGTCGGGCGTGGCAGCGGCTCCTGCCGTCGCGGCCAGACCGCGGAACTCGTGCGTGCCGGGCAGCACCTCGGCTGCCCCACTCAACAGTCCGAGATCGAGGGGTCGGCCACTCCCCAACGCCCACTCGTAAGGGCGGCGGAACGGCGAGCGGCTCGCCTCGTCGGTCCCGATCACATAGCGATAGCGACGCGCCGTCGCGCTTCGCCGGGCGTCGAAACCCGGTCGCATCGCGTGCACCGCTGCCACCCAGATGTCCCGCGGCAGCAGGGCGTTCAGCGCGCGCCGCAGTCCCTCCACATTTCCGGACCACCGCTCGGGGAGCGTGAATCCGACACCCTGCCCGAGCGCGTGGACGCCGGTGTCGGTGCGTCCCGCTGCGGTCGCCGTCGTCCGGAGCCCCGCCAATCGCTCCAGGGCAGCTTCGACATCCGCCTGGACGGTGCGCCCGTGTGGCTGGCGCTGCCATCCCACGAACCCGGCCCCGTCGTAGTGCACTACCGCGAGGAAGGGCCGGCTCGTCACATGGGTAAAATAGGGACCGGGAGAGGGCCAATCAAGCCACGCAACCCGTTGTGGTATTTGACAAAAGGCGATTTTTCGGGGTAGGTTTCGCGACCCCGAAACCCCCATGCTCGACGCCTCTTCCCCCCTGCAGCAGGCGATCACCGCACTGGCCGCCCGGCAGTCCCTGAGCGAGCGCCTGGCGGCCGACGTCTTTGGTGCCGTGATGCGGGGCGAAGCCACGCCCGCTCAGACGGCCGCTCTTCTCGTCGGGTTGCGCATCAAAGGCGAAACTCCGGACGAGGTAGCGGGCGCCGCGCGCGCGCTGCGCGGCGCGATGGTGCGGGTCGAGACCGACGCTCCGCACCTCGTCGATACGTGCGGGACCGGTGGAGGCGCCGTCAACACCTTCAACATCTCGACAGCCGCGGCCTTCGTTGCGGCGGGCGCCGGAGCGACGGTGGCCAAACACGGCAACAGGTCCTTCACATCCAAGTGCGGGTCGGCAGACGTGATCGAGGCGCTGGGGATCGGCATCGGACTCGACGCCGCGACGGCGGCGCGGTTGCTGCGCGAGGCAGGGGTCGCGTTCCTGTTCGCACCGAACTTTCATCCAGCGATGCGCTACGTCGGCCCGGTGCGGCGCGAGCTGGGGATCACCTCGGTCATGAACCTCCTCGGGCCGCTGGCCAACCCGACCGGGGTGCAGCGGCAGGTGGTCGGCGTCGGGGACGCGGACCGGGCACCGCTCATGGCGCAGGCCCTCGCTCGGCTCGGCGCCGAGCACGCGCTTGTGGTGCATGGTCGCGTGGGGATGGACGAGATTTCGCCGCAGGGGATCACCGACGTCTGGGAGGTACAGGATGGCCAGGCGCGCGCTTGGGAGCTCGACCCCGTCGGCTATGGGGTCGCGATCTCGGGGCATGGGCGGGCGGTGACGGAGAACAGCCTGCAGGGCGGCGACGCCGCCGCCAACGCGGCGCGCCTGGAACGGATTCTGGCTGGGGACGGCGGTGATCCGGCCGGCCTCGCGGCCGTGGTCCTGAATGCCGGCGCAGCGATCTACGTGGCGGGGTTGGCCGGCAGTTACACAGAGGGGGTCCGGCAGGCCAACGAGGCAGTCGCGTCGGGCGCGGCCCGCGCGGCGCTGGAGCGCCTGCGTCTGGCCAGCCCTAGTACTTCCGGATGACCCCTACCACGACCCCTTGCAGCACCACGTCCCGCTCGTTCACCCGGATCGGCGCCATGGAGGGGTTGGCCGGCTGCAGCCGGATCCAACCACCGGGCTCGCGATAGTATTTCTTGACCGTGGCATTGTGTCCCTCGACGAGGGCGACCACCGTTTCACCGTTCTCGGGCTGCGGCCGCTCGTGGACGACGACGTAGTCGCCGTCCTTGATGTGCTCGTCGATCATCGAGCTGCCGCGCACCTTGAGCACGTAGCTACGGCCGCGCCGGGGAAGCAGCTCATCGGGGACGGCGATCGTATCGGTGCCGCTGATGGCTTCGATCGGCTCCCCGGCGGCGACGAGTCCCAGCAGCGGCAGCTCCGTGGCCCCGGTCTGGCCCTTGGGGGGCACGATCTCGATCGCCCGGCTCTCGTTGTGGGCGCGGCGGATGTAGCCCTTGCGCT
>CAZXKD010000038.1:0-11432 GCA_964641215.1 uncultured Gemmatimonadaceae bacterium
TCGCCCCACGCGAACGCGAAGCAGGTCTTAGCGGCCTCGTCGAGCCGGAACTGTTCGAGCGACGTGGTCACGTCACGGATCGTGGCTTGCGTGCGCGAGAGGATCCAGCGATCGGCGAGGCTGAGCTGCGACCGATCGATCCGCTCGATCGGCTGCAGGTGGGCCGGCAGCTGCGCCAGGACGAACCGCCCGATGTTCCACAGCTTGTTGGCGAAATTCCGCCCCGGGGCAAATGTCGCCTCCAGGTCGTTCGGGTCGAGGATGACGTCGGCGCCCAGGGAGCTGCCGGCGATCAGGGTCCAGCGCAGCGCGTCGGCGCCGTACAGCTTCACCACGTCCAACGGATCGATCCCGTTGCCGAGCGACTTCGACATCTTGCGGTGTTGCGTGTCGCGCACGGTCCCATGCAGGTAGACCGTCGTGAACGGCAGCCGCTCTCCCATGAAGTGATAGCCGGACATCAGCATCCGCGACACCCAGAGGAAGAGGATCTCGGAGGCTGTCACCAGCGTGTGGCCCGGATAGAATCGCTCCAGGTCGTCCGTGCGCTGAGGCCACCCGAACGTCGCGAACGGCCACAGCCACGACGAGAACCAGGTGTCCAGCACGTCCGGGTCCTGTGTCACGGTGCCGCCGCACCTCGGGCACTGCGTGGGGGGGGGATCGGCGCGATCCGCCCACCGGTGCCGGCACCGCGTGCAGGTGAACACCGGGACGCGGTGCCCCCACCACAGCTGGCGGGAGATATTCCAGTCGCGGAGACCCTCCATCCAGTTCTCGAAGCTGGCCCGCCAGCGCTCGGGGACGATGCGGAACTCGCCCCGTCGGTAGGCCGCGAGCACGGGCTCGGCGAGCGGCTGCATCTTCACGAACCACTGATCGGAGAGCCGGGGCTCGACCACTGTGTCGCAGCGATAACAGCGCCGCACCGCGTGCTGGTGCGTTTCGACCTTGGCCAGCAGCCCCTGAGCCTCGAGGAGCTTGACGATTCTCTTGCGGGCCTCGAACCGGTCGAGCCCTTGGAGCTCCATCGGAACTCTCAGTCCGACTGTCCGACTGCCCGACCGTCCGACCTCCTCGCCGAGCGTGCCGTCCTCCCGCATGATCAGCGGCATCGGCAGGCCGTGTCGGACTCCGATGTCGAAATCGTTCGCATCGTGGGCCGGCGTGACCTTCACGAACCCGGTGCCGAACCCCTTGTCGACGCTCTCATCGGCGAGAACGGGGATCTCCAGGTTCACGATCGGCAGCCGGACTGTCTTGCCGACCACGGGCGTCCCGCGCGGGTCGTCGGGGTGCACGACGACCGCCGTGTCGCCGAGTATGGTCTCCGGGCGCGTCGTGGCCACCGTCACGAAGCCCGAGCCGTCTGCCAGCGGATACCTGATGTGATACAGGCTCCCGGTGGTCTCGCTCGATTCCGCTTCCTCATCCGAGAGCGCCGTGAGACAATGCGGGCACCAGTGGATCACGCGGTGGCCGCGGTAGATGAGGTCCTCCTCCCACAGGGTGACGAACACCTCGCGCACGGCGCGGGAGTAGGCGGGATCCAGAGTGAAGCGCGTGCGGCTCCAGTCGCACGAGCAGCCGATCACCTTCAGCTGCTCCAGAACGGTGCTGCCGGTGTCCCGCACGAATTGCCACACCCGCGCGACGAAGGCCTCCCGGCCCACCTCGAAGCGCGTCTTCCCCTCGGCGGCGAGCAGCCGTTCCACCACGTTCTGGGTCGCGATGCCGGCGTGATCGGTGCCGGGGAGCCATTCGGCCGCCCGACCGCGCATCCGCTCGCAGCGGATCAGCACGTCCTGGATGATGTTGTTGAGCCCGTGCCCCACGTGCAGAATCGCCGTGAGGTTGGGAGGGGGGATCACGATCACGTACGGCGCGCCGTCGCCGCTCGGCGCGAACAGACCGCGCTCCTGCCAGCGCCGGTACAGCACCGCCTCGAGCGCGCGCGGGTCGTACTGGGGTGGGAGCGTGAAGGGTTGCTTCATTCCTTATATATACTCGCTGTGAAGAGTCGGACGGTCGGACCGTCGGACGGTTGTTGCGTGGAGCACCCGTCCGTCCGTCCGACTGTCCGACCGTCCGACGCCGAGCTAGAATACTCCTCCATGGCCGACGAATCAAACCTGATGCCCGCGAGCCGCATCGTGCGCTGGCTGACTCTCGCCGTGCTCATCCTGCTCGCCATCGTCTTGTACTTCCGGGACGGTCTGCGGCTTCCCAGGTTCGGCTCGACCGCTGCCGCCGATTCAGCGGCGGCCTCGGCTCCCACCGCTCCCCCGGCCACCCGCTAACCGATGCCGGCCGCCGAGATTCGGGTCACGCTCCCTGACGGGAGCCAGAAAGTCCTGCCTGCGGGCGCCACCGCCGCCGACCTCGCCAAGGCGATCGGACCGGGCCTCGCCAAGGCCGCGCTCGCCGCCAAGGTCAACGGCGAGGTGCGCGACCTCGCCCGGCCGCTCCCGGACGAGGCCCGGGTCGAGCTGCTCACCGACGAGCACCCGCAGGCGCTCGATGTGCTGCGGCACTCTGCGGCGCACGTGCTGGCCACGGCCGTGCGCCAGCTCTTCCCGCACGCCCGGATCGGGTTCGGCCCGCCGATCGAGGACGGCTTCTACTACGACTTCGAGGTGCCCACGCCGTTCACACCCGAGGATCTCGCCCGCATCGAGGGGAAGATGGCCGAGGTCATCCAAGGCGACCATCCGTTCGTGCGTGAGGAAGTGAGCCGCGCCGAGGCTCGCTCTCGCTTTGTCGACGACCCGTTGAAACTGGAAAGGATTGATGACTTAGGAAAAGATGAAATAATCTCGGTGTACACTGACGGGCCGTTCGTGGACCTGTGCCGCGGGCCGCACGTGCCCAGCACCGGCCGCATCAAGCACTTCAAGCTGCTGCACGCCGCGGGCGCCTACTGGCGGGGGGACGAGCGCCGCCAGATGCTGCAGCGCATCTACGGCACGGCGTGGTTCACCAAGGACGATCTCGAGGCGTACGTCCGACGGCTCGAGGAGGCGCGGAAGCGCGACCATCGCCTCCTGGGCAAGCAGCTCGATTTGTTCTCGATCCAGGAGGACGTGGGACCGGGGCTGATCCTGTGGCACCCCAAGGGCGCCATGCTGAACTTCCAGCTGCGCCGCTTCATCGAGGACGTGATCCTGGAGCGCGGCTACCAGCTCGTCTACACCCCCCACGTGACGCGCGAGCAGCTGTTCCTGCGCTCCGGACATCTGCCGCTCTACGCCGAGAACCAGTTTCCGGCGATGGCGGCGGGGGAGGGTGAGTCCGAGGAGGTGCGTTACCGGGTGAAGCCGATGAACTGCCCGATGCACATCCTGGTGTATGCCTCGCAGCAGCGCAGCTATCGGGATCTTCCCATCCGACTGGCCGAGATCGCGAACGTCTATCGGAACGAGCGCTCGGGGACGCTGCACGGCATGCTGCGGGTGCGTGGCCTCTCCATGGACGACGCGCACATCTTCTTGCGTGAGGACCAGGTCGAGCAGGAGATCTTCGGGCTGCTCGACATCGTGGAGCTGGTGTTTGGGAACACGTTCGGCTTGTCGTATCGGCTCGACCTGGCCACCCGGCCGGCGAAGAAGCTCGGCAGCGACGCGACGTGGGACCAGGCGGAGCGCGCGCTCGAGGACGCGCTGCAGCGTCGCGGGGCCACGTATCGGGTCGACCACGCCGGCGGCGCGTTCTACGGTCCCAAGATCGACGTCAAGTTCAACGACGCCATCGGCCGCGAATGGCAGGGCGCCACGATTCAGCTCGACTTCGAGCTCCCCGAGCGCTTCCGGCTCGAGTACACGGGCGCCGACAACCGGCCGCACCGCCCGGTGATGATCCACCGGGCGATCTACGGCACGCTGGAGCGGTTCGTGGGGTTCCTGATCGAGCACTTCGCCGGGGCGTTTCCGCTGTGGCTGTCGCCCGAGCAGGTGCGGGTGCTGCCGATCGCGGATGCCCAGGTCGCGGCCGCGCGCGGCGTCGCCGACGCGCTCCACGCGGCGGGCCTGCGCGTGCACCTGGACGACCGCAGCGACACGCTGAACTACAAGATCCGCGACGCCGAGACGCACAAGGTGCCCTACATGGCGGTCGTGGGGCAGCGCGAGGCGGAGGCCGGGACGGTGGCCGTGCGGGCGCGGGGGGCGGGGAAGAAGCAGGAGGTCATGCCGCTTGAGGAGTTCCGGTCCAAGCTCGTCGAAGCAGTTCGCACGCGGGCCCTCAACCCGTTAATTTGAGTCATTGCGGATTTCGGATTGCGGATTGCGGATTTGACCCTCGCCTTTCCATTCCGCAATCCGCAATCCACAATCCGCAATAAGGATGAGGTTCTCATGACTAGCGACGCCACGACGCCCGTCATTCTGAGCGCCTGCCGAACGCCGATCGGGAGGTATCTTGGCGGCCTCGCCCCGCTGCCCGCGCCGCAGCTCGGCGCCCGCGTCGTCCGGGAAGCCGTGCGCCGCGCCGGGCTCGACGCGAGCGTGGTCGACGAAGTCATCCTCGGGAACGTGCTGCAGGGTGGCGTCGGCCAGGCGCCGGCGCGCCAGGCGGCCATCCACGCCGGGCTCCCCGGCACCATCCCTTCGGTCACGATCAACAAAGTGTGCGGCTCGGGGCTCAAAGCGGTGATGCTCGCCGCGCAGGCGATCAAAGCGGGGGACGCCCAGTGCCTCGTCGCAGGCGGGATGGAGTCGATGTCCAACGCCCCGCACTACGTCTATGGAATGCGCACCGGCATCAAGGCTGGCAACCAGCAGCTCGTGGACGGCATGATCCACGATGGCCTGTGGGATTCGTTCTCCAACCAGCACATGGGCAACCTCGCCGAGTACACCGCCAGGAAGGCGGGCATCTCGCGCGCGGCCCAGGACCAGTTCGCGCTGGACAGCCACCGCAAAGCCGTCGCCGCCATGGAAGCCTGCCACTTCAAGGACGAGACGGTGGCGGTGGAAATCCCCGGCAAGAAGGGTCCGACGGTGATCGACAAGGACGAAGGCCCGCGCAAGGATACGACGCTCGCGGCGCTCGCGGCCTTGAAGCCGTCGTTCGAAACGGACGGCACGGTCACCCCGGGCAACGCCCCCGGGCTGAACGACGGCGCCAGCGCGCTCGTCGTCGCCTCGCTCGCGTTCGCCCAGGCCCACGGCCTGCACCCGCTGGCTCGTATCACCGCCTACGCCATGGGCGGCGGGGAGCCCAAAGACCTGTTCTTTGCGCCGATCGTGGCGGTGCAGAACCTCATGGCCAAGGCGAAGACGAAGACCGCCGACTACGATCTCATCGAAGCGAACGAGGCGTTCGCCGTCCAGGCGCTCGCCGACGGCCAGGCCCTGGGATGGGACTGGAGTCGCGTCAACGTGCACGGCGGCGCCATCGCCCTGGGGCACCCCATCGGGGCCTCGGGGGCGCGCGTGCTCACGACTCTGCTGTACGCCCTGAAGCAGTACGGCAAGGAGGCCGGTCTCGCGACGCTGTGTCTGGGCGGTGGGAACGCGGTCGCCCTCAGCGTGGAGGCTCTCTAATGCAACAGGAGCTGGTGCTCGCTGGGCGCAGCGGAGGGGCAGTGCGGCGCCGGGCCGCAGCGGTGGTCCTCGGCACCGCACTCGTCGCCGCCGCCGCACAAATCGCGATCCCGTTGCCTGGCACCCCCGTCCCCATGACGCTGCAGCCGCTGGCGGTGCTGATTGTCGGCGGCCTGCTCGGCCGCTGGCTCGGCGCCTCCAGTCTGCTCCTGTATCTCGCGCTGGGCGCCGCGGGGCTGCCGGTCTTCACCCCCGTCGGGCTCCCCGGCATCGCTCGGCTGATCGGGCCCACGGGTGGCTACCTGCTCGCTTATCCCGTGGCGGCGTTCGCGGTCGGTGCCCTGACCGGGCGGGGGGTGGGGGCAGGGGAGGCAAGCGACGTCGCGCGCACCGTGCGGCTGGCACTCGCGGCCCTGGCGGGAATCGCGCTGATCCACCTGGGGGGCCTCGCCCAGCTGCTCCTCCTCACCGGCAGTGTCGCCGGCGCCCTGCGACTCGGCACGCTGCCCTTCCTGGTCGGCGACCTGATCAAGGTCGCGCTGGCGGTCCTGGTCCTGAAGCCGACAGTGAGTCCCCTCCGCGCGCGCCTATGACGGCGCGCGTTTCGTTTGCTCCCCCCGCATGAGTCGCGTCGTAGTCGTGGGCGCGGGCACGATGGGCAACGGCATCGCGCACGTGTTCGCGCAATCCGGCTGGGAGACGACGCTCATCGACGTGTCGCGCGACGCACTCGACAAGGCGCTGAAGACGATCGAAAAGAACTTGGAACGGCAGGTCAAGAAAGGAACGGGGACCCGGGAGCAGTCTGAGCAGACCCTGGGGAGGATTCGGACCAGCTCGTCCCTGAACGGCGCTGCCAACGCCGAGCTGTTCGTCGAGGCGGCGACCGAGCGTCCCGAGGTCAAGTTCGAGCTCTTCCGCCAGCTCGACCGGGCGGCGCCGGCCGCGGCGATCCTCGCCACCAACACGTCGTCCATCCCGATCACCGGCATCGCCGCCCAGACCAAACGCCCCACCCAGGTGATCGGGATGCACTTCATGAATCCCGTGCCGCTGATGCAGCTCGTGGAGGTGATCCGCGGGCTGGAGACATCGGACGCGACCACGCAGCGCGTGATCGACGTCGCCACGGGACTCGGCAAGACGCCGGTGGAGGTGCGCGACTCCCCCGGGTTCGTCGCCAATCGCGTGCTGATGCCGATGATCAACGAGGCGATCTTCTGTCTCATGGAAGGGGTGGCCTCCCCGGACGCGATCGACACCGTGATGAAGCTGGGGATGAACCATCCCCTGGGCCCGCTCGCCCTCGCCGACCTGATCGGGCTCGACGTGTGCCTCGCGATCCTCGAGGTGCTGCACCGCGATCTGGGCGACGACAAGTACCGGCCGTGTCCGCTGCTGCGGACGATGGTCGCGGCGGGCCGTCTGGGCCGGAAGACCGGTCGGGGGTTCCATGTCTACGGCGGTTGAGACGCCCGGACTCTCGGAGATCCAGCGCCAGATCGTGGAGGTGGCCCGGGACTTCGCGCGCACCCGCATCGAGCCGTTCGCCGCCGAGTGGGATCGCACCAAGCACTTCGCCCGGGACGTGATCGACGAGCTGGGCAAGCTGGGCTTCCTCGGCATGGTGACGACCGAGGAGTACGGCGGCTTGGGCCTCGACACGCTCACCTATCTGCTGGCGCTGGAGGAGATCGCCGCCGCCGACGCCAGCATCGCCGTCTCGATGAGCATTCACAACACCATCCCGACCACCATGCTGTTACGGCACGGCTCGCCCGCGCAGAAAGAGCGGTGGCTGAAGCCGATGGCGCGCGGCGAGCTGCTCGCGGGCTTCGCGCTCTCGGAGCCCGATGCCGGCTCCGATGCGGCGTCGCTTCGGGCCCAGGCGGTGCGGGACCGGAAGGGGGGCGGCGACGGCTGGGTGCTGTCGGGCACCAAGGCGTGGGCCACCAACGGCAGCACCGCCGACCTGATGATGATCATGGTGCGGACCGACGCGCCCGCCGCGCGGCGCGGCGCCAAGGGCATCTCGACGTTCATCGTGCCGACGAGCACGCCCGGCTACCGGGCCGGGAAGCCCGAGGATAAGATGGGCCTGCGAGCGTCCAACACCACCGCGATCCTGCTGGAAGACGTGCGCCTGCCGGCCGACCATCTGCTGGGAGACGAGGGGATGGGATTCGTGTACGCGATGGAGGGGCTCGACGCGGGGCGCCTCGGCATCGCCATCCAGGCAGTGGGCATCGCCCGTCGAGCGCTCGAGCACACCGTCACGTACTGTGGCGAGCGGCGGCAGTTCGGCAAGGCGCTGCGCGAGTTCGAGAGCGTGCAGTTCAAGCTCGCGGACATGGCGACCCGTGTGGAAGCGGCGCGCGCGCTCGCGCACCTGGGCGCCGCCCGGAAAGACCGCGGCGAAGACGTCACCCAGGTCGCCAGCATGGCCAAGTTGTTCGCCTCGGAGACGGCGATGTGGGTGACGACCCAGGCCGTGCAGCTCTTCGGGGGGTACGGATATATGCGGGACTTCCCCGTGGAGAAGCTGTTCCGGGACGCCAAGGTCACCGAGATCTATGAAGGCACGAGTGAAATCCAGCGCATCGTCGTCGCGCGCGGCCTCTACCCGCGCGGCTAGCGCCGCCCCACACCCCGCGCCCGCGACCAGAGAAGGGATGACCGATCTCTTCCCCCTGCTCGCCGAGCATGAGCACGAGCAGGTGAGCTGCTGGTACGACCCCACGAGCGGCTACCGGGGCATCATCGCGATTCACGACACCACGCTCGGCCCCGCGATGGGCGGCACGCGGTTCTGGAACTACGCCAGCGACCGCGAGGCGCTGATCGACGCGCTGCGACTCTCGCGCGGCATGACCTACAAGGCGGCGGTCGCTGGCCTCAACCTGGGCGGGGGCAAGAGCGTCATCATCGGCGACAACAAGACGACCCGGCGGGAGGGGATCTTCCGCGCCCACGGCCGCCACGTCGAATCGCTCGGCGGGCGCTACATCACCGCGGAGGATGTCGGCACCTCCACCGCCGACATGGAATTCATCCGCGCCGAGACCGAGCACGTGACCGGGCTGATGGGCAAATCGGGCGACCCATCGCCGGTGACGGCGTACGGCGTGTACCGTGGCATCAAAGCCTGCGCCAAGCACCGTTACGGCTCCGATCGGCTGTCGGGGAAGACCGTCGCGGTGCAGGGCTGTGGCCACGTCGGCTACTTCCTCTGCAAGCTGCTGTTCGAGGAGGGGGCGAAGCTCATCGTCACGGATATCGATCCGCAGCGCGTGAAGGCGGTGGTGCAGGACTTCCGGGCGGACGCGGTCGCGCCCGATCAGATCTACGGACAGGCGGCGGACATCTTCGCCCCTTGCGCCCTGGGCGCCGTGATCAACGACGACACGCTGAAACAGCTCAAGGTGGAGATCATCGCCGGCGGGGCGAACAACCAGCTCGCCGAGGATCGGCACGGCGTCCAGCTGGAGGCGCAGGGAATGGTGTACGCGCCCGACTACGTGATCAACGGCGGCGGGCTGATCAACGTGAACGCCGAGCTGCACGGCTGGTCGCTGGAGCGGGCGCGCAACAAGGCGGGGGAGATCTACGACACGATCCTCCGCGTGTTCGAGATCGCGACGGAGGAAAGGATCCCCAGTTATCAGGCGGCCGACCGGCTGGCCGAGCAGCGCATCGCCGCCATCGCCAAGGTGCGGCAGAACTTTGTCTGAGCAGATCTATGTCGGCGCCGACCACGCGGGGTTCGCGCTGAAGCAGACGCTGGTGGACGAGCTGCGGCGCCTGGGCTACGAGCCGGTGGACGTGGGGCCCAGGACGCTCGATCCCGGCGACGATTTCCCCGACTACGCACGGCCGGTGGCCGAAGCCGTGAGCACGGGCGTGGTGCGGCGTGGCGTGCTGACCTGCGGCACCGGCCTGGGCATGGGGTACGTCGCGAACCGCTATCCCCACGTGCGAGCGGCGGTGGTCTGGAGTCCCGAGATCGCCGAGCTGTCCCGCAAGCACAACGACGCCAACGTGCTCGTGCTGCCGTCGCGGTTCGTGAGCGAGCGGGAAGGGCTCGACATCCTGCACAAGTGGCTCGACACTCGGTTCGAGGGCGGCCGGCACCAGCGCCGCGTGGAGAAGATCGACCCATGAGCGATCGTCGTGCGAGTCTGGCGCAGGTGGACCCCGCCATCGCTTCCCTGATCCGGCGCGAGACCGAGCGCCAGGAGTTCGGCCTGGAGCTGATCGCCAGTGAGAACTTCGTCTCGCGGGCGGTCCTCGAGGCGATGGGCAGCCCGCTCACCAACAAATACGCCGAGGGCCTGCCGAAGAAGCGCTACTACGGCGGCTGTGAGATCGTGGACGAGGTCGAGCAGCTGGCGATCGATCGTGCCAAACAGCTGTTCCAGGCCGACCATGCCAACGTGCAGCCGCACGCGGGCGCGCAGGCCAACATGGCCGCGTATTTCGCCGTGATGAGGCCGGGCGAGACGCTGATGGGCCTCGCTCTGCCGCACGGCGGGCATCTCACGCACGGGGCGACGGTCAACTTCTCGGGCACGTGGTTCCGGCCGGTGCAGTACGGCGTGCGCGAGGACACCGGGCGCATCGATTACGAGCAGGTGCGCGCGCAGGCGCGCGCGGAGCGGCCCAAGGTGATCGTCGCGGGGGGCAGCGCGTACGCGCGCATCATCGATTTCGCGGCGATGCGTTCGATCGCGGACGAGGTCGGGGCGGTGCTGGTCGTGGACATGGCGCACTTCGCGGGCCTGGTCGCGGGCGGCGTGTACCCGAGTCCCGTGCCCCATGCGCAGTTCGTGACGACGACGACGCATAAGACCCTCCGTGGCCCGCGCGGCGGGTTGGTGCTGTGCGCCGCCGAGTACGCCAAGGCGCTCGACAAGCAGGTGTTCCCGGGGTTACAGGGCGGGCCGCTCGAGCACGTGATCGCGGCGAAGGCGGTGGCCCTGCACGAAGCGATGCAGCCCGAGTTCAAGGTCTATTCGGCCCAGGTGGTGAAGAACGCGCAGACGCTCGCGGCGGCGCTGCTGGGGCGCGGCTACGCCATCGTGTCCGGTGGCACCGACAGCCACCTCTTCCTGGTCGACCTGCGGCCCAAGCGCCTCACGGGGAAGGAGGCCGAGCAGCTGCTCGATCGGGCGGCGATCACGGTGAACAAGAACACGATCCCGGGCGATCCGCAGTCGCCGTTCGTGACGAGCGGGATTCGCCTGGGCACTTCGGCGCTCACCACGCGCGGGTTCGGCGAGGCGGAGATGGAAAGAGTGGCGGAGCTGATCGACACCGTGCTCACCAAGAAGGACGACGCGACGGTGGCACGTATAAAGAAGGAAGTGCGGGAGCTGACCGAGGAATTTCCCCTCTACGCGGAGGGGAAGCGCAGGGTTAGGGTGGGGTGAGGTGGGAGCTTCGCCACGGTGACACCCTCATGATCCGCCTCCTCGCCGCAGTCCGATCGCTGGTGTACGCGACCGGCTTCGTGCTGCTCTGGGGCTGGATGGCGCTCCAGGTCGGGAGCATGGCGGGCGGGAGGCTCCGGGCCCTCCCCCCAGCCTCTCACCCTGCCGGCGCCGCGCTCATGGTCCTCGGTAGCATGCTGGTGCTCTGGTGCGTGGCCGCGTTCGTCGTCCAGGGTCGTGGCACTCCCGCTCCGTTCGATCCGCCGCGCCTCCTGGTCCCGAAAGGCCCCTATCGCTGGGTGCGGAATCCCATGTATCTCGGCGCGCTGCTCGTCCTGATCGGCTTCGGCGCCTGGCACACCTCTCTGGCGATGGTCCTCTTCGCCGTACCGGTCGCGGCGGTGGCGCATCTCTTCGTGGTGCTGTACGAGGAGCCCTCCCTCGAGCGCCGGTTCGGGCT
>CAZXKD010000038.1:11532-18302 GCA_964641215.1 uncultured Gemmatimonadaceae bacterium
GGCATCATCATCGGCGTCGGCGCGGTGATCACCATGGTCGCCCTCGGCTCGGGCGCGCAGAAGGCCGTGCAGGATCGCATCGCGGCGCTCGGGCCGACGCTGCTCAGCATCCTCAACGGGCAGGATTACCGCGGCGGCGTCGCGGTCAGCGGTGCGGTCAGCCTCACCTACGCCGACGACACCGCCCTCGCCAATCACGCCCGCTACGTCAGCGACGTCGTTCCCGAGCTGGAGCGCAACTTCCAGATCAAGTTCGGCAATCAGAACATCAGCGAAGGTGTGATCGGGACCCTGCCGAACTTCATCACCGTGCGGAACTACACCGTGGCCGCCGGGCGGATGTTCACGCATGGCGAGAACGCCGCGCGCCGTCCCTATGCCGTGCTGGAGTCCGCCATACCCGATCTTTTCAAGACGAACGGGGCCGCCATGATCGGTCAGGAAATCAAGATCCGCGGCATACCGTTCGAAGTCATCGGCGTGCTTCGCACCAAAGGCACGCAGGGCGGCTTCGGCAGCTCCGACGACGACATCCTCATCCCGCTCGAGACGGGGCGCTATCGCATCATGGGTACCGATCGGCTGCGCACCATCACCATCAAGGGGGCCAGCGTCGACTCCTTGAGCCTCGCGATGATTGAAATCGAGCGCGTGCTCCGGCGCCAGCACAAGCTCCGGCCGGGGGTGGACGACAACTTTCGCATCCGCAGCGCGCGCGACGTGCTGGCGACGTTCGAGCAGACGACGGAGACGTTCAAGTATCTGCTCGCCGGCGTCGCCGCCGTGAGCCTGCTGGTGGGCGGAATCGGCATCATGAACATCATGCTCGTGTCGGTGACCGAGCGCACCCGGGAGATCGGCGTGCGCAAAGCCCTGGGCGCGTCGCGGCTCAACATCCTGCTCCAATTCGTCGTGGAGGCGGTGGTGCTCTGCCTGGTGGGCGGCGTGATCGGCGTGCTGCTCGGCTCCCTCGGCGCGCTCGGCTTGTCCCGCCTCGCGCACTGGAACACGCTCATCTCGCCGGTCGCCATCCTCTTGGCCTTCTGCTTCAGCGCCGCCGTGGGCTTGTTCTTCGGGATCTGGCCCGCCCGGCGCGCCGCCGCGCTCGACCCGATCGAGGCGCTGCGCTACGAGTAGGCCGAGGACTCTTGTTTGTGGCTCTCGCGGCTTGCAATTTAGGCGCGCGTCCGGCATGCGACACCAACCGAGAGGTTCTCATGAACATGCAATACGTCATCATCGCTGCCCTGGTGCTCGTGCTCGTGGTGCTCTTGGCGGTCCGCGGGAAGTCCAAGCCCGGCTCGGGCGGGAGCGGGACCTGACGCCTCCGCCTGGTGCGGACGCACTGCCAGGGGGTCAACCCGCGCAAACCGTCGGCGCGTTCCTGAATTCGTATCGCGCGGCCTTCGAGCACATGGACGCGCCGGCCATTGCGGAGCACTTCGCCTTTCCCAGTCACATCACCAGCGACGGGGACGAGATCGGGTTGGTTGCCGTGGCAGCGAAGGAGACCTGGATCGGCACGCTCGAGCACCTGCTCGGCATGTATCGCTCCATCGGGTTCGGCTCGGCGCGCATCCGTGACGCGTCACCAACCGTGTTGTCGCCCCGCCTGATGCAGGCGCTGGTGCACTGGGAGCTGCACGACGGCCAGGGGCACCTCCTGTACGACTTCCAGGCGGTCTACACGCTGGCGAGGATCGATGAGACGCTCCGCATCACCGCGATCGCCCACAACGAGATGCCACGGTATCGAGCGTGCCTGGCGCGGCTGCGATCGCAGAGTTCTTGATTCGTGCCACCGCGGCCAGCGCTCACTGGGCCAGCCCGATCTGGCGCATGAACTCGTGGCCGTCCCAGAACAGCCATTCGTGATCCATCGTGCTGCCCTTCCAATGGCCGATAGTCACCATCGTCAGCCGGAAGGACTTGCCCGTCGGCGCGAGCGTCTTGCCGTCCGGGGTCGGCATGGGTCGCGTGAACGTGCCGGTCATGACGCCCGTGACGCACGTCCAATCTCCGGACCCGAACCGGATGGGGTGCACGGCGATCCTGGTGTCGGGGGCGTAGACGAACATCCCTTTCAGGTCCTCGATGTGCCTGGCGATCCCCCGGGTCTCGTGGCCGTCGGGCCACGTGACCACGATGTCGGACGCATGGCTCTCGGAGAGACGGTCCCACTTCTGATTGCTGAAGACGTCGAAGTCGAGCGTGTCGAAGACCTTCAGACGCTGTTCGACGGGATTCGCCTGCTGAGCCGGCGCGGCGCTGTGGGCTGACCGGGTCACGGGAGACGCGAGGAGCGCGATCCCGACCACCGCGATCAGTGCGCACGCGGCCAGAGTGAGATCCTTCATTGCCGTCCTCCTGTCATGAGGTTCCGTCCTGCGAGCGCGTTCGATCCGAGTGCGAAGCATCATCATACTCGGCGCACGCCGGCGTGCCACACCCCCCCCCCCGGAGCTTGTCGCGTGTCGGTAGGCGAGGCACCTTCAACCCCATGCCGCGCTCCACTGCCAAGACCCCCGACGAGTACCTCGCCCAGCTGCCCGACGACCGCCGCGCCGTCGTCAGCTCGGTGCGCAAACACGTCCTTCGTCACCTTCCCAAGGGCTATCAGGAGACGATGAGCGCGGGGATGATCGCCTACGTCGTTCCCCTCGAGCGCTTCCCCAAGACTTACAACGGGCAGCCGCTCTGGTACGCGGCGCTCGCGTCCGAAAAGAGCTACTGCTCGCTCCACCTCATGCGCGCCTACGGTGATCCCCAACAGGTGGCGAAGCTGAAGGAGGGATTCAAGCGCGCCGGCAAGAAGCTGGATATGGGGAAGGCCTGTCTGCGCTTCAAGGGCGTGGAGGACCTGGAGCTGGACGTCATCGGGGAAGTGATTGCGAGCACCCCACCCGAGGCCTTCATCGCAATGTACGAGAAGAGCCGGCGGCGGTAGAACCAAACGCCGCCTCCCCCCACCGACTCCTCCCCCCCGTGCTGATCAAGGCGTGTCTCAACGGATCGCGGGCGCCGGGCGTCCATCCAGCCTTGCCGGTCACGCCTGCCGCGCTGGCCAGCGCCGCCGCGGGCGCCGTATCAGCCGGCGCCGGCGCTATCCATTTCCACGTTCGCGACGCTCAGGGACGCGAGAGTCTGGCCCCGGACGACGTGGCTCGTACCCTCATGGCCGTCCGCGCAGCTGTTCCCGGGACAGCGATCGGCGTCAGCACCGGGGCGTGGATCGTGTCCGATCCGACCGAACGCCTCGCGCTGGTGGCGGCGTGGCCCCAGTGGCCGGATTTCGCTGCCGTCAACTTCCACGAGCCGGGAGCCGTCGCCCTCGCTGAGTACCTGCTGAGCCGCGGCATCGGCGTGGAAGCGGGTGTGCGCGACGCCGGCGCGGCGCGGGTCTGGGTGAACAGCGGCCTGGCGGCGCGCTGTCTGCGGGTGATGTTCGAGCCGCCGGCGGCCGTCCTCGAAGAGGCACTCAGTGCGGTCGACGGAATCGAGGCTGTACTCACCGGCGCCGCCGCTTCCTGCCCCCGGCTCCTGCACGGGCTCGACGCGACGGTCTGGGCTCTCATCGACGACGCCGCTCGCCGCGGCTACGACACGCGAGTGGGCCTGGAGGACACCCTGCGGCTCCCTGATGGCGGCGTCGCTCCGAGCAACGCGGCCCTGGTCGCGGAGGCGTGGCGGCGCGTCTCCCAGCGCGGCGTCGGGTGGGGAAGGGGGAGGCGACGGTGAGCCCGACGTTCTTCAGGAATCCCGCCGCGTTTCGCCGCTGGCTCGAGAAGAACCACACCGCCGCCCGCGAGCTGTGGGTCGGGCTCGTCAAGAAGCACGCCGGCAAGGTGGGCCTCCTCTATGCCGAAGCATTGGATCAAGCCCTGTGCTTCGGCTGGATCGACGGCGTGCGCCGGCGCATCGACGACCACCGCTGGACCATTCGGTTCACCCCCCGCAAATCGAGCAGTGTCTGGAGCCACGTCAACATCCGGCGCGTGAGAGAGCTCACAGCCCTCGGCCTGATGCGACCGGCCGGGTTGCAGGCGTTCCGCCGGCGCGACGAGAAGCGGTCGAGACTGTACTCGTACGAAAACATCAAGCGCGGTCGACGGCTGGATCCCACATACGCGAGGCGATTCCGGGCGAACCAGCAGGCGTGGACGTTCTTCGAGACGCAGGCCCCGTCGTATCAGCGCACGACCCAGTGGTGGGTCATGAGCGCCAAGCAGGAAGCAACGCGACTGCGGCGACTCGCTGTGCTGATCGAGCGCTCGGCTGAGGGCGCGCGCTTGGGCCAATTCACGAGGCGGTGAGACAGATCGTGTGCGGGTTCCATTCCCGCGCATTATCTTCTCCCTATGCCTCCGTTCGACAGCAGTAGCGGGCCTTCCGGCGGTCCGCCCCCCCCCAACCGGCCCTCCCGCGGGGGGTCGGGGCCGTACTCGGTGCACCTGGCCGACGAGCTGGAGGTCTATTTCAACGAGGTGGCGCACGGCCGCCCTGTCGGCTTCGTCGCCTCGCCCAAATGGAAACCCCCCACCGACATCTACGAGACGGAAGGCGAGCTCGTCTTCCACATGGACATCGCTGGGATGCGGGCCGACGACTTCAGCGTCGAGTTCGCCGAAGGCATCCTCACGATCAGCGGCGAGCGCACCCCACGTCGCGAAGGCAAGCGTCACTACCACGGGATGGAAGTGCAGATCGGGCCGTTCGAGCGGCGCTTCCGGGTGCCGGTTCCCGTCAATCCGTCCAGCATCCGCGCGAGCTACGAGCACGGGTTTCTCGAGATCCGGCTGACGAAGATCCCTGACCGCCGCTCGGGGCTCCAGTCCGTGAAGGTCACCTGACGTGGAGCGCCATCCAGTCCTGCCCCTCGGGCAGCTGGTGGTCTACCCGCATGTGGTGCTGCCGCTCGCCATCACCGACCCGGCGGCGGTGGCGCTGCTGGACGAGGTGGTGCAAGGCAACAAGCGGGTGCTCCTGGGCGTGGTGAAACCGAGCGGGGGCCAAGAGCCGGTCGAAGGGCCGGCCATGCTCGCCCGTCCCGACCAGCTGTACGAGGTCGGGACGCTCGCGTCGGTGGTGCGGATGCTCAAGCTCGGCGACGGCTCGATGCGCGTGATGCTGCAGGGACTGCAGCGCGCCCGCATGGTGGACGCGACGATGGAGGACCACTGGATCACTGCCGGGGTCACGATCCTGCCCGAGCAGGTCGTGGAGGACGCCCGCGTCGAGGCGCTCAAGCGCTCCGTGGTGGCGCAGTTCTCCCGGGTGATCGACATCGCTCCCTACCTCGGCGATGAGCTGCACGAAGTGCTCGCGGGCATCACCGACGCGGGAAAGCTCGCCGACTTCGTCGCCGCCAACCTGGACCTGGCGCTCCCGGCCAAGGCGGAGCTGCTCGCGCTCGACGACGTCACCCGCCGCCTGGAGCGGCTCACCGAGCTGCTCGCCGCCGAGCTGCAGGTGCTCGAGGTGGGGAGCCAGATCCAGGAGAAGGTCAAGCTGCGGCTCGACGAGAACCAGCGCGAGTACGTGTTGCGTGAGCAGCTCAACATCATCAAGCAGGAGCTGGGCGAGGCCGAAACCGACGACGAGCTCGAGGAGCTGGTCACACGCCTCAACGAGGCCGGCCTGTCGGCGGAGGCCCGCAAGGTGTCCGACCGCGAGCTCAAGCGCTTGCGGCAGATGCCGCCGCAATCGGCCGAGTACCACGTCGCCCGCACGTATCTCGAGACGATCGCGGGCTTGCCGTGGAACCGCGTGTCCCAGGACCGGCTCGACCTCAAGACGGCGCGCGAGATCCTGGACCGCGACCACTACGACCTGAAGACCGTCAAGGAGCGGATCCTCGAGTACCTCGCGGTGCGCACGTTGAACCCGGAAGCCAAAGGGAGCATCCTGTGCTTCGTAGGGCCGCCGGGCGTGGGAAAGACGTCGCTGGGACAGAGCATCGCCGAAGCGCTGGGTCGCAAATTCACCCGCGTCTCGCTCGGCGGCGTGCGCGACGAAGCGGAGGTGCGCGGCCATCGCCGCACCTACGTGGGCGCGATCCCGGGCCGCATCCTGCACGCGCTGCAGCGCTGCGAGACCCGGAACCCGGTCCTGATGCTGGACGAGGTCGACAAGATGGGCGCCGACGTCCGCGGCGACCCCACCGCCGCGCTGCTCGAGGTGCTCGACCCGGCGCAGAACAGCACCTTCGTCGACCACTACCTGGAGGTGCCCTTCGACCTCTCCGGCGTCATGTTCATTGCCACGGCGAACAGCCTCGGCCCGATCCCCGACCCCTTGCTCGACCGCATGGAGGTGCTCACCCTCCCCGGCTACACGCCCGGCGAGAAGCTCGCCATCGCGCAACGCTACCTGCTGCCGCGCCAGCTGCGCGAGACCGGGCTCGCACCCGAGCGGGCCAAGCTCGTCGACGCCGCCCTGGAGCGGCTGATCGCCGAGTACACGCGCGAGGCCGGCGTGCGGCAGCTCGAGCGCGAGATCCAGGGCGTGCTGCGCAAGGCGGCCCTCGAGGTCGTCGAGGGCCAGGCCGAGGCCGTGAAGATCGGCCCCAAGAATCTCGAGAAGTACGCCGGGCCGCCCACGGTGCAAAGCGAGGTGGCGGGCCGGGCACCCGAAGTCGGCGTCGCCACCGGGCTGGCGTGGACACCGGTAGGTGGCGACATCATGTTCATCGAGGCGATTCAGATGCCCGGCAAGGGCCAGATCACCCTGACCGGGCAGCTGGGCGACGTGATGAAGGAGTCCGCGCAGGC
>CAZXKD010000039.1:0-5877 GCA_964641215.1 uncultured Gemmatimonadaceae bacterium
GGCCTTTACCGTCCCAGCCCGCGCTTCACCGCCTCCTCGATATTCTGGTCAGCGCCCGTCCCCGTGTAGACCACTCGCCCCTTCGCATCGAGCACCACCACGTACGACGTGGACGGCGCCTGGAAGGCGCGCGTGGCGCGGCCGTCGGTGTCCCACAGGATCGGGAAGGGCATCGCACGGACGGCCTGGTGCCGGCGGATCGAGCTCTTGCTCTGGTTGACCGCCACGGCGACCACGAGAAATTGCACGCGGTCGCCGTACTTCTGGTGGGCCGCCTCCATCCGCGGCAGCAGCGCCTTGCAGAGCGGGCACCACGTAGCCCAGAACTCGACGAGCAGCGGGCGTTTCCCGACGTATGCCCCGAGGTCCACCGGCTTGCCGTCGAGATCTTCGATCTGGACGGCGGGCGGCACCGCCCCGACCGGCAGCCCGATGTCCTCTTCCTGGGCGGCCACGTCCCCCCCTCCGGAGGCAAGGGCGAACACCACGGCCGCGATGACCGCGCACCGCTGACCGCGCACCGCTGACCGCGCACCGCGCACCCTCATAACACTTGTCCCATATGAATGAAGTAATACTCCGCCATGGCGATTAGGATCGTGCCGGCCGCGCGCTTCACCCACACCGTCCAGACGCCCGATCGCGGCAGGGCCGCCAGGGTTCCGGACGAGATCCCCACCACCGCCAGCAACGCGGTCATGCCGAGCGAGAAGACGAAGAGATACACGAACCCGAGCACGCCGCTGCCCGTAGCGGCGACCCACGTGAGCACGGCCGCGAACGCCGGCGCGCCGCACGGCGCGGCCACGATCCCAGAGGTTGCTCCCAGGAGGAAGACCGCGGGATACGATCCCCCACCCAGGCTCCCGGCCCACGCCAGCAGCCGTCGCGGCGCCGCCACCGGAACCACATCCAGCATGGCCAGACCGAAGAGTAGCAGCAGGTTTCCGGTCGCAAACTGCACCCACGGATTCGACGCCACCGTGCCGAAGAGCGATCCCGACAGCCCCGCCACCACGCCCACCAGGGCGTACAGCAGCGCGAGCCCGGTGACGTAGGTGAGCGTCAGTCCCACCGCACGCCGGCGCGACGGCGCGACGCCCGCGCTGCCGGCGAGCAGCCCCGCCGTGATGGGAATCATCGGGTAGATGCACGGCGTGAGACTGGTCAGCACGCCGGCGCCGAACAGCGTCGCGACCGCGAGCAGCGGGTGGTGTCGCAGCGCGTCCGTCACCCCGGCAGGCGCGGCGATGAACGCAAGCATCCCCAATGGTAGCATTGCTACATCCCGGCTGTTGGCGGGATCGGCGGCACTGGCGTAGTTTCACCGGGCGACACAGGTCCGAGGAGCGTCGTCATGAACATCCCATACCTCCCATGCTGCATTGTTGGCGCGGCGGCCCTCGGGTGGGCGTGCGGCGCCGGGACCGGCGCCACCGCCACGGAGCATCCGGCGCCGTCTCAGAGTCGTAACAGCAACGTCATCCTGGCCGATGAGCTGAGCCGCGTCTCGGCGACCTCACTCGACGAGGTCGTCCGCACACTTCGGCCGCAATGGCTCCGCAATGCCCCGTCGACTCTCCGTCCCGAAGCCGAAGGCACCGTCGTCGTGTACCAGGACCGCGTGCGTCTCGGCGGCCCGGAGAGCCTGCGGCAGATCAACCCCCTCCAGGTGAAGGAAGTGCGCTACTACGCTCCCTCCGAAGCGGAGCTGCGCTTCGGCCCGGGTCATCTGCATGGGGCCATCGAGGTCACGAGCATCACCGGGCGCTAGGCGGAGCTCATGCGTGGCCTGCTGCTGCTGCTGCTCACGCTGGCCGCGGGCTGCGGCGGTCGCAGCCGGACGGGCAACCCCGGGCCCGTCGCCGGGGGGGACGTCATTCTGTCGGACGAGTTGCGCCAGACCCAAGCGCCAGACCTATTGACCGCGCTGCAGCACCTACGCCCCAACTGGTTCCGCCGCAGCCCGTCGGTGGTGCGCGGTCAGGGAGATCTCCTCGTCGTCGTGGACCGCGTGCCCCAGGGCGGCAGCGCTGCCCTGCGCCAGATCCCGGTGGGCGCCGTCCTGGTGGCCCGCTATTTCTCCCCGATGGAGGCCACCAGCCTCTTCGGTCAGAGAGCGCTGTACGGCGCCATCGTGGTATCCACCGCTCCGCACTAGCGGTATCCTGCCGCCTGGAGGCTGAACAGCTCAGCGTACAGCCCGCCGCGCGCGAGCAGCTCTTCGTGCGTCCCCTGATCCACCAGCTCTCCACCCTGCAACACCAGGATCCGGTCCGCCATCCGCACCGTCGAAAACCGGTGGCTGATCAGCACCGCCATGCGTCCCTTGGTGAGCTCGGCGAACCGCAGGAACACCTCGTACTCGGCGCGGGCGTCGAGGGAGGCCGTCGGCTCGTCGAGGATCAGCACCTGGGCCTCGCGCATATAGGCGCGCCCCAGCGCGACCTTCTGCCACTCCCCCCCCGAGAGCTCTACGCCGCCGTCGAACCGCCGCCCCAGCATCTGGTCGTAGCCCTTCTCGAGCCGCGTCGCCACCGCGTCGGCCCGACTGCGGCGCGCGGCTTCGCGGATCCGTTCGTCATCGTCCAGCTGCTCGACCTGGCTCACCCCGATGTTTTCCTTCAGGATGAAGTCGTAGCGCACGAAGTCCTGGAAAATGACCCCGATGTTCTTGCGCAGGCTGCCGAGCTCGAACTCCCGCAGGTCCACACCGTCGAGCAGGATCCGGCCCTCGTCCGGGTCGTACAGCCGCGCCAGCAGCTTCACGAGGGTGGTCTTGCCCGCCCCATTCTCCCCCACCAGCGCCAGCCGCTCCCCGGGCGGCAGCGTGAAGCTCAGGTGCCTGACCGCCCAGCGCTCGGACCCGGGGTAGCGAAACCCCACGTCCTGGAACTCGAACCCGCGGCGGATCGGCGTCGGCACGGCGCGGGCGCCGGACGTGGACACGACGCGGGGCCGCACGTCGAAGAAGGTGAACAGGTCGCCCAGGTAGAGGCTCTGCTCGTAGATCTGCGACAGATTGAGCAACACATTCTGGATCAGGTCCCGACTCTGCCGGAAGGAGCCCGCGAGGAAGGTGAGCGCGCCGAGGGTGTAGCGGCCGACGACGGTGAGATAAATGATCACCGCATAGGCGCCGTAGTAGCCCACCGTGCCGAGCGTTACGAGCAGGGTCGACACGACGTTGCGGCGCACCGCCAGCCGCTTGTTCTCCTCGTAGAACTCGTCGGACAGGTTCGCGTAGCGACCGATGAGGAAGTTGGACAATCCGAACAGCTTCACTTCCTTGGCCGACTCGTCCGACGCCCCCATGTAGCGCAGGTAGTCGAGCAGCCGGCGCTCCGGCGTCCACTGGAACAGCAGCGAGTAGCCGAGCGACGCGTAGTGCGCCTCGCCGAGGAAGGACGGTAGCACCGCCACGACGAGGAGGAGCAGCAGCCACGGCAGCTGCACCAGCAGCGCCGCGGCGAGGGAGGCGAGCGTGATCAGGCTTTGCGCCGTCGAGAGCAGCAGGGTGAACAGCCCGATCCGCCCGACCGTCTGGCGCCGCGCCCGCTCCAGATGGTCGTACGTCTCGGAGTCCTCGAACTGGGCCAGATCGAGCGTGGCCGCGTGCTCCATCAACCGCACGCTGATGCGATTGGCGAACAGGTCGCCCAGCAGACTCTCGAGCAGCGACGAGAGACGTGCCAGCCCTTCTCCGACCACGGCGATCCCGAATTCGAGCGCGACCAGGGTGCCCAGCGCCACGTAGTCCACCGGGCGGTGGGCCGCGTGCGCCCCCATCGCCCCAACCACCCCATCGATGATCAGCTTGCCGACCCAGAGCACCGCGAGCGGCACGAACGAGCGCACCGCGCGCAGCGCCAGGATGCCGAGGGTGTAGCCCCGGTGCGTGTGGAACACCAGCCGCACCAGCGGCGGGACGTGCTTCAGCGCCTCCAGCCGCTGGCTCCAAGTCTGCGGGGGACCGTCCGGACTCGAGCCCAGGCTCTTCGGGGGGCGTCGCATACCGCGCGAAATGAAACGAGGCGTGGTCACGCTACTTAACTTCACCTATGTTGGGGCGTCAGTATAATCGTATGCTAACTCAAACGGCGTCGGACGGTCGGACGGTCGGACCGTCGGACGGATCCTGCATGGTCGGGCTCTTTCTCGCCAGCCTACTGTCGTTTCAGACCGTCAGTCCGACGGTTCGACCGTCCGACGGCTCTCTCTCCCCACGGGATTCCGCCTATCACGCGCTCAGCCGTCTCGCCTACGGCCCGCGCCCCGGCGAGGCGGACAGCGTCGCCCGGTTCGGGGTGATGCGCTGGATCGATCGCCAACTCGACCCGCGCCACATCGACAACCCGGTTCTCGCCGAGCGGGAGCGAGCTTTCCGGCTCCTCGACTTGAGCCCGGACGACCTGGCCCGGCTCTACCTCGAGGCGGAGCGCGTGCGTCAGGAGCGCCTCCGCACCGACAGCATGGCGCGCGCGAACCCGGACGCGGCGGACCAGGCGCCCGAGGCGCTGCGGGCGCGCCGCCTTGCCGGCGAGTTCCAGGATCTCGCCGTCGTGCGAGCCGCGCTCTCGGAGCGCCAGCTCCAGGAAGTGATGGTGGACTTCTGGACCAATCACTTCAACGTCTTCTTCGGGAAGGGCGCCGACCGGTTCCTCACCCCGTCCTACATCGAGCAGACGATCCGGCCGAGGGCGCTGGGCAAGTTCGAGGATCTGCTCATCGCCACCGCGAAAAGCCCGGCGATGCTGTTTTACTTGGACAACGCCGAGAGCGTGGCGCCGGGTTCCGTGCCCCCGCAGCTGGCCCGGCTCCAGGCCCGGACCCAGTTCGGCTTCTCCCCACGGCCCCGGATCTTCCTGGATCCGATGAGTGCGATGCGAGCCGACTCCATGCGCCAGCGCGCCCTGCAGCGGATGCCGAAGGGCCTCAACGAGAACTACGCCCGCGAGCTGATGGAGCTGCACACTCTCGGCGTGGACGGGGGCTACACGCAGCAGGACGTCATCAACGTGGCCCGCATCCTGACGGGGTGGAGCCTGGAGCGGCCCCAACAGGGCGCCGACTTCGTCTTCAACGATTGGGCCCACGACTATGGCGAGAAGACCGTCCTGGGCGTGAAGTTCCCGGCGGGCCATGGCATGGACGAGGGATTGCGGCTGTTGAAGATGCTCGCCCGCGAGCACGCCACGATGCACCACGTGAGCAGACAGCTGTGCGCGCGCTTCGTGGCCGACGACCCGCCGGACGGCTGCGTGGACGACGCGGTCGCCGCCTGGCACCGCTCCGACGGCGACATCCGTGAAGTGCTGCGGGCGATCTTCCACGGTCCCGACTTCTGGGCGCCGCAGGTCGTGGACGCGAAGCTCAAGACTCCGCTCGAATTCGTCGTGAGCGCCGTCCGGGCCGTCGGCGCGGACCCCGACACGACGCCGCGCCTCGCGCAGGTCGTGGCCCGACTCGGCGAGCCGCTGTACCAGCACGTGGCACCCGACGGGTACCCCGAACGGGAGGAAGACTGGGTCAACAGCGGGGCGCTGCTCGCCCGCATGAATGCGGCGGTCGCGTTGGCGAGCGGCAAGCTCCCCGGCGTCACCGTCAACCTGGACGCCGTGACGCCGGCCACCGCCGACCCCGACCAGCTCATCGCCGCGATCGACGACAAGATCTTCGCCGGCAGACTGAGCCCGCACACCAAACTGGTGATTCGCGACCAGGTGGCCGAGGTGCGCGATCCAGAGCTGGCCCGGGTGCTCGCGATCGGGCTGGCCCTGGGCGGGCCGGAATTTCAGAGACAATAGCGTCGGACTGTCGGACCGAAAGGCGGAACGGATGACGATCAGTAGGCGAGTATTCGTGAAATCGGGCGGT
>CAZXKD010000039.1:5977-18286 GCA_964641215.1 uncultured Gemmatimonadaceae bacterium
CCGAAAGGCGGAACGGATGACGATCAGTAGGCGAGTATTCGTGAAATCGGGCGGTCTAGCCCTGTTCAGCCTCGGGCTCGACCCGCTGTTCCTTGCACGCGCGGCGTATGCGACGGTCGGTCCGACTGTCCGACTGTCCGGCAGTCCGACCCTTGTCTGTCTCTTCCAGCGCGGCGCCGTGGACGGGCTCAACATGATCGTCCCGCACGGCGACGGCCTCTATTACCAGGAGCGGCCGCGTATCGCCGTGCCGGCCAACGACGTGGTGGATCTGGACGGGTACTTCGGGCTGCACCCCAGTCTCGCCGCCTTGAAGCCGCTCTGGGACAACAAAAGCCTGGCGGCAGTACACGCGATCGGCTCTCCCGACTCCACGCGCAGCCATTTCGACGCGCAGGACTACATGGAGAGCGGCACGCCGGGCGTGAAAGCGACGCCGGACGGCTGGCTCAACCGTTATTGCCAGCACGACCGCGAGCATCAGAACACCCCGTTCCGCGCCGTCGCGTTCGGGCCGCAGCTGCCGCGCGTGCTCGCGGGCAGCGCGCCCAGTCTGGCGATCGACGACCTCCAGGCGTTCGGGCTCCGGGTGCCGCAGGAGGCCGCCCGCGACCGCCTCACCCGCGCCTTCGAGGCGTTGTACGAGGGCTCGGCCACCGGCCTGCTCGCCTCGTCGTCGCAGGAGGGCTTCGAGGCGATGCAGCTGCTGAAGCAGGTGAACCCCGGCCAATATCAGCCGGCCAACGGCGCCGGCTATCCGCGTGGCCGGCTGGGTCGCTCCCTGCTGCAGATCGCTCAGCTCATCAAGGCCAAGCTGGGAGTGCAGATCGCCTTCGCCGACGTCACCGGTTGGGACACCCACGTGAACCAGGGCGCGAGCGAGGGCCAGCTCGCCGCCCGGCTGAAGGAGCTGGGGGAAAGCCTCGCCGCGTTCGCGCAGGACCTGGGAGAGCAGATGCGCGACGTCGTGGTGCTCACGATGTCCGAGTTCGGCCGCACCATCCGCGAAAACGGCAACAGCGGCACCGACCACGGGCATGCCACCGCGATGCTGGTCCTCGGCGGCTCCGTCAACGGCGGGAAGGTGCTGGGGACGTGGCCGGGCCTCGATCCGGAAAAGCGTTTCGAGGGGCGCGACGTCGCCGTCACCACCGACTTCCGCGATTTGTTCGGAGAGATACTCGCGCGACACCTGGGGGCCACAGACCTGGCTCCGGTGTTCCCCGGTTTTGCCGTCGACCCGACGCGGTACCTGGGGGCGATCAAGACGTAACAGCGTCCAACAAACGCGTCGAACAGAAACGTCCAATGAAACCGTATTACGTCACTGTTCGACGCTTCTGTTCGACGTCTTTGTTCGCCGTCGTTTTTTCTATTCCTCCGGGGTCACCGTCAGCTCCACCTTCTCCGCCCCCCGTATCACCGTGACGGTCGTGGCTGCCCCGATCAACTCCGCGGTGAGCAGCCGGTGCAGATCATCGATGCCCCCCACGGATTTTCCCCCGAAGCCGACGATCGTGTCACCCTCCCGCATCCCCGCCGCTGCCGCGGGGCTGCCGGCGTCCACGCCGGTCACCAGAATCCCGGCCCGGGAGTCCAGGCCGTGCGCCCGCACCGCGAGGCGCAGGAGCGGCACGTTCTGGCCCGCCACGCCCAGGCGGGCGCGCCGGATCTTTCCATGGGTGATCAGCTGCCCGGCCACGAATTTCGCTGTGTTGATGCCGACCGCGAAGCAGATGCCCTGCGCCGGGAGAATGACCGCCGTGTTCACGCCGACCACCTCCCCGCGGCTACTCACCAGCGGCCCGCCCGAGTTGCCGGGGTTGAGGGCCGCGTCGGTCTGGATCACGTCGTCGATCAAACGGCCGGAGACGGAGCGCAACGAGCGCCCCAGAGCGCTCACGACGCCAGCGGTGACGCTGCTGTGAAAGCCGAGCGGATTGCCGATCGCGACCACGAGCTGGCCCACGCGGAGCGCTTCGGAGTCCCCGAGTGGGGCGACCGGGAAAGGCCCGCCCCCTCCACCCCCACCCGACACGCGTAGCACCGCCAGGTCCGTTTCCGGATCCTCACCGACCAAGGTGGCGGCGAGCCGCCTCCCGTCGGCGATAGCCACCTCCAGCATCGTGGCCTCGTGCACGACGTGGCTGTTGGTCAACACGAACCCATCCGGCGTGAACACGAAGCCGGAACCTTGGCCGGGCTGTTCCCTACCCCGGCCGCGGCGGCCTCTCCCGACCGGGTGCCGTACATCGATTTTGACTACTGCCGGGCCCACGCGCTCCGCGGCACCGACCACGGCCCGCGAGTAAGCGTCGAGCAGGCCGGTCTCGTCGCCGGCTGCGGCGCCGCGCGACGGTTCAGGCGCCCCTTCCCCTCTCCCCAGTCGCGGCTCACTCAGCAACGTAACGTCCATCGGATCTCCTCCTCGTCGTCATCAACGCGTCTAGAGCCTCGTCAGGTTCCGCCGAGAGCGTACCGCGATGTGGTTCCAGGTGATATGCTTTCCGGTGTGACCGAGCCGGTCTCCAAGCTCCTGGCCGCCGCGGCCGCGGCCCGCACCGTCAAGGCGTTCTGGCAATCGGCCGCCCAGATCCTCAGTGAGCGGTGGGGAGGGGCGCGCGTGCGGCTCACGTACGCCGGGTTGCACGAATCCGGCGCGGTGGTCGCCGGGCACAGCTCGGCCGGCCAGCCGCGGGAGTCCCAGTGGGTCGACGACGAGGGGCGTCGCGTGCAGCTCGCCGTCGAGACCGACCGCGACCCGCCGCTCGAGGGACTGGCCGAGATCGTCTGCCGGTTGGCGGTGATGGTCGCTCTCCGCCTCACCCTGGAGCGGGACCGCCGCCTGGGCACCTTCCTGATGGAGCTCTCCCGCTGGCTGCTCGCCGCCCCTGAGCGCGACCTGATGCTGCGCTACACCATGCAGAGTGTGATGAATCTGGTGGACGCGCAGGGCGCCTATGTGGCGCTGCGCGAGCCGCCGGGAGGGAGCACCTTGCGGGTGGTGACGGCCATCGGCACGGGCGTGGAGATGAACGGCATGGAGCTGCCGCTCGAAGGGAGCGTGACGGGCCGAGTCGTGCGCAGCGGCCAGCCCGTGAATACCGTGAACATCCTCGCCGAGCCCGACAGCTATACGCCCGCCGACCTGTCCCGCGCCGCGCGAGCCGCGATGATCGTTCCGCTTCACATCTCCTCCGGCGTCGCCGGCGCGGCGGGCGTCGTCCGCTACCTGCAGTTGGGCGCCAAAGAGCCGCCGCCCGAGTTCGGCCTCGTGGAGCTGCACTATTTCACTGCCGTTGCCGCGCACATCGCCGGGGGCCTCGAGCTCAGCCAGGCCGTGGCGGCGACGCGGGAGGCCGCGGCGCGCGCCGCCGCGATGGTGAACGGCAGCCCCCTCCCGCTCGCCCTCGTCAACAGCGTCGGCCGCGTGCAGCAGCTGAACGAAGCGGGGCGGCGCGTGTTCGGCCTGAGCGACGTGGGGGAGGCCATCGGACGTACCATCGAGGCGCTCGGCCTCTCCTCCAGTGAAACGCCCTTCGCCGACGTGCTCTTCTCAGCCTCTCGCTCGGCGCCCTGGCACGGCCGAGTCGTGGTGATTCAGCCCTCCGGCGACCGCCGCATCTGCGACTGCACCGCGACCGTGCTCTCCGGGCTCGGATCCGAGGACGTGCTGGTCGCCCTCTATGACCGTACCGACGAGCTGCGCGCCCAGCGCGAGCTGATCGCCCGGGAGAAACTGGCCACGGTAGGGGAAATCGCCAGCGGCGTCGCCCACGAGGTGAACAACCCCCTCGCCGCGATTCGCATGGAAGCCGAACTGCTCAAGCGTGCGACTCGTGACCCCGACGCCGACGCGGCGGCCTCGACCATCGTGCGCGAGGTGGACCGCGCCGCCCGGATCGTGCGCAGCCTGCTGCGCCTGGCCCGCCGCGGCGACACCGACCCCGTGCGCGTCCAGCTGAACGAGCTGGTGCACGATGTCGCCGAGATCCGCCAGCGCGTGCTCCGGTCGGACAACGTGGAAGTGCGGACCGACCTCGACATGGCGGCCCCACCGATCCTGGGGCTGGGCCAGGAGCTGCAGCAGGTGGTGATCAACCTGGTGACGAACGCCGAACATGCCGTGCACGACATCGGGCCTGCGGTCATTCAACTCACGACCAAGGCGCGGGAGGGATGGGTGCGGCTCACCGTGGAAGATTCCGGCCCGGGGGTGGCCCAGGAGATCCGCAACCGCATCTTCGACCCGTTCTTCACCACGAAGGACCCCGACCAGGGCACGGGGCTGGGGCTGTCGATCTGTCAGCGCGTGGTGGCCGAAGTGGGAGGGAAGATCTGGCTCGAGGACTCGCAAGCATTGGGCGGGGCGAAGTTCGTGGTAGAACTCCCGGCCGCCCCGGAGCACCTCGAATCAACCGCCATCGGGTGACCGGCCTTCCCCCCCTCCATCCACCTGCGTTACCCCTCTAGGATGCGCCGACGGTAGTAGGCCAGCGTAACAGCGCCGTACACGCCGATCGCGAGCAGCAGGGCCCCCAAGCGCCAGTCGGCGCCGAACTTCCACAGGCCCGCCACGACGTACGCGACGCTCGCGACGAATCCCAGCGCGACCACCTCTCTGCGAGCCATCAAGATCCCGAACACGTACCCCCAGCTGAACCCCGCGAGGGCGAGCATCGGCAGGCCCAGCCGCAGGATGTGGCCTGGATCGATGAGGTTGAGCCCGCCGGCGAAAGCGCAGAACAGGCCGATCACGGTGTACGTGGCCAGGTGCAGCGCCAGGGGCAGCGGGACGGTCTCGGTGTGCTGGAAGGTCATGGTCACGGAGTTCCGGGACGGTAAAATACACGTGATGCGGGCAACGCGCACCTATCTCGAGCTGACGACCGCCGCCAAGTTCCGCCCGGCTTTCGGTGACTTCCCCGACGTCGCGATTCGGCGGGTGGGCCCCGCCGAGGCAACGCCCGAGCTGTACCGCCGCTGCTATCGCAGTGTGGGAGAGGCGTTCCATTGGCGCGACCGCTGGAACTGGAGCGACGAGGAGATTCGCGCCCACCTAGCGGACCCGGCCATTTCGCTGCACGTCGCGACGCGCGCGGGGGGCGGGGAGGGGGCAGCCTTGGTCGGCTGGTACGAGTTGCGTCGCGTCGCTGCGGATGCCTCGGTCGAAATCGCCTACTTCGGTCTCGTTCCGGCCGAGTTCGGTCGAGGCCTGGGCAAGCATCTGCTCTCCTGCGCCGTGCGCGACGCCTGGGCGCTTGTTCCTCCGCCCATGCGCGTGTGGCTGCACACCTGCACGCTGGACCACCCGAACGCGATGCCGAACTACACGGCACGCGGGTTCGCTGCGTACAGGACGGAGGAGTACGAGGTGACGGAGACACCATGAGCGGCAGCTTCGACCCTAGACTAGATTCTCTCGCGTGAACATCCAGCTACCGAAGAAGAAACTCATCATCACCGCCATCGCGGCCGCGCCGATCCTGCTTCTGGTGCTGTACACCTGGTCCAGCCTCACCTGGAGCTACTCGGCGGGGGAACGGGCCGGCTACGTGCAGAAGTTCTCCAAGAAGGGATGGGTCTGTAAGACCTGGGAGGGCGAGCTCGCGATCGTGTCGATTCCAGGCACGTTGAGCGAAAAGTTCTTCTTCACGGTTCGCGACGACGCGGTGGCGCAACGGATCAACCAATCGCTCGGCAAGCGCGTGACGCTCAGCTACCACCAGCACAAAGGCGTACCCACGAGCTGTTTCGGGGACACCGAATACTTCGTCTCCGACGTGAAGGTCGTGGAATAGTGGGCACCAACAGCTTCGGCAGCCGGGCCACGCTCGCCGTGGGCGGCCGCTCCTACGAGATCTACCGGCTCGGCGTCCTGGACAAGGCAGGCCTCCCCGTCGCCCGCCTGCCCTACTCGTTGAAGATCCTGCTCGAGAATCTGCTGCGCCTCGAGGACGGCCGCACGGTGCGCCGCGAGGACGTCGAGAAGCTGGCCCGCTGGGACCCCAAGAAGGTGCCGGACGAGGAGATCGCGTTCATGCCGGCGCGCGTGCTGATGCAGGACTTCACCGGCGTGCCGGCGGTGGTGGACCTGGCGGCGATGCGTGACGCCATTGCGCGGATGGGCGGGAACCCCAAGACGGTCAACCCGCTGCTCCCGGCCGAGCTCGTGATCGACCACTCGGTGATCGTGGACGAGTTCGGCACCGTGACGGCCTTCCAGGTGAACGCGCAGAAAGAGTTCGAGCGCAACCGCGAGCGCTACGCCCTGTTGCGCTGGGCCCAGCAGACGTTCCAGGGCTTCCGGGTGGTGCCGCCCGACACCGGCATCGTCCACCAGGTGAATCTCGAGTATCTGGCACGAGTCGTCTTCACGTCGGACACTCAGGCCTATCCCGACACCCTCGTCGGCACCGACTCCCACACCACGATGATCAACGGCCTGGGCGTGCTGGGCTGGGGCGTGGGCGGGATCGAGGCGGAGGCCGCCATGCTCGGCCAGCCGGTGTCGATGCTCATCCCCCAGGTCGTGGGGTTCCGGCTCACCGGCCGGCTCGCCGAGGGCGCCACCGCCACCGACCTCGTCCTCACCGTCACGCATATGCTGCGCCAGAAGGGCGTCGTCGGGAAATTCGTCGAGTTCTACGGAGCGGGGGTCTCCACCTTGCCGCTCGCCGACCGGGCGACCATCGGCAACATGGCGCCGGAATACGGCGCCACGGTCGGGATCTTCCCCGTCGACCAGGAAACCCTGCGCTACCTCGACTTCACGGGTCGGCCCAAGGGGCAAGTGCGGTTGGTCGAAGCGTACATGAAGGAGCAGGGGCTGTTTCATACGCCGGAGGCCGCTGAATCCGTCTACTCCGACACCCTGGCGCTCGACCTCGGCACCGTCGAGCCCAGCCTCGCCGGGCCGCGGCGACCCCAGGACCGCGTGTCCCTGCGCGAGGTGGGGAAGAGCTTCCTCGACGCGCTGCCCACCCTGATGAAGCCGACGTCCTCCGTCGCGGCGCCGACTCCCGTCAACGGCCGCTGGGAGGCCGAAGGCGGCAGCGTGGCGACTGCCGTCGAGGCGCCCCCCACACGCCGAACGCACGTGAGCCTCAAGCTCGAAGGCGAGGATTGCGAGCTGCGCCACGGCTCGGTGGTGATCGCCGCGATCACGAGCTGCACCAACACCTCCAACCCGTCGGTGATGATCGCCGCCGGGCTGCTCGCGAAGAAGGCGGTGGAGCGGGGCTTGCGGTCCTGCCCGTGGGTGAAGACGAGCCTGGCCCCTGGATCCAAGGTGGTCACGGAGTATCTCGACAAGGCGGGGTTGACGGCCTTCCTCGAGCAGCTGCGCTTCCACCTCGTCGGCTACGGGTGCACCACCTGCATCGGCAACTCGGGTCCCTTGCCCGAGGCCGTGTCCGCCGCCATCGCCGAGGGCGAGCTCGTCACCTGCGCCGTGCTGAGCGGCAACCGTAACTTCGAGGGCCGCATCCAGCAGGAGGTGCGCGCCAACTACCTCGCTTCACCCCCGCTCGTCGTAGCATATGCCCTCGCCGGCCGCATCGACCTCGACCTCCACACCCAGCCGCTCGGCACCGGCAAAGACGGCAAGCCCGTCTACCTGCGCGACATCTGGCCGTCGGCCAAGGAAGTGGACGAGGTGGTCCGGCGCTCGATCAAGTCGGCGATGTTCAAGAAATCCTACGGCGAGGTGTTCGCAGGCGACGAGCGGTGGAACGGCCTGCCGGTGCCCGGGGGCGATCGCTTCGCCTGGGAGCCGGACTCGACGTATATCCGCCAGGCGCCCTACTTCGACGACATGCCGGCGACGCCGGGGCCGATCACCGACATCCGCGGCGCGCGGGTGCTGTGCCTCCTCGGCGACAGCATCACCACCGACCATATCTCCCCCGCCGGCTCGATTCGCAAGACGAGCCCCGCGGGCCAGTACCTTGTCGCGCGCGGCGTCCAGCCGCTGGACTTCAACTCCTACGGCTCACGCCGCGGCAATCACGAGGTGATGGTGCGCGGCACGTTCGCCAACGTGCGGCTCAAGAACCTGCTCGCCCCCGGCACTGAGGGGCCGGTCACTGTCCACCTCCCGGACGGCGAGCAGATGACCATCTTCGACGCCTCCGTCAAATACAAGGCCGCAGGGACGCCTCTCGTCGTGCTGGCGGGGAAGGAATACGGCTCGGGCTCCTCACGCGACTGGGCCGCCAAGGGGCCGCGGCTGCTCGGCGTGCGGGCGGTCATCGCGCAGAGCTACGAGCGGATCCACCGCAGCAACCTGGTCGGCATGGGTATCCTGCCCCTGCAGTTCACCGGCGACGACAGCGTCGAGCGCTTGGGGCTCACTGGCCAGGAGGTCTTCGACATCGCGGGGCTGGCAGGGATCCTCACCGAGGGGTTCCCGCGCGGGAAGACGGTGGTCGTGAAAGCGACGCGTTCCGGTGCGACGCCGCTCGAGTTTCGCGCCACCGTGCGGATCGACACCCCGCAGGAGCTGCAGTACTACCAGCACGGTGGCATCCTCGAGTACGTGTTGCGGCAGCTGGCAACTGGAAGGAGCTAGCGCCCCACATCCGCAGCAGCACCCGATTCGAGCGACAGCCTCCCCGCCCCGATGACGACCGGACCTCCCTTGACACGCACTCCCGAGCAAAACAGAGTCAAATGACGTATTCCTTGACCGCCATGGTAACTCTACGTATGGTAGTTGGGAGTGGTCAAGGCTGACGAGCACGGGAGGATAATCCGTTGACCGGGGCGAGGATGGACATGGACGACCGCCTGATGACCGTGAAGGAGCTGGCCTCCTATCTCAACCTCAATGAGCGGACGGTGCTGAAGCTGGCGGCGGAAGGGCCCCTTCCGGCAGTGAAAGTTGGCAATCAATGGCGGTTCCGGAAGGCAATGATCGACACCTGGCTCGACGACCAGATGCTCGGGATCAGTCGCCGCTACGTCGACGCGCCGCGTGCGCAGCGAGCGGGCCCGCTCTTGCTCGACCTCGCGAGCTGCTTCGCGCCCAGCCACATCCTTCCCGACCTCGCAGCCCGCACGAAAACCACGGCAGTGGAAGAGTTGGCGGCGCACGCCCACTCGTTGGGCCTGGTGCGCGACAAGACCTGGTTCGTGGGCGGCCTGATCGAGCGGGAGAACGTCATGCCCAGCGCCACCGGAAACGGCATCGCGTTTCTGCACACCTTGCACCGAAACCCGGACCACGTCGTCCGACCCTTCATGGTTCTCGGGAGGTCTCGGCAGGGAGTTGACTTCGCCGCGCTCGACGGAGGCCCGACGCATCTCTTCTTCGTGCTCGGGCTCAAGTACGAGGAGCTTCATCTGCCGTGGCTGACGAAGCTGTCGCACATGCTCGCGCGCCACGAGGCTGTGGAGGCGCTGCTCGCGGCACCAGACGGTGCTGCTGTCTACGACTTGCTCGCCGAGGCCGAGCGCAAGCTCCATGCGCGGGCAGGAGTCCTGCCGTGACGGCCTTCCGAGGTGGCGGTGTCCGCGGGGGGAAGGGAGCGGGGACGCGCGGAGGCTGACCAGTTGAGTGAATGGAGGGTCCGATGACGTGGTCGGACGTGTTGACATTGATTGGCGTGGCGGGCCTGGCAGTCGGCATTGCAGGCGGGGAACTCGCGCTGTTGCGGCTGCTGCCATGGGGGAAAAACTGGCACGTGGGCCGCTATTTCTAGGGCGGCGGGGCGCGGGGCCGAGCACCGCACTGCCAAGCGACGGAAGCTGCCCGTCAGTGCTCGGGTGCCGCTGAAAGCGGCCTTACAGCCGTAGCGGAAACGGTCAGCCGGCCTCGGGAATCGCCTGCACCCCGCCCGCCGGCGTCTCGCGGGCGACGGTCGGGGTGGCGAACACCGGCCGGGGGACGGCCGGCAGGCCGAGGTGCTCGCGCGCCCGATTCAAGGCATCGTCGATGTTTCCCGTGACATTGTCCTCGCCGATCTCGTAGAGGAATCCCGAGCGCTCGAGCGCGACCACCGGCTGGGCGTGCACGTCGGCGAGCAGCACGAGCGAGCCCTCGTGGCGGCTGCGACGCACCAGGTCGCGCAGCGCGTGTAGCCCAGTCGAGTCGATTGCGGGGACGTGGCGCATCCGCAGAATCAACACCTTCGGCTTGCCGGCGATCCGGTTGAGACGGTCCTTGAACATCTCCGCGGCACCAAAGAAGAACGGCCCGGTAATCTCGTAGACCTCGACCCCCTCGGGGACCGCGCGCCGCCGCACCGCATTGGGATCGCTCTCGAAGTCCTCGGCCGGATCCCGGAACTCGTGCGTCAGCACGCTGATGTTGGTCACCTCGGCCATACGCCGCATGAACAGGAAGGCCGCGAGCACCATCCCCACCTCGATCGCCACCGTCAGGTCCACCAGCACCGTCAGCAGGAACGTGGCCAACAAGACCGCGACGTCGCTTTTGGGGGCGCGAAGCTCCGCGAAGAACGTGTGCCACTCGCTCATGTGAAAGGCGACCACCACCAGGATCGCGGCCAGCGTGGCGAGCGGCACCAGTCCCGCCCAGCGGCCGAAGAACAGCGTGATCAGCAACAGGGTAGCGGCGTGGGTGATCCCGGCGACGGGCGTGCGGCCACCGTTCTTCACGTTGGTGGCGGTTCGCGCGATCGCCCCCGTCGCGGGGATGCCCCCGAACAGCGGCGAGGCGATGTTGGCCATGCCTTGCGCCACGAGCTCCATGTTAGAGCGGTGCCGGCCGCCGATCATCCCATCGGACACGACGGCCGAGAGCAACGACTCGATCCCCCCCAGCATGGCGATCGTGAACGCCGGCCCGATCAGCCCCCGCAGCATCGGCAGGGTGACGTGCGGCAGCGCCGGCCGGGGGAGCCCCGCGTTGATGGCGCCGAACCGGCTGCCGATCGTTTCCACCGGGATATGCAGCAGCTGCACCAGCACGGTCGTCACGATGAGCGCCACGAACGAGCCGGGGATGCGGCGCTCGAGCTTCGGCCAGACCACGATAATGACGAAGGTGAGGGCCGCGAGACCGAGTGCGGCCGGGTTGAGCGTTTCGAAGTGCCGGGCGAAGGCGTCCCACTTGGCCAAGAAATCCGCCGGCACCGCGCCCATGTCGAGCCCCAGCAGGTCCTTCACCTGACTCGAGAAGATGATCAGGGCGATGCCACTCGTGAAGCCGATGGTAACCGGGTAGGGGATGAATTTGATCGCCGCGCCCAAGCGCGCGAGGCCGAGGACGATCAAGATTACGCCGGCCATCATCGTGGCGGCGAGCAGGCCGCCCAAGCCGTGCTGCTGCAGGATGGCGTACACGATCACGACGAACGCGCCCGTGGGGCCGCCGATCTGGACCCGCGAGCCGCCCAGCGCCGAGATCAGGAAGCCGGCGATGATGGCGGTGTAGAGCCCGCGCTCAGGGCTGACGCCGCTCGCGATGGCGAACGCGATGGCAAGCGGCAGCGCGACGATGCCGACGATCACCCCCGCCGTCAGGTCGGCGACCAGCTGCGCGCGGGTGTACGTCTTGAGGGTGGTGACGAGCTTGGGGACGAGCACGGGCTACAAAATACGCGAAACGGCCCGGCGTAGGCCGGGCCGCGGGGGGGGTCGCCGACGACTGCAGGTTCGCTCAGTGGAAGGTTACGCCCAAGCCGAAGCTGGCGATCGCCTGCTTCCACCCCGTTCCCACCACCGAGCCGTTGCTCTTCAGGTCGCCTACGCTACCGTACCACAAGTCGCCTGTGGGAGTGATGGAGATGTTACGGCCGACACGGATGTCGTAACCCACGCCGGCCACGACTCCCCCGCCGAGCCCGGTGACTGACCCGCCGCCCCCGCTCACGCTGAAACGGTAGTCCGAGAACCCCAGGCCGCCCTTGAGGAAGAAGCCGCTCGTGGCCTTGGGATAGTAGTACAGGGCCGCGGTCAGGTTGCCAAGCGTCTCCGTGGCCGAGGGCGAGCCGCCGTAGCCGTGAGTCCAACCGTCGATCTCGCCGCCCAGCAGCAGGTGCTGGTTCAGCGTGCCGCCCAGCCGGACGAATCCGGTGACCCCGCCCACCGTCGTGTCGGCGCAGCCGTTGCACTTCTCACTTGCTGACCCGTAGCCGAGGCCGAAGCTGATCCAGAATCCTTGGCGGGTCTGCGGATGCTGGGCGACGGCCAGCGAGACGCCCAACCCGAGCAGCAGGCCGGTCAGCGTGAGCGAGCGTGGACACATGCGCATCAGTGCCTCCGGGAGTGAGTGGGGCGCTGCGGTTACTACCCCCGAGGAACCCCAACGGCACAGCGGCCCAGGGTCTTGGGATGCCGCGG
>CAZXKD010000040.1:0-17408 GCA_964641215.1 uncultured Gemmatimonadaceae bacterium
CGCGGTCCCCAGCGTGATCAGGGGCAGGGCCGTGATGGGGAGCGCGACGGCGGTCGCCACCGCTCCAGCGATCCATGGTGCGGCCGGCTTGTGAATGGCGTCCACGTAGCGCAGCCGCCGTCGCACGAATCCCCGCGTGAAGACGAAACCGCCGCCGAGGGCGGCGGCGCCGACCAGCAACCCGATAATCATAGTCGCTCCTCTCAATCACCCCTACGGAACTTGCGGGGTGGCTGTTTCCGGCGCAAATCAATGCCGATGCCCGTTACATCCCGCATCGTGCGCGTGGCCGCAGTGCAGGCCGCACCAGCGCTGCTCGATCTACCCGCGTCGCTCGACCGCCTCGAGGACTGGACGCGCCGCGCGGTGACGGAGGGCGCACGGCTGGTCGCCTTCGGCGAGACCTGGTTGACCGGCTATCCCGAGTGGCTGGACGAATCTCCCGGGGCGGCGCTCTGGGGTCACGCGGGCGCCAAGGCGGTGTTCGAGCGGCTGGCCCTGAACAGCGTCGAGGTTCCCGGCCCGGCGGCCGAGCGACTCGCCAAGCTCGCGCGAGGGCTCAAAGTGACGCTGGTGGTCGGCGTGCACGAGCGCGCGGGGCGCACGCTCTACAACTCGCAGCTCACCTACGGGCCGGACGGCGCGCTCGCCCGGCGGCACCGCAAGCTCATGCCCACCTACCACGAGCGCCTGATCTGGGGCCAAGGGGCGGGCGACGCGCTGACGGCCGTGCCGGTGGACGGCGCCCGGGTGGGCGGATTGATCTGTTGGGAGCACTGGATGCCGCTCGCGCGCCAGGCGATGCACGACTCGGGCGAGGAGATCCACATCGCCGGATGGCCGGCGGTGCACGAGATGCACCAGGTCGCGTCGCGCAGTTACGCGTTCGAGGGGCGCTGCTTCGTGCTGGCCGTGGGGAGCATCCTGCGATGGAAGGACATGCCGCCCGAGCTGCCGCCTGTCCCCGAGAAGGCGACGGATCCCGATGCGTTCATGATCCGCGGCGGGAGCGCCATCATCGCACCCAACGGACGCTATCTGGCCGGTCCGGTTTTCGACGCAGAAGCGGTCGTGGTCGCCGACTGCGACCTGGCGGAGATCACCCGGGAATCGCTGACGCTCGACGTGAGCGGCCACTACAGTCGGCCGGATGTCTTCGCGTTCCAGGTTCGGCCGCGCCGTTCCGGCGAGGGCTGATGGCGCCGGCGCCTCTCAAGGACTTCGATGCGGCCGAGCGCGCCCAGCTCCTCAAAATCGTGGTGTTTTTCTCCGGGCCGTGCTTCATCATCCTCACGGCGCTGTGGGTGTTCCTGGGGATGGAGGGCACGATCTCGGCCACGACGGTCGCGATCCTGGAGGTCTGCAATTTCCCACTCACCGCCCTAGGCGTGTGGGCGATCCATCGGGGGACCACCCGCGCGGCGTCGGGGTTCGCGCGCACGGTCCTGGCCGGGGGCAACATCCCGCCACCACGGAGCTATCCGCGGCAAGAGACGCTGATCGTGCGCGGGCAGTACGCGGAGGCGGCGGACTACTTCCGGGACCACCTCCGGGTCAGTCCCGAAGATCTGGAGGCGCGACTGCGATTGGCGGATCTCCTGGAGCGCCACCTCGCCCACTACGACGAGGCGGAGCGGCTGTACGTCGAGGTGCGTCGCCAGCAGCCCGACCCGCGTCAGGAGATGGCGGCCTTCAACGGGCTGATCGATTTGTATGCGAAGACCGGTCGTCTGGACCGCCTGCAGGTGGAGCTGGCGCGGTTCGCGGAGCGCTACCGGGGCTCGCCGCAGGCGGAAGAGGCGGCGCGCCGGCTCGCCCAAATCAAGGCGGAGGAGTCCCCTACCAGCGGATCGCCGCGCTCCCCCAGGTGAACCCCGAGCCGAACGCCGTCAACACGAGCAGCTCGCCGCGCCCCAGGCGGCCCTCGGCCAGCGCTTCGTCCAGTGCGATCGGGATTGAGGCGGCGGTGGTGTTGCCGTACTTCTGGATGTTCGCGTACACCTGATCGTCGCGCAGGCCGACGGCCTTCTGCACCATCTCGAGAATGCGCAGATTCGCTTGATGCGGCACCAGCAGCCGGATGTCGGCAGGGGTGAGTCCATTGGCCTCGAGCGCGACGGCGATCGACTCCGGCATTTTCACTGAGGCGAACTTGAAGACCTCGCGGCCCTCCATGACTGCCCGGTGCAGGCCGCGCTCCAGGATCTCCACGCTCACGTAGGGATCGTGGGCCAGGCCCGGCGCGTCCACCCACAGTTTTTCGGCGTGGCGGCCATCGGCGAAGATGTGGGTCGAGAGCACGCCGCGCTTCGCGTCCGAGGTGGGGCCGAGGATCACGGCGCCGGCGCCGTCGCCGAACAGCACCGCGGTGTCGCGGCCGCGTGTGGTCTTGTCCAGCCCGCGCGAGTGCACTTCCGCACCGACGAGCAGGATGCGCTTGTACTGGCCGGTCCGGATCCAGGCGTCGGCGATCGAGAGCCCGTAGATGAAGCCGCTGCATTGGTTGCGGACGTCGACCGCCGGGATGTCGGTGATGCCCAGCTCGCGCTGCAAGAACACGCCGTTGCCGGGCTCGAAATGATCGGGGGTGCAGGTGCAGTAGACGATGCAATCGAGCTCGGCGGGGGTGAGATCCGCTTTGGCCAGCGCCTTCAGCGACGCTTCCTTCGCCAGGCTGGCGCCCGTATCCCCATTCGCCACCCAGTACCGCGTCTGGATGCCGCTGCGCTGGACGATCCATTCATCCGAGGTATCCATCATCCCCGCGAGGTCGTCGTTGGTGACGAGCCGGGCCGGGACATGGAAGCCGGTGGCGATGAACTCGGTGCGAGGCATGGAGGCCTTTCGAGCGCCGTTGCGGGATCGAAGCAACGGGAGAAGATTTCGCCCCGGCACCGCCAAAGCAAGGGAGTCCATGGATCTCGCGATCACTCGCGCGCAATTCGACGCCATCGGCCGCGCCAAACACCTGCCCGACGTCCTCAAGGGGGTGCTGGAGCGCGCGAAGCCGTCGGGCGACGGCGTCCAGCTCCATCTGACCTATGAAGAGGCAACAGCGCTCCAAGAGCTGTGCGCCTGGAATGTCCACATGGACGCCGCGGGGAAGGTGACGGGGGACTCGCGGGTGTACGACGACCTCGTCAACGCCATTCTCACGCACCCGGAGTACTGACGGACGGTCTGACCATCGGACGGTCGGACAGAAAGGCGAACCATGCACCGAACTGCGTTGTGGGCGGCGCTCGTCACTATTCCCCTTTCCCTATTCCCCAATCCCAGTTTTTCGGCGCAAAAGCGGGCCATCACCTTCGATGATTTCGTCGCGCTCAAGACCGTGGGTGATCCCCAGCTCTCGCCCGACGGCAAATGGGCGGCGTATACCGTCACCACGATCTCGCTCCAGGACAATCGTGGGGTGGCGCGCGTCTGGCTGACCGAGGTCGCCACCGGGCAGAGTCGCCAGGTCACCCAGGGTCCGGGCTCGGACCGCTCGCCTCGGTGGTCCCCCGACGGGCAGGCGCTGGCGTTCCTCTCGAGCCGGCAGAACGGGTCGCAGATTTGGGTCCTGAGCCTCGCCGGCGGCGAGGCACGCCGCGTGGGTAGCCTGCCCGAGGGGGTCGGCGAGCTGTACTGGCTGCCCGACGGCAAGGGATTCCTCGCGGTGAGCGACATCAAGTGGCCGGTGGACCAGGAGATCGACAAGCGGAACGGCGACCTCGCCACCGACGCGCGCCTGTGGACGGGTCTGCTCTGGCGGCACTGGGACGACTGGCGCGCCGGCCGTCGCCAGCATCTGTTCCGCGTGGACCTGACGAGCGGGCAGGCCACCGACCTCTCGCCCGTGGACCACGACGTGCCCACCATTGCGACGAGCGGCGACGGGGACGTGGCGGTCGCGCCCGACGGCAAGGAGATCGCGGTCGCGTTCCACGGCGACTCGACCGTCGCCGACAACACCAACGTGGACGTTTACCTGATGGGGCCCGACGGAGGCGGATCGCACGCGCTCACGACCGGCAAGGGAGCCGACAACACCCCGCGCTTCTCACCGGATGGGAAGTGGCTCTCGTGGCTGTCCATGGAGCGGGCGGGGTTCGAGTCGGACCGGCAGCGCCTGATGCTGGTCGGACGCTCCGACGGTCGGACGACCGGACAGCCGGTGGAGGCAACCGCAGGTTGGACGTTGTCCGTCAGCTCGTACACGTGGTGCCCGGACTCGAAGTGCGTCTACGCGGTCGTCGAAGAACGCGGGAGAGATAACGTCTACCGAATCGATCTTCCGTCTTTCCGTCGTTCCGTCGCCGTCTCCGGCGTCGGTCTGAACACCAACGTCAACGTCGGGCCTGACGGCAGGACGCTCGTCTACCTCCACCAGAGCGACACCCAGCCGCCCGAGGTATGGGCCGACGGCAAGCCGCTCACGCATGTGAACGACGCGGCGCTGGCCGCGCTCGACCTGCCGCCTTTGGAACCGTACGGGTTCGTCGGCGCGCTCGGCGACTCGGTGTTCGGCTGGCTCCAGAAGCCGCCCGGGTTCGACGCGGCAAAGCGCTATCCGGTGGTCTACCTGATCCACGGCGGGCCGCAGGGCGCGTGGACCGACTACTGGGGCAGCCGCTGGAACTATCAGCTGTTCGCGTCGCGCGGGTACGTCGTGGCGGCCGTGAACTTTCACGGCTCGACCGGCTACGGCCAGCGGTTCACCGACGCCATCTCGCAACACTGGGGCGATCATCCCTATACGGACTTGATGAAGGGGCTGGACGTGGTGGCGCGGCTTCCCTACGTGGACTCGACGCGGATGGGCGCGGCCGGCGCTTCCTACGGCGGGTATATGGTGTACTGGATCGCCGGTCACACCAACCGCTTCAAGGTGCTTGTGGACCATGACGGCGTGTTGAACCCCGTGAGCATGTTCGGCAGCACCGAAGAGCTGTGGTTCGTGAATTGGGAGTTCGGCGGCACCCCGTACGCGAACCGGCCGCTCTACGAGAAGTGGTCGCCGCTCGACTTCGTGAGCAACTGGAAGACCCCCATGCTGATCGTCCACTCGCAGCTCGATTACCGCGTGGATCTGTCGGAGGGGTACCAGGCATTCACGGCGCTGAAAACGCTGGGTGTTCCGGCCAAGTTCCTCTACTTCCCCGATGAGGGGCATTGGGTACTGCGGCCGCGCAACCGTCGTCTGTGGTGGGGGGTCGTGCTGGACTGGCTCGACCAGTACTTGAAGAAATGAACCGCGAGCGCATTCTCACCACGCTCACCCGCAGCACCGCCCTGGCCGCGGTGCTCGGGGCCGCGTTGTTCTTCATTCTCCCGCGACAGGCGAACGGCTGGTGGGGGTTTCTCGACGCCTTTACGCTCGCCTTCTGTTTCGCCTTCTTCGGCCATTACGTCGAGGTGCTCCTGCTGATGGTGCCGGACATCGAAGTCGGCGCCGGCCGGCTGGTGCGCCTCGCCGGCTGGTTCGCGGGCGGGATGTGGGTATATGAGATCGGCCGGCGGCTCTGGCTGCTCTACGGGCGGAGCACGCTCGACTTGCCGCCGCTGGTGTGGGGCGGGGTGTTCTTCGTGGTTCTCGAGCTCGTCCTGCACGCGGTGCTCCGCGCCCAGGGCAAGCCCAACTACTACAGCGGCGGAAGCGTCGGGCCCTGACCGGTGCGCGGCGAGCCGTGAGCGGTACGCGGGCAAGCAACCCGCGCACCGCTTACCGCTTACCGCGCACCTTTTTCACGGTTTCGTCCACACGTTGTTGTCCCGCCGCACGTCGGGAACATTGTGCCCCGGGTCGATCTCCACTTTCGTGAGGTCCCTCGGGAACTGCCGAACGTAGACGTAGTGGTTGCCGAGATACCACACCTCTACGGGCAGGCGGACGTGCTCGCTCGAGCCGTCGGCGAACCCCAATCTCATGTCGACCGGCACCGGGAGCTGGCCCGGACTCGAGAGAAAAAGGTCGGTGAATTTCGTGCCGGCGGAATCGGTGCGCGTCTTGACGGAGTCCACGGCCAGGTCGACCACGTCGGTGCGGTAGAACCAGCCGCGCCAGAACCAGGACAGGTCCTCCCCCAGAGCGTCGTTCATCGTCCGGAAGAAATCCGCGGGCGTGGGGTGCTTGAACGCCCAGCGCCGGATGTACTCGTGGAAGGCGGTATCGAACCGGGTCGAATCGCCGAGCAGGGACTGGCGCAGCACGAACAGGCCGATCGCCGGTTTGCTGTACGCGGCCGCGCCGAGCAGGTAGTCGGGCACCCGATCGGCGGGGAGCATGGAAGGCGCGTGGTCCCGCCCGCTCGCCGCGAATTGGGCCCAATTGTCGATACCGCTGCCGCCGAGGCCGGTGGTGTCGTGATAGAACACGCGCGCCGAGTACACGTTGATAAAGGTGTTGAAGCCCTCGTCCATCCAGGCGTACAGTCGCTCGTTGCTGCCCACGGTCATCGGGAACCACTGGTGGCCGAGCTCGTGGGTCGTGACGCCGAACAGACCGCGGCCACCGGCGCGCGATCCGCAAAACACGATCATCGGATACTCCATCCCGCCCACCGGCCCCGCGATGTTGATCGCGGTCGGGTAAGGGTAGTGGAACCACTTTTCACTGTAATGCTTGATCGTGTGGCGCACGTACACCGTGGAGTTCCCCCAGTCGGGGTTGGCGTCCGGCGGATACAGTGACTGCATCAGGATGCCGTCCCAGGAGCTCGCGTCCCACACGAAGTTGGGGGCGGCGGCCCAGGCCACGTCCCGCACGTTCTTGGCGCTGAAATGCCAGTTGAGGGTGGGGCTCGCGCCGACCGGCCGAGTCGCGGGCTGCCCGGCTTCACCCCGCGCGATGATCGGGACCGTCGAGTCCGCGCGCTGCGCCCGGGCGAGGCGCTCGCGCTCCGTCGCGGTCAACACCTCGACCGGATTGAGCAGCGTCCCGGTCCCGGCGACGACGTAGTTGCGCGGCACGGTGACCGTGAAATCAATGTCGCCGTACTCGAGGTAGAACTCGCCCTGACCGAGGTATTGCTCGGTGTTCCAGCCGCGGATGTCGTCGTACACCGCCATCCGCGGGTACCATTCGGCGATCTCGTAGAGCCAGCGGCCACCGTACTGCTGGCGGCCCATGCGGTCGGAGCCGTGCTCGGGGATCTGGAAAGAGAACGCAATCTCCCACGTGGCAGTGCCGCCGGGTGGCAGCGGCCGGTCCAGGTCGGCGCGCAGCAGCGTGCCGTTCACCGTGGTGCGCAACGACACCGCCCCTGAAGTGGCACGGCGGGCCGCGGGTCGCAGCGCGACGAAGCGGGAGATCGTGTACCCGCCCTGAAATCCTTGGGCCGCCCACCGCGCGTCGGCCGGGTTGATGGCGCCGCTGCGGCTGTCCTCACGGTAGATGTTTTGGTCGACCTGCAACCACACGTAGCGCAGCGTGTCGGGCGAGTTGTTGGTGTAGCGGACGGTCTCGCGGCCGCTGAGGGTGTGCGCGGCGGTATCGAGCGCCGCGCGGATCGTGTAATCAGCGCGCTGCTGCCAGTACCTCGGCCCCGGCACGCCGGAGCCTTCGCGGATCAGGGTGGGCGCCGACAGCTCCAGCCGTCGGAACGGCGACGTGTCGCCGACGCTGGGCGGCACGCCGACCGGGGGAGGCGTCTGCGCGGCAGCCGCCGGCTGCTGCAAAGCGGCGAGGAGCAGCGGAACGACGATCATCACGGTATCCCTCGGGTGAGAGTGGCGACGGCGGCTCGAATGATACCCTCGCTGACCCGCCGCTGTGAATCGTCGGAACGTCGCCGACCCGCTCGGGTACGATCGGAAACCGGTCGGTAGCCGACCATCCGCGGGCGGAATACATTGCGCGCACCCTCATGACGCCTCGCCTCGGCCTGCTCCTGATCGCCTGGCTCGCCGCGTGCGAGCACTCCAGCCCTTTCCATCCGGGCACCTACGCGCCCACCGGGCCGCTCGGCTCCGGCTCACCGTTGCGTCTCACCTTCAACCCCGGCCAGGATCTCACCCCGGTCTGGCTGCCCGACGGCAGCGGGATTCTCTACTCCCGGGAGCGACTCGATCGCCCCGACCGCGATCGCTGCATCGCCCGGTTGCCGGCGGGTGGAGGAGCCATCACCGGGGAGTTGTGCGACCGGATTCCCGCCGCGGATGACTCGACCGATGCATATCAGTGGCCCGCCCCCGCGGCTGACGGCCGTCTTGTCTACGTCCGGGCGTCGTCCTTTACGACCCTGCAGAGCCTCGCCCCACATGACCAACAGCTGGTGCTCGGGACGTTCGACGGCTCAGGGACGGTGCGCGTGCTCCGCAGCATTCCCTATCAGAGCCCCAGCGGGCGCGGCAATGAGGCCGTCGCGCAGATCCGCTGGCTGAGCGCCACCACGTTCGTGTACGTGGGCCAAGCGGTGGCCTATCCAAGGGCGTGCGGCAGCTGCCCGGCCGACACCATCACCACGGGCTTGGAGCTCATCAAGATGGACGTGAGCACACCCGCCCCGATGTTGGATACGCTTCCCGGCACGAACCTGGCTTCGTCCGTCGCGTTGGCGGGAAGCGACACCGTCTACTACACCGTGGATGGCGACTCGCGGGTCTTTCGCCTCCTGCTGTCCACCCGTGTCGCCACGGTGGTGCACGATTTCGGCGGACCGATCGCGCGCGACGTTCAGGTCGCCGGGAACAAGCTGGTGGCGGTAGTGGGCGGAGATGTCTCGTTCAGCATCGATCCCATCTTCGGGCCGGTGCAGCGCGACGGCGGCGGTGTGCTGCATCTGGTGGATCTGACGCCCGGAGGGGGGGGCCGCGACTCGACGTTGACAGACGCCGCGATGGCGTTCCGTCATCCAGCGCTGGCCCCTTCCGGGAAGCAGGTCGTCGCGGAGCTCGTGACCGGGCGGACAGCGAATCTGTGGGCGGTGTCGCTGCCGTGATCCCACGTGCCGGAGCGACGCTGCTACTGCTCGCGGCGGCGGCGCCGCTCGCCGCCCAGACGAGCGGCGCGATCGCGGGCCGGGTGCGGGATGCTGTGAGCGGGCGCGGCATCGGCGGCGCCCTGATCTCCGTGGACCGCGGGCGCGCCGGCGCCGGCACCGACACGTCGGGATCGTTTCGGGTGCGGGAAGTGCGCAGCGGCTGGCACCGGGTGCAGATCTCAGCGATCGGTTTCCGCCCGTTGGTCTACGACAGCGTCCTGGTGCGCAGCGGCGAGACGGTCCCCCTCAACGTCGAGCTGCAGCCGCATGCCCTGCGCATCGACTCCATCCTGGTCCAGGCCTCGCCCGACCGCGTCCTCGACCCCCTCGCGCCGATGGACATGCAGCGGATCACGAGCGAGGAGATCCGACACCTGCCCATCACGACGCTGGAGGAAGCGGTAGCCCTCTCCGCGGGCGCCGTGGGCGAGAGCTATCGGGGCGGCCGGCTCGGCGAGCAGTCCTTCGTGCTGGACGGGCTCGGCGTCAAGAACCAGCTCGACGCGTCCACCGGCCCGCTCGGCCTGCGCATCCCGCCCGACATCCTCACGGAAGCGTCGCTGGTCACCAACGCGTTCTCGGCACGGTACGGCCAGGCGTTATCGGGACTGGTCAACGTGGTCACGCGGGACGGTGGGGACCGCTGGCAGGGGCGGGCCGCGTATGAGACCGACCGCCCGCTGTGGGGTGGGCTCGATTACGGCCTCGATCGCGTGCTGATCAGCGGCGACGGCCCCCTCGGCCGCGGCATCGGCCTGGTCGGGGTGCTCGACGCCCAGGGGCGCATCGACGCCGACCCGGTCAACGCCCCGCCTCCCAGTGACCCGCGCGACCCGCGGTTCGGGGCGCCCGGCCTGCTGCCGCACAACAGCGGCGAGCGGCTCGACGCCGGCGGCAAGGTCACGCTCCCGCTCGGCGCTCGGCAGACCCTGCGGCTGTTCGGGCTGCGCTCCGTGGAGCAGCGCCTGTTGTTCGATCCCGTCTACAAGTACGACCTCGACTTCGCCCCGGCGAGCCGCGTGGGTGGGACCCTGTTGACCGGGCACCTGCAGCACACCTCCGGGCCGGGCGCGGTCAACCCGTTGACCGTGGATCTCCGCGTCGGCTACTTCAACCGCGAGTTCCTGCGCGGCTCGCTGGCGAGCCAGCCCGATTTCAAGTTAGGCGCGTTCACGGGACAAACGTTCCACTTTCTGGGCGAGGACATCGCCCGGGCGCGCGATACCGCCGTCGCGAGGGCCGCGGTCCCGGGCTTCGCCGCACCCCAGTTCAGCGAGCGCACCCCCTGGGGGGTGCCAGCCTTTTTCCTGGGGGCCGGGTCCCGGGGCGAGATCTCCTGGAACCGCTTCCGAGAGCTGCGCACGCAGGTCGACGTGACCATGGGTGGCGGCAAGGACGCCGACTTCTACGTGGGGAGTGAGGTGGCGTGGCAGCGGGTGGAGACGTTCCAGCGCGTCTTCGCCTTTCTCCCCGTGGGGGTCACCGGGACGGACACGGTCCCCCCGCCGACCACGTCGAGCTTTCAGCCGCGCACCGCGGCGGCATATGCCGAGACGCAGCTGCGGATTGAGGACTTGGCCCTCACTTTCGGTCTGCGCTACGACCAGTTCGAGCCGCGCACCAATCTGGGCGCGCAGCGCAGCATCAACCCCCGGGTCGCGGTGTCCACGGTGCTGAAGGACGCGACGTTCGTCGCCAGCATCGGCCGGTTTACCCAGCCGCCCGACTTCCAGTATCTCGTGGATGCCGCGTTCGACGACACGCTGCGCACCGGCCGGTTCCGCCGCGGCAATCCCAATCTCGGGTTCGAGTCGGCGGTGCAGTACGAGTTCAGCTTGCGCACCCGCCCCAGCGCGCGGACGTCGGTGCGCGCCAACATGTACGTCAAGCGCCTCGACGGTTTGGTCGCCTCCGTGCCGCTCGGGGTCAATCCCGACTCGGCGATCTTCGGCAACGGCGACTTCGGCACCGTGAAAGGGCTGGAGCTGCTGGTCGAGCGAGAGCTCACTGGTGGCTGGGGCGTGCGCGTCACCTACACGCTGCAAGACGCGGTCGCCACCGCGACCAATGCCTTCCAGATCCTGCGCCGCGTGCGCATCGGCACCGTCGGCGACACGATCTATCCGGCCCGCGTCCAGTTCCCCCTCGACTACGATCGTCGCCATAGTCTCACCGTGATCGGCCGGGGGCAGGTACGACAGGGCGCCGGCCCGCGCATCGGAGGCGTGCGCCTCGTCGAAGGCCTGGAGGTCGCGGTCATCGCGCGTTACAACTCGGGCCTTCCGTATTCCCGGACGAACGCCACCGGCGACACGCTGATCGGCCTTCCCAACAGCTACCGGCTGCCAGCCGAGAAGACGCTCGACCTGCTGGTGCGGCGGCCGATCCGGGTAGCGGGCCGCGAGGGTGGGCTGTACGTCGACGTACGAAACCTCTTCAACTTCCGGAACGTGGAGAGCGTGCGGCGCGACGCCGGGGAGCCAGGCGTGGGCAATCCCACCATCACGGCGCTCGCCACGGCGGCCTACACCGCTCACCCCGAGGCCATCCCCTACGAGTCGCCGCGCTATCGTCGTTGGGCGGACCTCGACGGCAACGGACTGATCGAGGGGGCGGGGGAGCTGATGCCACTGTACCTCGCCGCGGCGCGCGACTTCACGCAGCCCTACTTCCAGTATGGCCCGCCGCGGCTGATTCGGCTGGGAATGGAACTGGTGTTCTGAACGAGTTCCAGGGACGTCGCCTGGGGATCCCGCAGCAGGACCCATCGTCGCATCAAGCTACGGCATCTGCGGCCCCCTCTTTCAAGTACCCCGCCGCCACTCCTCCGACGACCATCAGGAGCCCGAGCCAGCCCAGGCCCGTGAGCCTCTGGCTGAAGAAGACGAGCGCGAGCAGCGTCCCCACGACCGGCTCGATGGTCGCGGCCACTGCCGCGGGCGCCGCCTCGATGCGCTTGACGGCGGCGAAGAAGAGAATGTTCGCCGCCAGCACCGAGCCGGCGGTCAGGCCGAAAAGGCCGCGCCAGGCGGCGGCCGAGGGGGGCGGCGTGGGGGCGTGGCTCGCCAGCGAGAGCACGATCGCCAGAAACACCACCCCACCGAGCGCCTCCAGGAAGAGCACGCGGACGGCGCCGTAGCGAGGGACGGCGAACCGGGCCATGAGGGTGGTGAGGGCATAGCTGAGTGCCGACAGCAGGCCGCCGGCGATGCCGGCGCCGATCCCCATCCGGGCCGCCTCCGCACCGGCGTTGCTGCCGTGGGTAACGGTGAGGGCGACGCCCACCATGACCGCCAGGGCGAGCGCCAGGCGCTGGAGGGTGAGCGCCTCCCGCAGGATCACTTGAGCCAGGACGGCGACGATCACGGGAGCGGTATAGAGCATCGCCGCAGCGCCCGCGACGCCGGCACCCGCGATGGCGAACTGGTAGGCGATCTCGAACAGCGCCACCAGGAGGCCCCCGCCCAGTCCCACCAGCAACCAGCCGCGCGCGTCCACGCGGAACAGATCGCGCCGGAAGGCCAGCCCCCAGACGGCGAGGCACACCGTGCCCATCAGCACGCGCCAGAATCCGATGCTGGTCGCGGGCATGAGGTCGTAGAGCCCGGTGGAGAGAGGGCCGGTCGTGCCCCAGGTGGCGCCCGCGGCGATCGCACAGAGGTAGCCCACGACGCGTCGGTTCACGACGTCTGCACCCGCTGCTTCAAGGCACGGTTCATCGTCTCGAAGCCTTCCCGCAGATTCGTCTCGATCGTCGCGCGGTGGAACGGCACGAGGAGCCCGGTGAACGTAGACCGCTGAACCACGTGCGTCCGGTTGGGACCCTTGTCGATGATCGAGATGCAGTGGTGCTCGTCGAGGAGCCCGCTCAGCCAGCCCTCGGCGAGCCACCGCAACTCGCGCCCCGGCTCGGCCTCGAGGAGCACGGCCCGCACGGTCCGGCCCATGGCGCCCGGAGGCTCCAACCGCAGCTCCAGCGGCTCGCCGGGCAGCAGGGCGCCGGAGGCGCGGGTGATGAACGGATTCCAGTCGCGATACGCGGCGAAGTCGGTGAGCACGGCCCAGACCCGCTCCGGGCTCGCATGGATATCGGCGGTGGTGCGGATCTCTTTCATGGCACGCCTCGAATCGGAGGAAGGGGGAGGGGGGAGGACGTGTTGGCAGCCGTCCGCTGCCGAGATATTGGCCCGGGAACGGAGCGCGGGCAAGACTGCCTACTTCCAGCGCGTCAGGATCTCCTCACGGCGGAAGGTGCGCACGCTGCCGCGGAACAGAATCGCGTCCACGATGAGCATGAGCAGGCAGGCCCCGAGCAGGGCGGGAAAAACGATAGTCAGGGTCTTTCCGAAGATCGCGCCGAGCAAGAGGAACCCGGGGATCGTCGCGAGGGCGGTCGTCTGCACCACCGCCTGGGGATCGGTGCCGCGGGCGGACAGGCGCATGGTGACGAGCACCACGCAGGCGCCCAGCAGCGGCGCGAGCATCAGCACCCCTGCCAGCCAGAAGCGGTCCGGCAGCAGCGGGCCGCCGTAGCGCGACCAGGTGAGGGCGTCGACGAGCACGGCGCCCACGGCGGCCGCGATCCACGTCGCGGCCACTGTCGGCACGAGGGCGGCCAGCAGCTTGCCGAGCAAGAACTGACGGTCGGTGATCGGCGTGGCGAGGATCGGCTCCAGGGTGCGCTGCTGCTTCTCGCCGACGATCGAAAACGCCGCGGATGTGGAAGAGATCGCGATCGGTACGAGCAGCAGGATCGCCAAGGAATTGCGCAGCATGTAGCGCGTCATCGCCTCCACGAGCGAGTAGTGGCTGAACTCGGGCGATGCCTGCACCGTCCGCAGCATCGCCAGCAGGGCCGGATCACCCTTGGCCTGGCCCATCGCGATCAGCTGGGGCATCGCGACGGCGAACACCAGCGGCAGGGCGACAGCCAGGAGGGGGAGGATGAGATACAGCGGCCAAACGCGGCTGTTGCCGCGCAAGTCGCGCAGCTCGCGGGCGAGGAACAGCCACAACAGGCTCACGCTCGCTCGTCCCCGCGCACGCACTGCAGGTACACGCTCTCGAGGCTTTCGGCCTCAGGCCGAACCTCGAGCACCGCGGCGCCGCGCTCCACCAGCCGGGCGACGAGACGCGGGACTGCCGTGGCAAGGTCGTCCACGTGGAGGCTGAGCGTCGTGGCGGCGGGCGTCACGGCGTGGATTCCGGGAAGCGCGGCGATCGCCGCGGCGTGATCCGCGGCGGCGCCGGCCAGGCGCACTCGCACGGCGCGGCCATTGCCCGCGCCCGCGCGCAGCTGATCCAGTGTCCCGAAGGCCAGCAGCCGCCGCCGCAGGATCCCCACCAGGTCGGCGAGCCGCTCGGCTTCGTCGAGGTTATGCGTGCAGACGAGGATCGTCCGGCCCTCGGCCTTGAGGCCCAGGACCAGCTCGCGCACCGAGAGCGCCGCTTCGGGATCGAGCCCCGAGGTCGGCTCGTCGAGGAACACGACCTTAGGATCGTGGAACAGCGCACGGATGATGGCGAGGCGTTGCTTCATCCCCTTGGAGAACTCGCCGACCCGGCCTCCCCGCCGGTCCCACAACTCCATCACCTGCAGGTAGTGTTGCAGGCGCGGCTTGAGAACACCGTCGGCGATGCCGTAGAGCCGGCCGAAGAAGAGCAGATTCTCCCAGGCCGACACCCGGTCGTAGAAGCCCGGGGTTTCGGTGAGCAGGCCGCAGGCGGCGCGCAGCGCGCGGTTGGCGTTCGGGCCGTGGCCGAGCACGTGGCCCGCGACCCGCGCCGTGCCGGCGGTGGGGCTGATGAGCCCGAGCAGCATGCGCACGGTGGTGGTCTTCCCCGCGCCATTGGGGCCGAGCAGGGCGCACAGCTTGCCGTCGGGGACGTCGAAGCTCAGGTGCTCGACGGCGACCGTCCCGTCGAAGACGCGGGTCAGGCCGCGGGCGGAGATCACGCCGCGGCCAGCTCGCCCCGCAGCACGATGACGGCCCGGCCGCCGAGCCGGACGCGGTCCCCTCCTTCCGACACGTGCACTCGGACGGTGCCGCCGCGCGCGGACGCCTGATAGGCGACGAAGTCGGCTTTGCCGAGCCGGCCCTGCCAGTAGGGGCCGAGGGCGCAGTGCGCCGACCCGGTGACCGGGTCCTCGGCGACCCCGGCCCGCGGCGCGAAGAACCGCGACACGAAGTCGAAGCCCGGCGTGCTGGCCCGAGCCGTGACGATGATGCCGCGGGCCTCGACCCCGGCGAGCGCGCGGAAGTCGGGCTGCACCGCCCGGACCGCTGCTTCGGACGCGACTTCGAGCAGATAATCGAAGCGGGTCTTCCCCACATAGCTGGAGGCGACGCCCAGCGCTTCGAGCAGGCCAGGCGGGGGCGGGGCCGGCACCGGGCCAGTCGCGGGGAGGTCGAGCTCGATCCAGTCGCCGCGCCGGTCGGCCGTGAGGAGGCCACTCCTGGTCTGGAACCGCGCCTGGCGGTCCCTGGAGAGATGGCCTTCCTCCCACAGGACGTGCGCCGCGGCGAGCGTCGCGTGGCCGCACAAGTCCACCTCGACCGTGGGCGTGAACCAGCGCATGCGGTAGCCGTCGACCTCGGGGTGCAAGAACGCCGTCTCCGAGAGATTCATCTCACGCGCGACGTTCTGCATCCAGACCGGGTCGGCCGGGCCGGGAAGGGGGCACACCGCCGCGGGATTGCCCGCGAAGGGGCGGTCGGTGAAGGCGTCGACTTGGAGGATGCGAAGGGGGGAAGGAGGGGCCACGCAGCAAAGATACAGCGATCAGCCGTCAGCCATCAGCCGTCAAGGCAAAGGTCGTCCGTCCGTGGAGGAGGCTGTCTTCGTCGCCGATGAGGAACAGTTCGATCACGCGGTCGATCCAATACCCCTCGGTGAATAGCAAACGCGGCCGGCGCACGCCGCGCGGCAGGTCGAAGACGACCCGCCGTACGAGCGAATCTCCCGGGCCGAGCCGGCGTTCCAGGGAGACCGTATCGCCGAGGGCGCGCTCCGCATCGGCGACGCGAGCATACACGGTGCCGGGTTCGTCCACCACCATGAGGCACGGCTGGAGCACCCTCAGGCTCGCACGCCGCGCGTTGCTCGAGACCCGCACGGTCACGATCCACCACCTGCCGCTCGCGGCGAGCCGATGCGATGTCGCACCAATGGTCCGTGCCGTATCCACCCCCTCCACCGCCGCCCGCAAGTGGCAGTCGAGGTAGAAGCCGCAGAAGGGCTTCACCTCGCCCCGGCCCAACACCCGACTGTGGCTCAGGGCGGAGACCGAGACCAGAATCAGGAGGTATGCCGCGATCCAGATGGCCGCGCCGATGAGAATCGCCCTCTTGAGCTCGCGCTTCTGCCTGAGCAGCGCGTGAATGACGCCTACCGTGCCCAGGAACATCGCCACGACGGTGAGGAGCAGCAGGAAGATGCCGATGATGGGCGTGTCCATCATTCGTGCTCCGGTGCCGTTGGGCGTGGACCGGCGGATGCGGCGCGGCACGCCAGCGCCCGCAGATGCGCAGCGTTGGCGCGCACGGCGCCCCGGGCGCGGGCGCGACCCCAGTTCCAGCTGCGCCAGTCTTCCGGAGCCGCAGTGAGCCAGTGGCCGAGCAGCAGCCGCGCTCCGGTGCACCGCGCCTCGGCGGACTCCAGCGTCGGCAGCGCCGCGAGGAGGACGGGGACGGCGTCGGCACTCAGCCGTGCGGCATAGGTGACATCGAAGGGCCGCTGCGACCCGGGGTGGTTCAGGTTCTGCCGCACGATGAACGCGTCGGGGTTCAGGAGGTGCAGGCCGGCCAGCACCGCGAATCCCTGCAGCAACGCCCCGAACGCGAACTGCCGGCGCCGCTCGCGCAGCACCGTCCAGGCGAACCAGGCGAACAGCACGACCAGATAGCCCATCAACGCGGTCGCGTAGAGCCGAGTCTCGGTGAGCCCGAACGCCGCCACGTAGAGGCGCATGCGTTCCAGCGCCGAGGCCACGACCACGGCGAGCAGGCCGAGCAGCAGGCCCGCGAGGTGTCGGAAGGTGCGCCGGGCGTCCGGGGCCGCGCCGCGCAGCAGCCAGTCCGCGCCGAGCAGCGTCGGCAGAACGAGGCCGCTGGCCGTGACCAGCTCGAAAAAGCCGCGACGGGCGTACTCGGCGTAGGTCAGGCCAGTGGTGTGCTCGATCAGCGCGGCACCACCGAAGAAGTAGCGCGCCTGGACCACGACGAAGAGCAGGAACAGCAGATCGATCAGGCCCAGCGCGGTGGCGACCGGGACGAGGCCGAGCGCGGGCCCGCCCCCCCCCCCCCCCCCCCCCCCCCTGGGGGCGGGCGCCGTCACGCGCCCCAGCCGCGCCAACCACAGGGAGCCGCCGGGTGAGCGCGGCCCAGAACCGGACCTGACAAAGGGGGACACCGGGCCGGGCCAGGTTAAGCCCAAACGCGG
>CAZXKD010000040.1:17418-18268 GCA_964641215.1 uncultured Gemmatimonadaceae bacterium
ACACGAGCAAGTGGGTCCCCGGGCACTGCGCAAGAGACGGGACAGGAGCACAAGTGGGCCCCCGGCGGCGGGGCGAGGAGCAGGGCCGGGGGCCGGGCCCCCCGCCCCCCCCCCCCCCTCCCCCTTCGGAGCGGCGGCGGTCCGGCGACCCAGCAGCGCGAACCACAGGTAGCCGCCGGTGAGCGCGGCCCAGAAGCCGATCTGGAACATGTGGGACACGAGCCGGGGCACGTTGACGGCGAATGCGTTGGACACGACGTTCGCGAACACGGCATCCGCCCCGGTGAACAGCGCGCCGAACACGAGCAGCAAGGGGATGGCGAGCAGCACACCCAGGGCCACCGCGCGGACGTGTTGCAGGCGGCCGCCTCGCGGGATCTCCTGCCAGGCGACGTCACGGAATACGAGCGGCAGCGAGCCGAGCACCGCGCCCAGCGCGGCGGTCACGAACGCGCGCACGTGGCCCGCGACATCCAGCAGGAAGACGCGCGCGCCCTGGAGGCTCGCGGCCGCGAGGCCGAGGGTGAGCATCAGGGCCGCGACGTCGAAGGCCGCGAGCATCCGGGAGTCGCGGCGCGCGAACGCGGCGCCGAGCAGCAGGACGGTGAGCGCGAGCCAGGGGGCGTCGGCGCTGACGGCGACGCGCTGCCAGCGCACCAGGGCGGCCCCGGCCGCGACGAGCGCGGCGGCGCACAGCGTCACGTTCAGTCCCCATGGCATGACGTGGAGCAGCCGGTCGCCGGTGACGCCGAGCGCGAGGGCGGCGCCGGGGACGCCCAGGCCGAGCCGTGAGCGCTGGGGGAGGGGGAGGGGGGTAGGGGGCGTCGTCATCCGGCCGCCCGGCTGGGGG
>CAZXKD010000041.1:0-18131 GCA_964641215.1 uncultured Gemmatimonadaceae bacterium
TGACGGACGACCGGGGCATCCTGGTGCAGCTGGTGCTGGAGCTCGCGGTGCCGCGGCGCGAGGCGGCATGAGAGGCGGCCGTCGGGCGGTCTGGCGGACGGGCGGCCGGATGCTCGGCGTGGGCTTGCTGCTGCTGACCGCCCGACCGGCCGACCGCCTGGCCGCGCAGACTGATCCCCGTCTCCGGACGGCCCTGCAACTCGTCCAGAGCGGCCGGGCGGACTCCGCGCGCGCGCTGGTGCGCCGGCTGCTCGCGACGCTGCCGCCCCGGGATTCGGTCTATCCGGAGGCGCTGTACACTCAGGGGATGATCGCGCCCGACGCAGCCTCTGCCGCAACGAGTCTCCAGCGCGTGGTGGTAGAGTACGGGTGGTCTTCCTGGGCCGACGATGCGCTCCTGCGGCTGGCCCAGCTCAACTACGCCCAGGGTGACCCCGCCAGCGCTGCTCAGGCGGCGGAGCGGCTGCGGCGCGATTATCCTGATTCGCCGCTCCGGGCCAGAGCCGATTTCTGGGGCGCGCGCGGCTATTTCGATCTGCGCGACGAGCCACACGGCTGCGCGCTGATCCAGGAAGCGCTCACCGGAGCCGGCGACGACATCGAGTTCAGGAACCAGGTGAGCTATTACGCGGCGCGCTGCGCCGGCGCCGCCCTCCTCCCACCGCCCTCCCCTCCCACCGCGGGAACGCCCGCCCCGGCCACGCCTTCCACGTCCGCGACGCCCGTGCCTGCCGACTCGGCCAAGCCCGGGGCGCCGGCTCCGCCCAGCGCGTATTCCGTCCAGGTGCTGGCGGTGAAGAACGCGGCGCAGGTGGACGAGATGCTCACCCGGCTCAAGGTGATGGGGTTCGCCGACGCCCGGGTGGTGCGAGACACGAGCGGATTTCTCAAGGTGCGCGTCGGTCGCTATCCCACCCACCAGGACGCCCAGCGCGCCCAGCAGCGGCTCAGGGCCCGCCTCGGCGGCCAGCCGTTCGTGGTGGAGGAGCCATGACGCACCGGGTGGAGACCGACACTCCGCTGATGCAACAGTACCGCGAGATCAAAGCGCGCTATCCCGGCACCATCCTGTTCTTCCGCATGGGTGACTTCTACGAGATGTTCGAGGACGACGCCAAGATCGCCGCGCGCGAGCTCGGCCTGACGCTCACGTCGCGCAACAACGGCGGTGCGGCCGAGGTGCCGCTCGCCGGCGTCCCCGTGAAGGCCGCCACCGAGTACCTGCGGCGGCTGATCGCCAACGGACATCGCGTGGCGATCTGCGAGCAGGTCGAAGATCCCCGACTCGCCAAAGGCATCGTGCGTCGCGAAGTGATCGAGACCGTCACCCCTGGCGCCGTCCTCGCCGACGACTGGCTGGTGCAGGGGCGCAACAATTATCTCGCCGCCACCCTACCACAGGGAGAGTCCGTCGGCGTCGCGGCGCTCGACCTCACGACCGGCGAGTTCATCTGGGAGACCGTGCCCGCGGCCGACCGGCCGGCGGCCCTCGCGCGCTACGAGCCGGCGGAGCTGGTCGTGCCGGCAGGCGCGGCCGTGACCGCGCCCGACGGAGCGACGACGACGGAGCGCGAAGCCTGGGAGTTCGACCCCGAGCTGGCACGCGAGGAGCTGGCGCGCGCCTTCGTGCTCGCCTCGCTGGACGGGCTTGGCGTGGAGCCGGCCGACCGGCCGGCCGTCGGGGCGGCCGGAGCGCTGCTGCGGTACGCGCGTGAGCTCAAGCCGGGCGGGCTCCCGCACCTCACTCGCCCCCGCATCGTCCGCCGCGGGGACGTCCTGCCCCTCGACGAGATGACGCGCCGGAACCTCGAGCTGATCGAGCCCCTGCGACCGGGGGCGGCGGACGCGACCCTGCTCGCCGTGCTGGACCGGACCCGCACCCCCCTCGGGGCACGGCTGCTGCGCCGCTGGCTACTCGCGCCGCTGGTCGATCCCGCTGCCATCACCGCTCGACTCGACGCCGTCGACGTGCTGGTGCGCGACGCCCGCGGACGAGACCGGCTCCGCGAGGCGCTGGACGGCGTGCGGGACGTGGAGCGGCTCGCCGGCCGGGCGGCCCTGGGCCGCGCCAGCCCCCGTGACCTCGGCGCCCTGCGCGATTCGATCCGGCGACTCCCAGATGTCCGCGCCGGGCTCGACGGGCTCGGCCGCCGCCGCCACAGTGCCTTGCTCGAGACGGCGGCCGACTCCTTCGACCTGCTCGCAGATATTGGGGAGGACCTCGCCCATGCGCTTGTGGACCGGCCCCCGGCGCAGCTGGCGGATGGCGACGCCATTCGGCCGACCTACGACCCCGAGCTCGACGACCTCCGAGACGCGCGGGACGGCGGCAAGCGCTACATCGCGGGGCTCCAGGCGCGCGAGCGGGAGCGGACCGGCATCGGCTCGCTGAAAGTCGGCTTCAACAAGGTGTTCGGCTACTACCTCGAGGTGACGCACACACACAAGGATCGCGTCCCCGCCGACTACGAGCGCCGGCAGACGCTGACCGGCGCCGAGCGCTACGTCACCCCTGAGCTGAAGGAGTACGAGGCCAAAGTGTTGGGGGCCGAGGAGCGGATCGCGACCCGGGAGGCCGAGCTGGTGGACGCGCTTCGCCGCCGCATCGGCGGGGCGATCGCGCGCGTGCAGCAGAGCGCAGCGACGCTGGCCCAACTGGACGTGTGGGCCGCCCTCGCCGATCTGGCCGATCGGGAGCGCTACGTACGCCCCGACGTGACCACCGATTTCACGCTGCATCTGGAAGGCAGCCGCCACCCGGTGGTGGAGCGGATGATGCCCCGGGAGACGTTCATCCCCAACGACGTGCTGCTCGACGAGGCTGGCCGGGTGGTCCTCCTCACCGGCCCCAACATGGCCGGCAAGTCGACGCTGCTGCGGCAAGTGGGGCTGTGCGTCGTGCTGGCGCAGATGGGAGCGTTCGTCCCCGCCAAACGCGCCGTGGTCGGCGTCGTGGATCGGCTGTTCACGCGGGTGGGCGCCTCGGATAACCTGGTGCGCGGGCAATCGACCTTCATGGTGGAGATGAGCGAGACCAGCGCCATCCTCCACGGCGCCACCGCCCGCAGCCTGGTGCTCCTCGACGAGATCGGGCGGGGCACCTCCACCTACGACGGGGTGGCGATCGCCTGGGCCGTCACCGAGTGCATCCACAACCGGATCGGCTGTAAGACGATCTTCGCGACCCATTACCACGAGCTGACGCAGCTCACCGAGGAGCTCGCGCACGCCCGCAACTTCAACGTGGCCGTGCGCGAGTCCGGCGACGAGATCGTGTTCCTCCACCGGCTGGAGCCCGGGGGCGCGGATCGCTCCTATGGGATCCACGTCGGGCGCCTCGCGGGGCTGCCGGCGCAGGTGGTGGCGCGGGCGTGGGAGGTGTTGAAGCTGCTCGAGGCCGGCCATCATGTGGCCGATCGTCAGCTCCCGTCGAAGGTCGATGCCACGCAGCTCGGCCTGTTCGGCTCGCATCCACTGCTCGCCGAGCTGGCGAGCCTGGACGTGAACGCGTTGTCGCCGATGGAGGCGCTGCACCGGCTCGAGGCGTGGAAGCGCCGCTTGGAGGAGTTGGGAGCAGCGACGGGGAAGGGGCGGAGCTCGTGAGGAGACGGCCGCTCTGGCCGACCCTCGCACTCGGGACAGCGCTCGCCTGCGGGCGCGGCGCGCCTCCCCCGCCCGCCAGCGGCACCGCGACCCCGCCGCCCGACGAGGAGCCACCGGTCGCGCTCAATCCGGACCCGCCGATCCAGTATCCGCCGGCCTTGTACGACCAGAGGGTCGAAGGCACGGTGGTGTTGCGGCTGTTCGTCGACTCGACCGGCAAGCTGGCTCCCGAGTCCACGCGCGTGTCCGAAGGGAGCGGCTACCCCGCCCTCGATTCGGCGGCGATGGCCGGGGCGGGGAAACTGGAATTCGCCCCCGCCAGGCGACACGGCCTCGCCGTCTCGACCGTGTTCCTGCAGCCGATCGAATTCCATCAGGGTACTCCCGGCGCCACCGCCCTCAGCCCCCCGGCGGCTCCCCGCCCACGGCCCCCTGCGACTGCGGCCTCGCCTGCCCCCGCGCGGCCGCGGGTCCCCAGGGTCCGCGTGGATACCGCGCGCCCGCCGGTCGACACTACGAAGGCCCGGCCGGATTCCACCAAGGTGCCTCCGGACACGAATGCCGTCGCACACTAAGCCTTACGACAACGTCCTCGAGACGATCGGCTGGACACCGCTGATCCGCCTGCGCGCCGTCACCCAGGGCATTCGTACGCCGGTATACGCCAAGGCGGAGTTTTTCAACCCCGGCGGCTCGGTGAAGGACCGCATCGGGATCGCGATGATCGAGGCCGCCGAGCGCGAGGGGCGACTCAAGCCGGGCGGGTTGATCGTCGAGGCGACCTCCGGCAATACCGGGGTCGGCCTCGCCATCGCCGCTGCGGTGAAGGGCTACCACTGCATCTTCACGATGCCGGACAAGATGTCGCAGGAAAAGGCGCGGCTGTTGCGCGCCCTCGGCGCCGAGGTGATCATCACGCCGACCGCTGTCGCGCCGGACCATCCCGACAACTACATCATGAAAGGCCGCGCGATCGCGGCCGCCCATCCCAACGCCATCTTTGCCGACCAGCATTTCAATCCGGTCAACCCTGAGGCGCACTACCGCACCACTGGCCCCGAGATCTGGGAGCAAACCTCGGGGAAGGTCTCCCATTTCGTGTGCGCGCCGGGGACCGGCGGTACCGTGACCGGCGCTGGGCGCTACCTCAAGGAGCGGAACCCCGCGACCCGCGTGATCGCCGGGGATCCGGTCGGCTCGATTTACACCGAGTATGCGCGGACCCACCGCAAGACCGAAGGAGCGCCCTACAAGGTCGAAGGTATCGGCGGTGACAAGATCCCCACTGCCCTCGACTTCTCGGTCGTCGACGAGTGGATGTTCGTCAGCGACAAGGACGCCTTTCTCATGGCGCGTCGTCTGGCCAAGGAGGAAGGGCTGTTCTGCGGCGGCTCGACCGGGGTCAACGTCGTCTCCGCCCTGGAGGTGGCCCGGAAGCTCAACGACCCGCGCGCCTGCGTCGTGACGATCCTGTGCGACACGGGCGAGCGCTACCTCTCCAAGGTCTTCAACGACGAGTGGCTGTTGGAGAACCAGATCCTCGACGCCGAGCGGCTGACGGTCGCGCGGCTCGTGGGAGCCAAAGAGAACGGCGCCCCGCCGCTCATCTCCGTTGCGCCGCAGGCCACCGTGCGCCAAGCGTTGAACCTGATGAGCACGTACAACGTCTCCCAGCTGCCCGTCCTCGAGGGCGCCGACGGTGTGGGCGCGGTGTCCGAGCAGGGGTTGATGGCCCGGGCCATCGAGGATCCGGCCGCGCTCGACCGGCCGGTGCGGGAGCTCATGGACCCGCCCTTCCCCGTCGTCGACGGCGAGTGGCCGGTGGAGCGGCTCACGGCGATGCTGTCCCGGGAGACGCCGGCCGCGCTGGTGCGACGTGGCGGCAAGCTCGCCGGCATCGTCACGCGGTACGATCTGTTGCACCAGCTGGCCGGCATCCGCTGATGCGCGTCACCGTCCTCACCGGCGGAGCGACCGCGGAGCGGGCGGTGGCCTTCGCCGGGGCGGCCCAGATCGTGGCCGCGCTCCGCGCCCGCCACCATACCGTCTACGTGGTCGATACGGTCAGCGGGCTGCTGTCCGCGGAGGAGGAGACCGCGTCGCTGGCCGGCACGGTCGCCAAGGATCTCCCTGCGGTGGCCGAGCTCGAAGCGCGCGAGCGCGAGCTGCTCTCGACCGGCCTGGCCGAGCTCCCGGTCGTGCAGGGCGCCGACGTGCTGTTCCTCTCGGTGCATGGCGGCACGGGCGAGGGCGGCACGCTGCAGGCGATCCTCGACGTGATCGGGGTCCCGTACACCGGCAGCGGCCCGCTGGCGAGCGCCCTCGCGATGGACAAAGATCTCTCCAAGCGATTGTTCCGCGACGCCGGCGTGCCGGTCCCCGCATGGTTCATGACCCCGGTCGGCCCCCAGGACGTGAACACCGCCCTGGGGTGGCCGGTGATCGTGAAGCCCTCCAAGCAAGGCTCCACGGTGGGGCTCACACTGGTCAAGCAGGCCAAGGAGCTCGATGCCGCCGTCCGTTTTGCGGCCCAGTACGACGATGAGGTGCTGGTGGAGCAGTTCATACCCGGACGGGAGCTCACCGTGGGCGTCCTGGGCGACGTGCCCCTGCCGGTGGGGGAGATCATCCCCAAGCACGAGTTGTTCGACTACGAGTGCAAGTACACGCCTGGGATGTCGGAGGAGACGTTCCCGGCGAAGCTCGACACGAAGCTCGCCCGATCGTTGCAGGCACTCGCCCTCACGGCGCACCGGGCGCTCAAGCTTGGCGGGTACTCGCGGATCGACTTCCGACTGAGCCCGGAAGGGGACATCTTTTGTCTCGAGGCCAACACCCTCCCTGGGATGACCAGGACCAGCCTCTTTCCCCAGGCCGCCCGGGCCGCAGGGATCGAGTTTCCGGAGCTGTGCGAGCGGCTGTGCCGGCTCGCCCGGAACACCGGGAGGGATCGCGGGGGATAACAGTCTAGACGCCAAGATGCTAAGAGGCCAAGAACTACCGATGGGCCCGCAACGGATGTACGGCATGACCCCCTGGGTCAGACGCCTCCTCGTCGCCAACCTCCTCGTCTTTCTCCTGCAGACGACGGTCTTCCTGCACCTTGCCGCCCAGCTGGGATTCGCTCCGCTCCAGGCGCTCAGTCGTCCGTGGACGGTCGTCACATACATGTTCCTCCACACCGGGATCGCGCATCTCGCGTTCAACCTACTGGCGCTCTTTGTGTTCGGGCCGCCGGTGGAGGAGCGGTTGGGTGGCCCGGCGTTCATCGGCTATTATCTGCTGTGCGGCGTCGGCGGGGCAGCGCTGTCCTATCTGCTGATGATGGTGGTCCGGGTGGACATGGTGGTCGGCGCCTCAGGGGCCGTCCTCGGTGTGGCACTGGCGTTCGCCTGGTACTGGCCGAACGAGCCGATCTTCATCTTCCCCTTCCCCGAGCCGATTCCCGCGAAATGGCTGGTGACGTTCGCTGTCGCGATCGACCTCGTCCTCGTGTGGGTGGGGGCGCTGTTCGGCACGAGCGACGGGGTGGCGCACCTCGCCCATCTGGGCGGCATCGGGACCGGGTTTCTGTGGCTCAAGTCGAGCGACTGGCGACTGAGTCAGGCCGAGCGGCGGCTGCGAGGGGCGGGGGCGGGCGCCGCCGAGCCGGGGGTGCTGGTGCATCCGGCGGCGCGGGCGGCGCGCGGCAGTGATGCCATAGCCAAGCCGCGAGCGGCGAACCGCGACCGCGTGCAGGCCGAGATCGACCGGGTCCTGGACAAGATCTCGGCGCGCGGGATGGGCAGCCTGACGCCGGCCGAGCGTAAGTTCCTCGCGGAGATGAGCCGGAAGATGCGCGACCGGCACTGACCCATGCTCGCCCTCGTGTTGGCACTCCTGCAGCAGGATGCCTCATTTGCCCGGGCCGAGTCTCTGATAGGGCACCAGGACCTGCGCGCCGCCCGCGCCATCGCCGAGCAGCTTGTCCGCACTCGCTCGAACGATCCCTCCGCGCACCTCCTACTCGGCCGGATCTGGTACGCCTGGCCCGTCGTCGGCCGCTACCAGGCGCTCGAGGAATTCCGCACCGCCGCCCGCCTCGCGCCGGCGGATCCGGAGCCGCTCTACTGGCAAGTGAAAGTCGGGACCTTCCTCGGCAGCGATGAAGGAGAGGTCATCGCGCGCAACGCCATCCTCAGGATCCTGTCGCTCGTGCCCGACTACCAGGACTGCTGGTCGCTCTTCGAACAGTTCTACCACGACGCCGGGATCTGGCATCGGGCGGACGCGGCTCTGAGCCGGCACCCGGACGACGCGACCGCCCAGCTACGACGTGCCGAGATCGCCCTGTCGTTGGGCGAGCCCGACCGGGCCGATTCCCTGGCGGCCCTGGTGCTGGCGCGGCGGCGACCGGACCTGCCAGCCTACATCGCCCGCGCGCGCGCGGGCTTTCAAGCCCGACGAGACTCGGCCGGGTACGCGTGGTACGACTCCGCCCTCGTGTACGCCGACCTCGACTCGACCGGAATCCTGTGGGACCAGGTGTGGATGATCGCCTCGCGCGCGGAGACGGCGCGGATGGACAGCACGCCGCCGGGCGAGCGCCGACGCTTTTTCGAGCGGTTCTGGGGCAGGCGAGATCCAGATCTGCTCACGCCCTATAACGAGCGGATCGCGGAGCATTACCGCCGGCTCGCGGATGCGCAGCGGATGTTCCACCTGATGCATCCATTCACCCTCTTCCAGCGCTCCCCCACTTCGCGCGCCATCGCCGCGACCTACTTGAGCGATCCGTTGCTGCGGGCGGTGGGGCGCGGAACGGTCCTCGACAGCCTCGCGCCCAGTGGGCTCCCCCTCCCCGACCTCCGCGACTACAACGACACCGTCGGCGCTCGGACGGCTTACTCGGAGGCCAACCTCAACGCCATGGGGCTGGTGTGGCTGCGCCATGGCCGGCCGGACTTTTGGGACCGGGACTCCCCGTTGCGCACGTTCACTGCTGAACCGGTGCAGACTTGGACCTACTACACCTCCGACGGCCCTCTCAGTATCAACTTCATGGGCGTTCCGGGTCCTCTTGGCCCCCACGGCGACCTTATTGTCGCGCCGCCGATGCGACATCGCGACGCCGAGCAGATCCGGGCCCTGCTGACGACCGACCGGACGAGGATTCCCGCGCCGCTCGTCGCCCGCGGCTGGTCCGCGTTCTTCAAGAGCGAGGCACCGGGCAGGACCGACCTGTACCTTCGCGCCGCTCCCGAGAGCGCGGCTGCGGTGCTGTGGGACGAGCGCGGCGACGCAATCGTACGCGTGGTCGGAGGGGGGGGGTCCGGACTCTTGGAGCTGACCGCGCCCCCCGGGGTCTACCAGTTGGGGCTCGACGTGGATTCCGCCGGGACGCTGGGACGGCTGCGGCAGGCCATCCGTCTCCCGGCTTATTCGTCGTTCACGCTCAGCCTATCCAGCCTCGCGCTCGCCGCGGCCGACTCGGGGCTCGACCGCGAGGCCACGCTGCAGGGCACGCCCGCGGATCTCGTCTATCCGGCCGGCCGCCCCCTCGCCGCCTATGCCGAGATTTACGGACTCTCGCCCGACGCACAGGGCCTGGCCCGTTATCAAGTGCGCTACACCTTCGCGCCTGTCCGCTCGCTCGCGGGCCGTCTGTTCGGCGGGGCGTCGCCGGTCGTGTTCGAGTTCACCCGCGAAGCGCTCGCGCGCGGGGCCGTGCCCGAGCGCCTCGTCATCCAGCCCGGGCGCGTGCCGGCCGGACGCTATCGCGTCACGCTGGCGGTGACCGACCTCGGCGCAATTGTCAAGTCGCAGACCGTCGCCCTCGAGATCACCATCCGCTGAGCAAGGCTTGTCTCGCGCCTAGCGGCTTCCCAAATTGGGGCCGGCACCCGGCTCCATGCTCGTCGATCTCGTTCCGGAGTTCCTCGCTTGCGTGGCCGCGCCCGACCCCGTCGCGGCGTACGGCGCGTATCTCGACCGCCACAGACCCGTGCTCACGAGCTACTGGCACAACTACGTGCTCGACCCCGAGTCGCCCCACGCGGCAGGGGTGATCGCGGATGCCCTCCGCGCCGACCGCCCCGATCTCGTGCGGCTGCTCGAGGAGGTGGACGTCGCAGAGATCGCCGAGGAAGCGCTGCGCCGTACCCTCGAGCTGCTGGAAGCCGATTGCCCGGTGGACCTCTACGTCATGGTGGGGGTGGGGGCGGCGAACGTGGGCGAGCTCGTCGTGAGCGGCCGGGGAGCGGCGTTCGTGTGCCTGGAGCATTTCACCGGCCGCGGCAACCCACAAACCAACGGCCTCGGGCTCGCTCCGCAGTTGTTGCCGCTGTGGATCGCGCACGCGGTCGCTCACGCCGTGCGCTACACCTCCCCGACCAGCCGGGCCGCGCTCAGGCGGCTCGTCGCCGAGCAGGGGGGACACTACGACTACTGGGAGACCGGCAGCCGGGCGACGCTGCGGGAGCTCCTCGTCAACGAGGGCGCCGCGGTGGCCGCCGCCCAGGCCGTGGCGCCGGGCTTCGAGCCATGGCAGTACTTCGGGTACACGCGGCGCCAGTACCGGCGTACCCGCGAACTCGACGCCTTCCTGCGGCGGGTCGCCACCCCTGACCTCGACCTGAGCGGCCTGGGACTGCGGCTGCGCTTTCTCTCCGGGGGGATGAGCCCGGCCGCGCGGCTGACCGGAGGGAAGGTGTTGCCCGAGCGCTCGGGCTATTACCTCGGCCTGCGGCTGGTCGAGGACTATCTGACGGAGCGGGGCGCGGCGTCCACCGTACGCGCGGCCGCGGCGGAGTTCCAGCATGCGGGCGAGCGCGCGCTCGGAATCCAGACGGCGTGAGCCCCACCTCCAGGAAGAAAGCCGCGCTCGAGCGGCGCCGGAATCGCCCCCTGCGCGAAGTGCTGGATGAGTTCCTCTCCCATGCTCGCGACCTGGCGCGGCGGGGTCGGGACATGAACCATGCCGAGCTCGACTACGCCCAGCAGCGCCTGGAGTGGCTGGCGGACGAAGTCTGGCGGACGGCCACCGGTCAAGAGCCACAGCCGCCGCAGTAGCCCGCCGGGCCGCGTGTTATCTTCCCCTCCCTATGAGCACGCGCGGTGAGTTTCGGATCTCGATCACCAAAGAAGATCTCGTGTTCGCCGCCGCGCACTTCATCACGTTCGCCGGGCACCGCTGCGAGACGCTGCATGGCCACAACTACCGGGCCAGCGTGATGCTCCAGGGCGCGCTCGAGGCCGACACGTGGTACGTGGCGGACTTCTCTGTCGTGAAGCAGATCATGCGGCGGCTGACCGGCGAGCTCGACCACAAGGTGCTGTTGCCAACGCAAAACCCCATCGTCACGGTGGCGCGCGACGGCGGCCGCGTGACCGTCGCGGTCGACGGCGATTCGCGCTACGTGTTCCCCGATCGCGACTGCGTCCTCCTCCCGATCCCCAACACCACCGTCGAGATGCTCGCCCGGCACCTGGCGGCGCGCCTGCACGAGGAGTTGACCGCCGGGGGCGTGCGGCACCTGCAGCTCATCGAGATGGAGGTCGAGGAGAACTTCGGCCAGTCGGCCACCTACCGGGAGACGCTGTGAGCCCCAACAAGGAAACCCCCTACACCGACGCCCAGATCGCCGAACGGCTGAAGCCGCTTACGGGCTGGCGCTACGAGCGCGGCGCCATCCGCCGGACCTACAAGACCGACGGCTGGCCCACGACGCTGATGCTAGTGAACGCGATCGGATTCTACGCGGAAGCCGCCGACCACCACCCAGACCTGCTGGTGAGCTGGGGGAAAGTCGAGGTGTCCCTCAACACACACAGCGCGGGCGGGATCACCGCCAAGGACGTCGAGTTGGCGCGGCAGATCGACCAGGTAGCGCTGTTCGAGGCCGGGGCACCGTTCCGGCCGAGTGGCAAGTTCAAACGCTCGGGGGCCTGAGAACGCCGTCTATTTCCCGACGCAAAAGCTCGCGAACACGCGGTCCAGCACGTCGTCTGGGGTCACCAGGCCGATCAAATCGTCCAGCGCGGTGACCGCGGCTCGCAGGTGGGTGGCGGCGGCTGCCGCGTCCACGCCGGCCGCGCGCGCCGCCTGAAAGCCGTCCAGCTCGGCGAGCGCCCGCTCCAGGGCCGTCCGGTGGCGGGCCCGCGTCACCACCGGCTCGACATCGCCTACCGCCAGCAGCCGCCCGAACGCCTCCTCCGCCAGACGACGCTTGAGCTCGGCCAACCCCTCGCCGCTGACTACCGAAACTGAGGCGCCGGATGGTCGGATGGTCGGATCGTCTGGTTGATCCAAGTCGACCTTGGTCCGGACACGCAGCACCGGCGCCTGCACCTGCGATAGGAACGCATCGCGCACCAAATCAGACGCACCACGCACGACGCACTCTTCACAAAACAGGACCAGGTCGGCGGCACTGAGGTACTTCCGGCTCACCTCGATCCCCATCTTCTCCACGCGATCCCCGCTCTCCCGCAGTCCTGCCGTGTCCACCAGGCGAAACGGAAAGCCGTCAATCACGGCGGGTGCCTCGATAGCATCGCGCGTGGTGCCGGGCAGGTCCGTCACAATCGCGCGCTCCGTGCCGAGCAGGGCATTGAACAGCGAGCTCTTGCCGACGTTGGGCCGGCCGGCGATCACGCACAGCGCGCCCTCGCGCAGTCGCTCTCCCTCAGGCGCGGTGGCCAGCAGGCCGGCGACGCGCTCCCGTACCACGCACCACGCACCCCGCACTCGCTCGGGAGGGACCGGGCCTTCGTCCTCTTCGGGGAAGTCGATCTCGTAGGCGATCATTGCCTCGAGGTCGAGTATCTCCTGGCGAAGCGCCTCGAGGCGTCCCGACAGCCCGCGCTCGAGTTGCTGCAGCGCGCGGCGCCGCTGGGCCGGCGCGCCCGCATCGATCAGGTCGGCCGTCGCCTCGGCCTGCAACAGGTCCAACTTGCCGTTGAGCACGGCGCGACGGGTGAACTCGCCGGCCTCCGCCGGCCGGGCGCCGCCCGCGACCAGGGCCGCCACCGCGGCTGCGGGCACGACGAGCCCGCCGTGCGTGGAGATCTCGACCAGGTCCTCACCGGTGTAGGAGTGCGGCCCGGGAAAGCAGGAGGCAAGGGCATCGTCGATGGGCTCGCCGCACTCCGGATGGCGCAGTTGGGCCCGGAACACCGTGCGCGGCGGCTCGGAGCGGAACGGGAAAAGACAACGGGCCGCCAGAGCGAACACCCCGCGGCCCGAGAGTCGGATCAACGCCACGGCCGAGCGACCCGGCGGCGTCGCCAGCGCGACGATCGCATCCGTCAGCACGCGGTCCCCACGCCCGTCACTTCTTTTTCCCTCCCGCTCCTCCTCCCCCCTGCCCCCGCAACCGCCGCTGGGCCAGCAGGTACTGCTGCGGGATGCTGATCAGGTTCGAGACGGCGTAATACAGGTTCACCCCGGACGCAAAGCTCAAGAACAAGAACGTCATGAACGCCGGCATGACATAGAGCATCGTCTTGGTCTGGGGATTGGGCGGCATTCCCAGCTGGCCCACCTTGGTGAGCGCGTACATCGACAGCCCCATCACGATGGGGATGATGTAGTACGGATCGCGACGCGACAGGTCCGGTAACCACAGGAACGGCACCCCGCGGAACTCGATGGTGTTGGCGAACACGAAGAACAGCGCGATGAGTACGGGCCACGGCAGCAGCATCGGCAGACAGCCGCCGAACGGATTCACGCGGTGCTCCTTGTAGATCCGCATCATCTCCTTCTGGAGCTTCTCCGGCTCGTTCTTGTAGCGGTCCTGAGTCTCCTTGAGCAGCGGCTGCACAGCCTGCATCCGCAGCTGGGAGGCCATCGCCTTCTGGTTCAGCGGCCAGAGCAGCAGCCGCACTAACACGCCGAACAGGATCAGCACCCAGCCGTACGCCATGTGCAGCCGCTCGTGCATCCACAGGAGGATGTTGACCACCAGCACCGACACGGGCTTCACGATCGGCCGGAACACCCAGCCGTAGGGATTCGCGTCGGCCACATCGTGGCCGAGCGCGGCGAGGCGGCGGTACTCGAGCGGCCCTGCATAGAGGTCGTAGCGGAAGTCCCCCGATGGCGGGACGGGCATCGTCAGCGTTACGGCGGTGCGAGTGGCGAATTTCCCGCTGCGCGGCCCGCCCACCGCCACCGCGCCGGCGAACTGGGGCTGGTTCTCCTCGAGCGCCAGGGCTGCCGCGAGGAAATACTTCGACTTGATCCCGACCCACTCGAACGGCCCGTCGAGCACCGTGGTGGCCCCCGGGTCGATCGACCGGAAATCCTTGCTCTCGGTCTTCGACGCCTTCGTCACCACCGAGTAGTGTCGATAGTCGTCTACCGAGTCCGCCTCTACGCCGCGCAACCCGTCTCCCAACCCGACCAGCAGCACGGCGCCGGATGCGCCTAGCCCGCTCACCTGGCCCTGGACCTGGAAGCGGTACTGGTCGAGAGAAAAGCGGTAGGTCAGGGTGACCCGGGCGCCGCCCCGCTCGGCTGTGAACGTGAGCGGCGTGCCGGCTCCCGACACCCGCACCGCTGGGCTGCTCGGCTGGAACTGGAGATCGGCGAGCGAAACAGTGTCACTTGCCCCCGCCGCTCCGCCTCCCCCTGGGGCGATCACGAGCCGGTTATCGAGCCAGGTATCGCCGTCGGGCACGAGCTCCACATTGCGACTGGAGTCCCGCGGCGCGAAGGAGCGGTAGCTCAGCAGCTCTGCTCGCACCAGCCGGGCGCCCCGCGTAGTGAAGCCAAGGCGATAGAGTGGCGACGTGACCCAAACCGTTTCCGCGTGGGCGGTTACAGAGACCGACGGCCGGACAGTTGCAGTGGCCGGTACAGGCGTGCGCGCCGTCACAGTTTCTCGGGGCATGGCACTGCTGTCCGACGGTCCGACCGTCCGACCACGCGGCGCCTTCTTTGAAGGAAACAGGATGCCCGGCAGGACTGCCACGATGAGCATCAAGACGATTGCCAGAATGACGCGTCGTTCCACGATCAGTCCTCAGCGCCTTGTTGACTTCGGGTCTTGGAGGCTTGGCGTCTTGGTAATTGTGGCACCGGGTCGTAGCCGCCCGGGTGGAACGGGTGGCAGCGGAGAATGCGTCGCACGCCCAGCCAGCTTCCCCTTAGCGCGCCGTAGCGTTCGATCGCCTCGTATGAGTAGTGCGAGCAGGACGGCGTGAAGCGACACTGCGTGAACATCAGATGCGACAGCGTGAGCTGGTACCCGCGAATCACGGCCATAACCATACGCCGCGGCCAATGGGACGGGTTCATGTGATGCGGGTCACCGAGCCCGTCAATTCGGCGCGCAGGACTGCAAACGGGGCGGCATACGCCGCGCGCCTTGCGCGCACGATGACGTCCACTGCGGGGAGCCGTGCCACCATCTCGCGTCGCAGAATCTCTCGCAGGCGACGGCGCAAACGATTGCGGGCCACGGCGGTGGACTGGAAGCGGGGCACGATGATCCCTGCACGCGGGTGGCCCGTCTGGTTGGCGCGCCAGGCCAAGTCAAGGTGCACCGTGCGCAGGCGCTGCCCCCGCTCCCAGCAGGCGGTGAGCTCCGAGCCGCGCGCCAAGCGCAGGCGACGCGGGTACCGCTCGCGCGTTTATCGACTCCGGTGCTTGGAGGGTAGCCGGACGGTGAGACGCTTGCGCCCCTTCTTCCGGCGGCGGGAGAGGACCGCGCGGCCCCATCTGTCTTTCATGCGCGCGCGGAAGCCGTGCTTGTTGATGCGCCGCCGATTGCGCGGCCGATACGTCGGGCCCATTTACATTCCTCTCGTGAGGGCGGGAAAATTACTCGGCTCAGCGCGGGCCGGTCAAGGTTGACTTTCCCACATAGGGCCCGTAGTTTCGGGGCCGCCCTTGCTCGACGTCCCACCATTCCGCCATCGTCGATGGAGCAGTCAGCGAAAGAAGCCTGGAAGCGTCTCCTCGAAGAGGCGCGCCGTGAACTTCCCGACGCGACGGTGCGGACCTGGCTCGAGCCGGCCGAGCCGATCGCGCTCGATGAGGGGCGACTGATTCTCGGAGCCCCGGACCAGTTCGCGGTCGAGTGGAACGAATCCAAGCACGCCACGGTGCTGGCGCGCGCGGCCGAGCGCGTCTTCGGTCGACCGACCACGGTGGTATTTCGCGTGCAAGAAGACCGGCAACAGCGACCGCAGATGGACTTCTTCGTGGCGCCGCGCGGGAGCGAGGGCGCGGTGGCGACCGAGCGGGCGAGCGCGAACACCCCGCTCAACGAGCGCTACACCTTCGAGAGCTTCGTGGTCGGCAAGTCGAACGAGCTCGCCGCCGCCGCCGCGCACGCGGTCGCCGAAGCACCGGGGCGCACCTACAACCCGCTGTTCATTTACGGTGCGACCGGCCTCGGCAAGACGCACCTGATGCAGGCGATCGCGCATGCGGTGTTGGAGCGCAACCCCGAGACGCGACTCCTCTACGTCGGCGCCGAGCAGTTCATCAACGAAGTCATCGAAAGCATTCAGGCGCGGACCATGCCCGAGTTCCGGCGCCGCTACCGCAACGACATCGACCTCCTCCTGGTGGACGACGTGCATTTCCTCGAAGGCAAGGAAATGACGCAGGACGAGTTCTTCCACACCTTCAACGCGCTGTTCGAAGCGCGCAAGCAGATGGTGCTCACCTCGGATCGCCCTCCCAAGGAGATCCCGGGCCTCGAGGACAGGCTCATCTCCCGTTTCGAGTGGGGCATGGTCGCCGATATCGGCCAGCCGGACCTCGAGCACCGCATCGCCATCCTCCGCAAGAAGGCCCAACAGGACCACCTCGAGCTGACGATCCCGGACGACGTGCTCCGCTTCATCGCCGAGCACATCCGCTCCAGCGTCCGGGAGCTCGAGGGCTGCATCATCAAGCTGCTCCTCTTCGCGTCCCTCAAGAACCGCGAAGTGACTATCGAGCTCGCGCGGGAGGCGCTCTCCGACAAGATCCGCCAGGGCGAGGATGCCGGCAGCTACGGCAGCCCGCCGACCCCGAGCATCGACCGGGTCCAGGAGGTCGTGGCCCGGCGCTGGGGAGTGACGCCCGAGGGGCTGCGCTCCAAGGCGCGCACGAAGACGCTCACCATCCCCCGCCAGGTCGCGATGTACCTCGCTCGGGACATGCTCGGTATGCAACTCGTGGAAATCGGTCAGGCCTTCGGCGGCCGCGACCACTCCACGGTCATTCACAGCGTCGATAAGGTCGAGCGCCAGATGATGCGGGACCGGACCTTCAAAGAGCGGATCGAGATGGCCCGGCAGGAGTTGTCCGCACTGTAGCCAACATTGGGGACGGGTGATGTGCGGGGATGTGGGGAGAGTGGGAGACCAGGCAAATCATCCCCAAGACTCCAACACCGCGCACAGGCGACCAACACGCTGCGGGCGGCCAAGGCTGTACCGGTGGCACGACTTGCCAGCTCTCCCCACATTTCCCGGGTCTCTACTACTACTACTAGTATTTAGATGTAGATATAGAAGCAGCACTTCCTTCCCTCCAGCGGAGAGGCAAAGACCGTCGGCATGAAGTTCACCATCACGCGGGAGCAGTTGCAGGAAGGGCTCACGGCTGTTGCCGCCGCGATCCCTGCCAAAACGACGCTGCCCGTCCTCTCGAACGTCCTCGTCGAGGCCTCCAAGCAGGGGCTGCGACTCTCGGGGACCGATCTGGATATCGCCGTGAGCACGACCGTGGCGGCGGACGTGGACGCCGACGGGGCCGTCACGCTGCCGGCCAAGAAGCTGGTCGACATCACCAGGGAGCTTCCCTCGGCCCCGATCCGCTTCGCAGCTGCCGGGGAGCAACGCGTGTCGATTGAGTGCGGCCGTTCCAAGTTCAAGCTGCTCGGCCTGCCACGGGAGGAGTTCCCCTCCTTCCCGGCTGTGAAGTTCGACGCCGCCTGGCAGGCGACGGCCGGGGTCGTGCACAAGCTGGTCGGGCACGTCGCCTTCGCGGCGTCTACCGAGGAGAGCCGCCCGATCCTGAACGGCGTGCTATGGGAGCTCCGCCCCGACCGCATGCGGATGGTCGCGACCAACGGACACCGGCTCGCGCGGATGGACGTGCCAGCCACCGGTGGCACGAGCGCCGACCTCATCGTGCCGCCTAAGGCGCTGGAGCAGATTCGTCGGTTGTTCGCGTCGGACGCCGCGATCGACGTCGCCAGGAGCGACAACCACCTTGGGTTCCGCTCCGGCGGCAAGCTCGTGTTCTCCCGCCTCATCGAGGGCCCGTACCCGAACTATGAGCAGGTGATCCCGCGCGAGAACGACAAGGCCGCGACCATCGACAAGGCCGCCATGGCCGGCGCGTTGCGCCGCATGAGCGTCGTCGCGAGCGACCAGACGCACCGCATCCGGCTCGCGTTCAGCGGCGGCACGGTGAAGTTCTCCGTCCAGACGCCCGATCTGGGAGAGGCCCAGGACGAGCTGCCCGTGACCTATGAGGGAGAGCCGCTCGAGATCGGGTTCAACGCGATGTACCTGCTCGAGATCCTCAAGTACATGCC
>CAZXKD010000042.1:0-18080 GCA_964641215.1 uncultured Gemmatimonadaceae bacterium
GCGCCCAGCGGTCCGCAGACACTTCCCCGGGGCCCGTGGGCACCGTCTCGGTCATCCCCGGGCGCCTCTTCGTCGTCCACAAGCACGACGCCAGTCATCTCCACTTCGACCTGCGCATGGAGATGGACGGGGTGCTCAAGTCGTGGGCGGTGCCCAAGGGCCCCTCGTACGACATGGCCGACAAGCGGCTCGCCGTGCACGTCGAGGACCACCCGATCGAGTACGGCGACTTCGAGGGGATCATCCCGGCGGGCAACTACGGCGCGGGCGCGGTGATCGTGTGGGACCGCGGCGCATGGCTGCCCATGGAGGATCCGCACGCGGGGCTCGTCAAAGGCAAGCTGCTCTTCGAGCTGAAAGGCTACAAGCTGCGGGGCACCTGGACGCTGGTGAAGATCAAACGCGGCGAGAAAGAGTGGCTGCTGATCAAAGAGCGGGATGGCGAGGTGAAGGTGGGAGCGGACGCGCCCTTTCCCGAGGAGTCCGTCCTTTCAGGCGTCACGGTCGAGGACCTCCAGGCAGGCCGCGACCGGGCCGCGCCGATCCGCAAGCAGCTGGCCAGGCTACGTGCGCCCCAGCGCATCGTGCGGGCCGCGGACGCGGAGCCGATGTTGGCGGAAACGCGCGAGGGGCCGTTCACCAAGGCTGGGTGGTTGTTCGAGCTCAAGCTCGACGGCTACCGCGTGCGGGCGGCGCGTGAGGACGGGGAGGCGCGCCTCATCACGCGGAACGGTCACGACATCGCCGCCACGTTTCCCGAGCTCGCGCGCGCAGTGGCCGCACTCCCCTACGAGCACGTGATCCTCGACGGCGAGCTGGTAGTGCTGGACGACGCGGGGCACCCCAGCTTCCAACGGCTGCAGAACCGCGCCAAAATCTCCCGCGCCCTGGAGGTACGGCGGGCCGCCGTGGAGGCGCCGGCGACCCTGTACGTGTTCGACCTGCTCGCGTTCGAGGGGTTGGACGTGCGCCCGCTGCCGCTCGCCAAGCGCAAGGCGGTCCTCGAAACGGTGCTACCGCGGTCCGGCCCGCTCAAGTTCTCGGAGCATTTCGACACGAAAGGTGAGGCCCTGTACGAGCAGGTGGTGCGGCTGGGCCTCGAGGGGATCATGGCGAAGAAGGCGGACGCTCCCTACCGCGCCGGTCGCTCGCCCAACTGGCTGAAGATCCGCGCCGACCGCACCGGAGACTTCGTCGTCGTCGGGTTCACCCGCCCCAAGGGCTCGCGCAGCGGATTCGGCGCCCTGCACCTCGGCGCCTACGCGGACGGGAAGCTGACCTACGTGGGCCGGGTCGGGACCGGGTTCACCGCGAAGCAGCTCAAGGAGGTCGTCGGGCAGCTCGAGGGCGCGACGCGGCCGACCCCTCCCTGCGAAGGTCCGGTACCGAAGGACAAGGAGACCACGTGGGTCGAGCCCGCGCTCGTCGTGGAGGTGCGGTACAAGGAGTGGACGCGAGACCAGCTCCTGCGGCATCCGGTGTTCCTGCGATTCCGGGAGGACAAGCCGCTCACGGAGTGTGAAATGCCGGGAAACCGGAAACGGGAAACGGGAAACCTCGAGGCTGCGGAGCCAACGCTTCCCGCTTCCCGTTTCCCGATTCGCGAGGTTGTTTTCTCCAACCTCGACAAAGTCTTCTGGCCTGAGGAAGCCTACACCAAAGGCGATCTCATCGAGTACTACCGCGCCGTCTCGCCTTGGCTGCTGCCGTACCTCAAGGACCGGCCCGTGGTGATGACGCGTTACCCCGACGGCATCACGGGAAAGTCGTTCTTCCAGAAGGACGCCCCGGTGTTCGCGCCGGAGTGGCTGCGCACCGAGCGGATCTGGAGCGAGGACACCAAGCGCGACATCGACTATTTCGTGTGCAACGACCTCGAGTCGCTGCTGTACCTGAGCAACCTCGCGACCATTCCCCTGCACGTGTGGGGGAGCCGGGTGACGTCCCTGGAGCTTCCCGACTGGTGCATCCTAGACCTGGATCCCAAAGAAGCGCCGTTCTCTCACGTCGTGACCGTCGCCAAGGCGGTCAAGCGCTTGTGCGACGACATCGAGTGGCCGTGCTTCATCAAGACGAGCGGCTCGACCGGGCTGCACGTGCTGCTGCCGCTGGCCCGGCAGTGCACCTATGAGCAGTGCCGCCAGCTGGGCGGGCTGCTGGCGCGCGTGATTGCGACGGAGCTGCCCGACGTCGCGACGATCACGCGCCAGGTCGGCAAGCGCGGCGGGCGGGTGTACCTGGACTACGTGCAGAACGGCCACGGTCGGCTGCTCGTCGCCCCGTTCAGCGTGCGCCCTCTCGCCGGCGCACCGGTGTCGATGCCGCTCGAATGGCGCGAGGTGACGCCGAAGCTCGACATCAAGGCGTTCACCATCAAGACGGCGCCGGCGCGCATGAAGAAGCTCCGGGACGATCCGCTCCTTCCAGTGCTCGAGACGCAGCCGGACCTGGTGCAGGCGCTGGAGCGGCTCCACGAGCGCGTCGACCACTGAGCTAGCCGCGCGGGCCGCCACGCCGTAGAATCACCTCCCGCCAACCCACCTTACGACGATATGACTCGGCACCGACCGTTCCTCGGCCTCTTGGCCATCTGCACGTGCGCACCGCTGGCAGCCCAGCGTCCCGCGCGCCCCCGGCCTGCGACCGCCGCAACGGACACGGCCCGCGGCGACACGACGCGCGCGGCCTCCGACTCCATCTCGAAGTTCCTCGAGAACTTCACCTACCGGGCCCTCGGCCCCGCCGCCTACTCGGGGCGCGTCACCGCCATCGCCGTCCCCCGCGGTACCGAGCCGCGTCCCAAGACTTTCTACGTTGGGGCGGCCGGCGGCGGTGTCTGGAAGACGACCAACGGCGGCGTCACCTGGCAGTCGGTCTCGAGCGGCTTGGGGAGCGAAACGGTCGGTGACCTCGCCGTCGCGCCTTCGGACAGCAACATCGTGTGGGTCGGCACCGGCGAGAAGAACAGCCTGCGCTCCCAGTACTGGGGCGACGGCGTCTACAAGTCCACCGACGGCGCCAAGAGCTGGACGAAGATGGGCCTGCCCGACTCGCGATCGATCGGCCGCATCGTGATTCACCCCACCGGCCCCGACACCGTCTACGTCGCCGCGCTGGGCCACCTGTGGGGCCCGAACCCGGAGCGCGGGGTCTACAAGACCACGGACGGCGGCAAGAGGTGGACCCGCGTGTTGTTCGTGGACGACACCACCGGCTTCGTGGACCTCGAGATGGACCCGAGCGACCCCAATACGCTGTACGCGGCGGCCTGGCACCGGCTGCGCTGGGGCGGCAGCCACATGGAAGGGATCGGCGCGGGGAGCGGGCTCTACAAGACCAGCGACGGCGGCAAGACCTGGACCCGGCTGACCGACCCGGCGAAGAAAAACGGGCTGCCCACGGGCCGCATCGGCCGCATCGGGATCGCGATCTCGCCGCAGAACCCGAAGCTCGTGTTCGCGATGATCCAGGTGGACCGCGGCGTCACTAACGCCGCCCAGGGGCGCTTCGGCGGCGTGTTCCGCTCGAGCGACGCCGGCGCCACGTGGACCCAGATCAACGACCTGCAGGCGGTGCCGCACTATTACTACGACGAGATCTGGGTGGACGCGAACGACAGCCAGCACGTCTTCGTCAATTCGGCGCCATTGCTCGAGAGCAAGGACGGCGGCCAAACGTTCGCGGCCGAGTCCCTCTCGCGCGTGCACGGCGACCATCACGCCCTGTGGTTCGACCCGCACGACGCGGGGCATCGCATCCTCGGCAACGACGGCGGGGCCTACGTGACCTTCGACGGAGGCCGAGCCTGGTGGCACATGCCGATTCCCATCGGCCAGTTCTACACCGTGATCGTGGACAGCTCGCTCGTGCCCTATCAGGTCTGCGGGGGGCTGCAGGACAACGGTGTGTGGTGCGGGCCGAGCGCCACGCGGGACCAGGTAGGCATCACCGACGCCGACTGGTACCCGGTGAACGGCGGGGACGGGATGTGGGTGCAGATCCCGCCCACCGATCCCTGGACGGTTTATTCGGGCTGGCAGTTCGGCAACGTCTCCCGGCTCGACCTGCGCACGTGGAAGCGCGAGGAGATCCAGCCGGAGTCCCTCGACGCCGGATCGGAGAGCGGCTACTCCTTCACCTGGGGCTGGACCACTCCGATTCTGATCTCGCACTTCGACTCGACCACCGTGTATCTCGGCGGGAACCGCCTGTTCCGCCTCCGCCAGCACGGCCAGGACTGGGAAGCGCTCGGGCCGGACATGACGCGCACGCCGCGTCAGAGCCCGACGCCCGAAGTCGGCCACACCAGCTACCATGCGATCTTCTCCATCGCCGAAAGCCCCAAGACGCCGGCAGTCTTGTGGACCGGGACGGACGACGGGATGGTGTGGGTGTCGCAGGACACCGGCCGCACCTGGGGCAACGTGACGGGCAACTTCGCGCGGGGCGCGCCGACCGACTGCTGGGTGGCGGACATCGTCGCATCGTTTCACGCCCAGGGCACGGCTTGGGTGGCGTTGGACTGCCACAACCGCGACGACTACCGGCCCCACGTGTGGCGGACGACGGATCTGGGCAAGACCTGGACGGAGTTGGTGGCGGGCCTGCCCACCGACCGGGGCAGCCTCACGGTGTTCGAGAGCCCGCGCAACCCGCGCGTGCTGTGGGTGGGAACGGCGGACGGCGTACACGTCACCATGGACGGCGGCGAACGCTGGCGGCGGTTCGGCAAGGGGTTCCCGCACGTGATGGTCGAGCGGCTGGCGATGTCGTTCCGCCAGCACGACCTCGTCGTCGCGACGCACGGCCGCGGGCTGTACGCCGTGGGCGTGGGGCCGCTCGAGGAGTACAGCGACTCGGTGCTGCGCGACACGATCCACCTGTTCTCGGTCGCGCCCGCTTACCAGTACCGGGAGCGGCAGACGCACCCCGGCTTCGGGAGCCACGGCTTCGTCGCCCCCAACCCGCCGCGCGGCGCGGTGATCACCTACTATCTGCGGGAGATGCAGCCTGAGGGCGTGAAGGTCGTGATCGCCACACCTGCGGGCGACACGGTGCGGAGCCTGACGGGTCCGGGATACCCCGGCCTGCAGCGGGTTACCTGGGACCTGAATCGCGACCGAGCCCGCCCCCGCGGGCTGGGCGATCCCACCTCGCCAGAGGAGCTGCGGCGGTCGCCGCCGGGCGAGTACGTGGTCCGGCTCACCCTCGGCAAGGTCAAGCTCGAGCGGCGGATCCTGGTCGAGGAGCTGCCACCGGACCGGCTCGGTCGAATCCGCTAGAAGGCCGGGAAACGAGAATCGTGAAACGGGAAACGTGCAGCACCTACTGACCGCGCCGTCCGAGGCTCACGCGCTGCTGGTGCTGGCTCACGGCGCCGGCGCCGGGATGCGGCACCCATTCCTCGAGGCGGTGGCGCGGGGCCTGGCGGAGCGAGGGCTCGCCACGTTTCGCTACGAGTTCGCCTACATGGCGGAGCGCAAGCGGCGGCCCGATCTGCCTGCGGTGGCCGAGCAGCGAGTGCGCGCCGCGGTGTCGGAAGCCGCCCAGGTGGCCCCGGGGCTGCCCCTCCTTGCGGGCGGCAAGTCCTTCGGCGGGCGGATGACCTCCAGCGCGCAGGCGACCGAGCCGCTTCCCGGCGTCCGGGGGCTCGTGTTTTTCGGTTTCCCGCTCCACCCGCCGGGGCGGCCCGGTAGCAAGCGCGCCGATCATCTCGACGCGGTCCGCATTCCGATGTTGTTCCTGCAAGGCACGCGGGATGACTTCGCCGACCTGGCGCTCCTCGAGCCGGTGTGCAGACGCTTGAACACGCGGGCCACCCTGCACATCATCGAGGGGGCAGATCATTCGTTCAGAGTGGGGAAGCGCGCCGGCCGCTCGGAGGTGGAAATCCTCGCGGAACTCGCGCAAGCGGTCGACGCCTGGAGCCGCACGATTCTGGTGTGATGGACAACAGCCAACGGACAAGGGTGAACGTCATGGGCAAGGGCGATATTCGCAGTAAGCGCGGCAAGATCTTCCGCGGCACGCACGGCAACAGCCGCCGGCGCCAGAAGGAGAAAGCCAAGAAACGCAGAAAGCCCCAAGGCGCAGGCGCGCCGCCGCCTTCCGCCCAGCGGCCGTCGAGCAACGCCTAGCATGGCCACCTATTGGATTCTGAAAACCGAGCCTGCCGCGTACAGTTTCGACCGGCTGGAGCGGGAACGGACCGCGGTGTGGGATGGCGTGAAAAACCCGCTCGCCTTGAAGCATTTGCGCGCCATGCGGCCGGGGGACGAAGTCATGATCTACCACACCGGCGACGAGAAGGCCGTCGTGGGGACGGCCGCGGTCGCCAGCGCGGCCTATCCCGACCCGAACGCGAAGGATCCCGCCCTCGTCGTCGTGGACTTGAAGGCCGGTAAACGCCTGCCGCAGCCCGTCCCGCTGTCCGTGATCAAGGGAGACCCGACGTTCAAGGATCTCGCGTTGGTGCGCATGCCGCGGCTGTCGGTCGTCCCCGCGACCGCGGCCCACTGGAGCCGGTTGATGGGGCTCAGTGGGAAGCGGGGCTGATCCGTTCGAGAAACGCGCGCTCCTCCGGCGTCAGCCCGGGTGGCCCACGCTCGGCGAGCTTGGCGAGCACGCGGTCCAGCTCCTCGCGGTTTACCGGATGCAGCGACTCCCGCGGGATACGCGACCAGCGCTCCACATCCGCGCTCGAGCCCTGACTGGGCGCGGGCTCGGCCTGACGCCGGAACCGTGCCGCGCCGGAGCGGCGCTCCATCCACTTGAAGTAGAGGAACCCGCCGACGAACCCTCCCAGGTGGGCGAAGTGGGCGATTCCCGACTGTCCCACGCCGAGCCCGCCGGAGAGCGACAACGCGGTCATCAGAATCACGAACAGCCGGGCTTCGACCGGCACGATCCCCCACACCAGGATGCGGTCCCGCGGCCAGTAGTGGGCGTAGCCGTAGAACACGCCGAAGATCGCCCCCGAGGCGCCGACGATCCCGGCCGTGGGCGTGAAGAGGGAAAGCAACGCCCCCGCGATGCCGGCCGTGAAGTACAGCGCGAGGAACCTTCCCCCGCCGATCACCAGCTCGAGCCGCGGCCCGAAGAAGTAGAGGCCGAGCATGTTGAACAACAGGTGAGTCCCGCCCGCATGCAGGAACATGTACGTGACGACCGTCCACGGGTGGGTCGGAATGAGCGCGGGCACGAGCTCCAGGCTGTGCACGAGACCCGGATTCCCCTGCTCCAGAAAGAACATCGCCGCGTTCGCGACGATGAGCCGCAGCACCCACGGTGTCACCGCCGCACTCCTGCGGGGAAGGTCGGCGCGCTAGGATTCATACCATGAAGGTATCACCGGACCGGCCGTCCGGCCCTCCGAGCGTCCGACGCATTCTCCTGGCCGACGCCGACGCGTTCTACGTGTCCGTCGCCCGTCTCGTGGATCCGGAGGGCGCGGGGCAAGCGACGTTGCTCATCGTCGGCGGCTCAGCCGAGCGCCGCGGCGTCGTCACGTCGGCGTCGTACGAGGCCCGGCGCTACGGCGTCCATTCCGCCATGCCCATGGCCCGCGCCATCCGGCTCTGCCCCAAGGCGGTGGTCGTCCCGGTGCCGTGGGAGGCCTGCGGCGACAAGAGTCGCCAGATCAAGACCGTGCTCGAGCGCTTCACGCCGGCCGTCGAGCAGGCGTCGAGCGACGAGTTCTATCTCGATATGACCGGTACGGAGGGGCTGTACCGGAACGAGCCGCTCGTGGAAACCGCCCGTCGCATGCGGGCCGCCGTGCGGGACGCCACCGGTCTGTCAGTGTCCATCGGCGGTGGCATCTCGTGCCTCGTGGCCAAGCTCGCCGCCGGGGTCGCCAAGCCTCTGCCGGGGACGCCGGGAGACGGTGTCCACGTCGTGGAGCCGGGCGCCGAGGAGGCGTTCCTGCGGCGCTTCACGCTCGCCGACCTTCCGCTCGTCGGGCCGAAGTTCCAGGAGCGGCTGCGGCAACTCGGCTTGCGGACCGTGGACGACGTCCTGCGGCACGACCGGCGGACGCTCGCCGCCTGGGTGGGCGAGCGCGAGGCGACGTGGCTGTGGGAGCGAGTGCGCGGCATCGACGGCGCCGGCGTCGACCCGGCTCGCGAGGCCAAGTCCATCAGCCGCGATGAAACGTTCGCAACGGACCTGGAGCACGATCCCGCGCTCGCGCGTCAGCTGCTCGCGCTTGCCGATCGCGCGAGTGCCGACCTGCGCGAGGACGGGCTGCTCGCCCGCACGGTGACTGTGAAGATCCGGGACGCCGATTTCACTACCCGTCAGGCGAGCCGCACATTGCCGGAGCCCCTGTGCTCCGATCGGGCGATCTATGGGGTGGCTCGCGAGCTGCTCGCGAAGCTGCGGGCCGCCCGCCGCGTCCCGGCCCGGCTGCTGGGCGTGGCGCTGTCGCAGCTCGTGCGCGCCGACGCCGGCGGCCAGCTGTCGCTGCTCGCCCCCGATCTGGCGGCGGCCACCCCCGAGACCGAGCGTGACCGCAAGTTGGCGCGGGTGATCGACGAGCTGCGGGAGCGGTTCGGACCGGACGCCGTGGCGCGGGGGCGCATTCCCGAGCGGTGAACTCGGGGAACGGTCGTGGCGTTTAGGGAACAGACTTCCCTGTCGGAGGAAGCCGCGGCGATGACCATCCAGTCCATCAACCCCGCCACCGGGGAGCCGTTGGAAACGTTTGCCGAAACCTCGCCTGCCGACATCGAGCGCGCGTTGGCGGCGGCCGAGCGGGCGTTCGCCGACTGGCGCCGCCGCGACTTCGCCGATCGCGCCCGCTTGATGCACGGCGCGGCCCGCCTACTCCGGGAACGCAAGGCGATCTACGCCCGCACCATGGCTGTGGAAATGGGGAAGCCCCTGGCGCAGGGTGAGGCCGAGGCGGAAAAGTGCGCCTGGGCCTGCGATTTCTACGCCGACGGGGCGGCCGACTTTCTTGCCGTGCAGCCCCATGCGAGCGACGCGACCCGCAGCCTGGTGCGGTTCGACCCGCTGGGGCCGGTCCTCGCCGTGATGCCCTGGAACTTCCCGTTCTGGCAGGTGTTCCGCTTCGCCGCGCCGACGCTGATGGCCGGGAATCCCGGTTTGTTGAAGCACGCCTCCAACGTGCCGCGCTGCGCACTGCAGATCGAGGAGGTGTTCCGCGACGCCGGGTTCCCCGACGGCGTCTTCCGGACCCTGCTCATCGGGGCGGATGCGGTCGCGACCGTGATCGCCGACGCTCGCGTGCGGGCGGTGACGCTCACCGGGAGCGAACGGGCGGGGAGTGTGGTGGCCGCGGCGGCCGGTCGCCACCTCAAGAAGAGCGTGCTCGAGCTGGGCGGCAGCGATCCGTTCATCGTGCTCGAGGACGCGGACGTCGAGCAGGCGGCCCGGACCGCGGCCGACGCGCGCCTCATCAACAGCGGCCAGAGCTGCATCGCGGCGAAGCGCTTCATCGTGGTCGAGCCGGTGGTCGACCGGTTTCTCGAGCGGTTCGTCGCCGAGATGGGCGCGCGCCGCGTGGGCGACCCGCTCGCGCCCGGCACGCAGGTCGGGCCCCAGGCCCGGACCGATCTTCGAGACACCCTCCACCGCCAGGTCGACGAATCCCGCCGCCGCGGCGCCACCGTGCTGCTCGGCGGGCAGGTGCCGCGGGGGCCGGGCGCGTTCTATCCGCCCACGGTGCTGACCGCGGTCGAGGCCGGGATGCCGGCATTCGACGAGGAGGTGTTCGGGCCGGCGGCCGCGGTGATCCGCGCTCCGGGCGAGCGCGACGCCATCCGCCTCGCCAATGCCTCGACGTTCGGGCTGGGCGCGTCCCTGTGGACCGGGGACCGCGCCCGCGCCGACCGCCTCGTCGCGGAGATTGAAGCGGGTTCAGTGTTCGTGAACGGCTTGGTGAAATCCGACCCGCGGCTGCCGTTCGGCGGCGTCAAGCGGTCGGGCTATGGCCGCGAGCTCTCCGAGTACGGCATCCGCGAGTTCGTCAACGTCAAGAGCGTCTGGATGGCCTGAGGGGGAGCGGGGGACGCGCGCTCAGCCCATGGCGCCCAGGATGCCAGCCACTTTTTGCACGTCCTTCGGCTTCACCCAGAGGAGCGCCGCGAATCGACGGCCCGCCATTCCCATCCCGCCGCTCGTACACACCGCGTCGACCGCCGTGATGTTGATCTTGGCCGCCCCCAGCTTCCCGGTGATTTCGGCCATGGCGCCGACGCGGTCGTCGCCTTCGATCAGGAAGACCGTCTTTCGAGGCGACAGTTTGACTTTCGCCTCTTTCGCCACGGCGACGAAGCTCGTGGCGTCGGCAGGCACGAAGTCGAGCTGCGCGCGGCGGCCCGCCGGGAAGGCCGAGAAGGCGAGTAGGTTCACCCCGCGGCTTCTGAGCAGCGCGAGCACGCGGGCGCCCTCGCCCGGCTTGTGCGGCGTCGTCGTGTAGAAGTAGTCCACCCTGCGGACCGTGTCGGCCATGGTCGCCTCCTTGGCGGCGGTGCGGACGGGTATAGTGCCTCCCGGGAGAGCCGGCGCAAGTGGCGCTCAAACAGTGGCGGTTCTCCGGGCCCGCCGCAGCAGCGGCCATGCCCCGAGGGCCAGCAGCCCCAGCGGTATGACTACCCCCAGCGACTGAATGAGCAGCGTCAGAAGGCCCACGAAGTTCCGCCACGCCTGGCGCGCTGCGCCGCCCAGCGGGCTCGAGCCGGCCACGCCGACCACCGGAATCGGCTCATGCACGGTGATGGCCAGGCTGCTCGTGGCGGCGTGTGCCCGCAGATACCGCAGCCGGCCCTCGTAGCGCTCGATCTCCTCCCGTACCCGCGACAGCTCCTGCTCCACCTCGATCACGTCGTGCAGCTTCCCGGTGCGCGTCGCCAGGATCCCCAGCAGGCGCTGCTCCAGGCGGCGAGAGTTGCCCACCCGCGCCGTGACGTCCACGTATTCCTCGCCGACATCCTCCGCCGTCACGTTCACTGACTCCACCTTGCCCATCGGTTGCAGGCCGCTCAACGCTTCGTCGAAGCGCGGCGCGGGCACCTTCACCTCCAGCGTCGCCGAGCGCAGCTGCCCCTGCCCACCATGCAGGGAGGTGTTGGCGATGTAGCCGCCGACGCGGGAGGCGAGCTGCCGCACCGCGGCGAGCGCCGGCTCGAGGGAATCCACCGCGATCGAGGCCGTCCCGGTGCGGATCACCATGCTGGCTGGCACGTCCGGGACTCCGAACCGGAGCGTCGCTTCGCGCCCCCGCCCCTCTTCGAGAGAGGTGCCGCTGTAGTCCTGGGGCCGGACCATCTCGACCCGAGCAACGGCCGCTTGTCCCTGCATCTGCGACTGCTGCTTCGCTTCCCGGGTTTCTCTTCGCTCGGCAAGGCCGCAGGCGAGCAGCAAGGCGGCCAGCGACACTATCGTCCACCGTTTCATGAGAGCCTCCTAGAGAGTTGCCCTGGACTGGGGCTGCCTCTAAGAGACGGCCGTCGCATGGCATCCTGCACAGCATCCTCATGAGCGGAGTATGATTCCCAGGTGACGAAACGATTACGGCCGCGACCTGGGCGCCAAGAACCGGTCGTCGCCGACAGCTCGAAACGGGACTCCCCGGCGACCGTACGGCCACGCATGACCACGGCGGCGGTGGAAGCGAAGCTCGCGAAGCTGAAGCGGGAGGCGCGCCGCGAGTGGCGGCGGCGTGCCGCCGCGATCCGCTCGACGCTGTCGCGGGACAACCTCGCCAGCCTCGCGCGCGAGGTCGCCCTCTCTGTCCTCAAGGTGGGCGCGATCGTGGCGCTGCCGTTCGTGACGCTCGTGCGCGCCTCGGTCTACGTCTACCTGTATTTCGTACCCACGTGGGCGGCGCTCGCGCTCGCTGTGCTCCTCACCTTGTTGGTGGTGGCGGCCTACGCGGCGTGGGTCTCCCGTCGATTCACGGGGCGGGCGCGCTTCCTGACGATGACGAAGTGGGTGGCCCTGCCGTTGGTTCTGGGATGGTGCACTTATACGCTTGTCTTCCTCGCCAGCGTAAACTCCAAGGCGGACAACGTGCGGGGCTATTACGTCAGCGTGCACCCCATCCTTCGGGTGGCGCTCTCGACGGTGATCCTGGCCGACCGGAGCTTGGTCGTCACCGATTTCGGCCGCCTGCCGGAAGACTACGGCCGCATGCGACTGCACCCCAACGACCGCTCCCTGCATTTCCGCCAGCGCGACGGCTGGATCCATGCCGTGGACCTGCGCACGCGGGGCCGCGGCGAGCTCAAGAACCTCGCAGTCCAGGCCTATTTCTGGATCATGGGGTTCGACACGTTACGCCACGTCGGCACGGCGGATCACCTGCACGTCGAGTTGCCGTTGCGGTGAGGAGAGCTGTCAGCTTTCAGCCATCGGCCGTCAGTCAGCGCTTGCGACGGGCGAACACTGATAGCTGACGGCTGATGGCTGAGGGCTCTTCTCTCAGCGTCCTCGCGTCTGCTTCCATTTGCTGGCGTCGAAGAGCATCGGCGCCAGCGCGACATCGGTCTTGATGTCCGTGTACTCCTCGAGCCAGATCGGTCGGCCGTCCACCAGGAAAGCGACCTCCGCCGACACCCACGCGGTCCCTACCGGCTGGAACTTGTTGAACCGGATGTCGCTGATGCGGGTCGTGTCGCGTTGGCCCGGCTCGAGCAGCCGGACGAACACCAGCCGCTCCTTGTCCACCCAGAACTGGCGCGTGCGCAGGTCGCCGGCTCCTCCCTTCGCGCCCACGACGTAGACGGGCCGCCCCTCCCAGGTGTCCTCGCGTACGGGACTGGCCAGGTCGAACTTCAACCGCTCCAGCCGGCCGACGGTCTTCTCGACCGGGTCGAAGTACACGTCAAAGCCCAGCACCATGAGGGGGTGCACGAACGCGGAGGCGGCGGTGAGGGTGTCTCTCCGGAAGACGTACTGAGAATCGTTGACGTAGAGCGCGCCCTGGCCGGAGTCGGCAGGGAGGAATTCGATCCGCAGCCGGCCCGGGAGGGCCGCGTATTCGAGCCAGGTCGAGTGTTCCTGCGTGCCGTCGGCGTGCGTGGCGGTGTTCCGCTGGGTGAACGTGAGCGTGCGGTACCAGGTAGTGGCGTAGCGGTCGTGCATCGCGCCCAGCACCTCGCGTCCGGTCATCGGCCGCGGGGCGTCGGGACCGGTGAACAGGCCGAGCAGGAAGAGTAGTGTTCGGGACATGGAAGCTCCTTGAAGGGCGCTAGTGCCGCGCCGCCAGGTCCGTGTAGATGATCTCGACGAAGAGCGTCGGAGTGATGGTTCCCTTGCCCAAGACCGCGTCGAACTCGGCCGTCGGCTTGGCGGCCTGTACCTGTTCGAGTGTCTGGCCGGCCGCCACGGCTCGCTTGATGCGGTCCCGCACGGTGGCCAGCATGTCGCGGTAGGAGCGCAGCGCGGCCCGGTCCGCCAGGGGACCGTGTCCCGGAATGATCTTGGTGTTCCCGTCCGCGAGCGCGAGCGCGCGGTCCACCGCCGCGACCATGCCGTCCACCGAGCCGCCACTCGAGAGGTCGACGAACGGATAGCGCCCGTTGAAGAAGATGTCACCCATGTGCACGACGTTCGCGCGACGGAACCAGATGATCGCGTCTCCGTCCGTGTGGGCGTGGGGCACGTGGAGGACAAGGATCGAGTCGCCGTTCAGGTAGAAACTCATGGAGTCGGTGAAGGTGACGAGCGGCAGCGCACCCGCGGGCGAGGCGGGCACGTGCCGGTTGAATGCGGTCACGAACTGCTCGACGCGCATACGGTGACGGACGTTCTCGTGGGCGACGGTCACCACGCCGCTCCGGGCGAAGGTCTCGTTGCCACCGTTGTGGTCCCAATGCCAATGGGTGTTGATCACGAAACGGATGGGGCCACCCAGCGCCGCGACCGCGGCCTTGATCTTGTCGGACAGGGGTGCGTACTGGTCGTCCACCATGAACACGCCGTCCGTTCCCGCGGACACGCCGATGTTGCCCCCCACGCCCATCAGCATGTAGACGCCGTCGCCGGCCTTGACGGTCCTGATCTGAACGGTGTCGTAGTTGACCTGGGCGGCGGCCGCCGGGCGGGGAGCGGAGGTGACCGCGAAGAGGAGGGCGAGCGATAACCCGAGACGGCGCATCAGCGGACCTCTGTGTCGAACGTTCCGGTCAGGATCCGGCCCTGCCGCTTCACCTGAACCCATAACCGGTACCGTCCCGGCTTGGGAAAGGCATAAGGAAACGACACGGAACCGGGAGCGGAGAGCGGTTCGCCCTGCTGCATCGCCATTCCGCTCCCCGCTCCCCGTTCCCGGCTTTCCAGCGCGGTGAGCCGCCGCCCGACCCCTCCCCATGCCGTATCCGCGGGCCCGCGGAGCAGGAACGTCTGTTGCGCTGCCCAGGAGATCGTGCCGAGCGGATGGAGATGGACGAACACCGCGCCGTCGTCCCGGGTGAGCATCAGGTGCCCGGCCATCCCCATGTAGGGCTCGAGGGTCACGGGCCGCCCATCCGGTGCCGTGACCGTGAACGTGAGCGGCGCGTCCTGTCCCGCGACGAGCGGTGCCGCGCCCCGTGCCCAGACCATCCTCGAGCCATCGCTAAAATCGGAGGAATCCCGAGCCCCGAACCCCGAACCCTGAGTCCCGACCCAAGCGTCATCCGGATCGCTGGGTCGCCAGGCCGTTCCCGGGGCCCCCAACATGATAGTGTCGGTCAGCGTCTCGGCGAAGCCGCTCTCCCGCGTGACGTCGGCGTACACGTGGTAGCGGCCCGCGGGCAGCGGCGGCAGCGCGGCGTCGAAGTCGCTCGAGTCGACGAGCACGGGGTGCAGATGAGCGAAGGCGTCCATTCCGTCCCGAACGAGGAAGAGGTGCACGAGGTGGCCATGGTCGGGGATGAGCGGGGTGACTTGGTGCGCTCGCCACGCCGAGTCCACGATGCTGAATCGCAGCACGGCGGGTCCCGGCTCGCTGCGCAGTACCGCTCGGGCTGCGAGCGGGTGGTAGATCTGCCGGGTGAAGTCGCCGTCCACCCCGTTCCACCAGCTCCGCCCGCCGATCACGGCTCCGGCGAGCAGAACGCCGCCCACGCCCGCGGCGATCCGGCCCCGCCGCACCCGGGACGGGTCCGGCTCCGCGCCCGGGGGCAGCACCGACTCGCGCACCGCCGCGCCGAGGATGGTGAGTGCGCCGATGAAGAGGAACGCGCCGAACGTGGCGAGCCCCAGGGCGAGCGGCGTTCGCAGCTCCAGCCGGCGGGTGGCGATCGCTACCACGGGGACGATGGCTGTGCCCGCGCCGGCGGAGCCCGCGACCGTGACCTGTACGCTGTAAGAGCCGCCGGTCATGAGCCACAGGGCCGCGCTGTACAGGGTGGAGTCCCCCGACACGATCCGGGCGGTATCCGGCGGCGGCGGCGCCGCCGTGCGCGGATCCCAGTAAACGGGCAGTACCGTGACGGCTCGAGCGCGAGTGCCGCCCAAGAGTCGCACCGTGATCTGCGCCAACCCGGGGACGACGCCGGCCGAGCGGACGACGACTCGGACGCGGTAGGGTCCGGCGCTGCCCTCGAAGTACGTGTCCGGGCTGCCGACGTGCGCGGAGGCGACGAGCATCACCGCCGCCAGCGCGGCCAGTCGTGCCGGGCGGCTCATCGCCTGACCCGGGCGAGCCCGTTGCCGAGCCACAGCCCGAGCCGCGCCGACACCATCGCCAGAAGGGCGGCGACGGCGAGCTTCATCGGGGTCACGGGATCGTTGCGGACGTTCCAGAAGCGGTGCTCGAAGTCTCCCGGGGGACTGTTGTAGTTCCAGCGGTTGGCTCCGAAGAGGAAATTCTCCGAAGCCGGGGAGATGAGGAACTTCGTCGTGAACCACTGGGTCACGAACAGGACGGCGAGGAAGGTCACCCCGACGAGCGTGGCCAGGAGCCAGTCCCGACCTGTTCCCAGCCGCTGCATCACGAGGTCCACCCCGATCGCGGGCACCACGAGGAGCAGCGGAAACGGCGGCGGCACCATGTGGGTGAGCGGCCGATACACCGGCGCGAGCCTCGGCGTCGCCGGGAAGAGCGGCAGCACCCACATCATGATCAGCGTGATGGCCATGTAGACGGCCGCGGCCGTGGTCGCCGGCCAGCGCAGCTTCGCGGCCCGGCCGCAGGCGACCAGGAGGATCGGGAAGACCGCAGCGCAGACCTTGTAATAGAGGCCGTTGTGCGCGTCCTGCGGGAAGCCGATCTGCTCGAATCCCATGATGGCCTTGTTCAACAGGAGAATGCCGAACCCGTACGCCAGCAGTTGGCCGAAAGGCTTCGCCATGCTCGGTCCGGCGCGGTTCTGCAGCGCCACCACCATCAGCACCGCACCCAGCTCGATGCCGGTGAAGCCGAGCGCCAGGATCGCGTGCGGCGGCGACAGCACCTTCACGTCCAACCCGTACGCGTTGTGCCACCAATTGTCGAAGGGGGCGGAGACGATCATCGCGAGCGCCCCCCAAATGCACAGCCAGGCGCCCAGCGGGCCGCGGAAGCCCCAGAAGCGGACGCTGGCGCCGCGCTCGGCGTCGCCGCCCGCGAACGTGGTCTTGAGCACCAGCCAGCCGCAGCTCGTCCCGGCGATGATGCCGCTCGCGTAAATCGCCATGTGCGCCGGCGTCCAGAACGTGTCCCGGCCGATCGTGCGATGCCACGAAATGTCCCAGATCACCCCGACAACCGCGCTCGTTGCGCCACACAGCACGGCCCAGACATACCAGGGGATCGCGTCACCGCGCGCGTGCAGGGATGGCACGGCGGTGATGGGCGTGGCGATCGACTCGGCCATGAGGTCTCCTAGGCGCTCTTCGGCTTGAGCAGTCCGGCGAGGTATTCCGCCGCGTACCCGAGCACGGCCCCGAGGGCCAGCGCGATGGCGACCCGGATCCCCCCCTGCAGGTTCATGGCCCGCAGACCCATGGCGACCCCCGCGCCGCCGACCGCCGCGGCGGTATACGAAAGGAGCGGCAGCCGACCTTGGAGCACCATCATGAAAACCGCCGCGCCCAGGACCAGCGCCTGGACGACCGGCTGGGGTCCGAGCGAGACAGCGACGGTGTAAGCGATCAGGGCCCAGACGACGCCCGAGATCGTGCCTGCCACCGTCCGTTGCAACCCCTGGATGCCGCCGCCCGCCGCCAGGAAACATCCCAAGGCGACGACCACGGCCCACAGCGACAGATTCACTCTCCCCAGATCCGAGATCAACGCCCACACAGCCACCACTACTCCGAGACTCAACCCTCGGGCGGTCATCGCGCTCATCGCTCTGACTCCTGTGGTGAGAGAGTACGGTAGGCCTCCATCGCGTAATACTCCGGCAATCCCAGCCGGTCCGCGTGCGCGGCGGTCTCGAGGTTCCGGGCCTCCACCCGCTGCCAGAACTCGCGGTCGTCGTGCCCGCCGGGGAACTGCGCGGTATCCTTTTGCGACTGGTGCTTGAAGATGGCCAGGACCTTGGCCCGCAGCTCGTCCTGCGACAGCGGCACCAGTACGTCGGCTTCGGTGATCGGCCACTCCTGCCAGGCCCCGCGATACAACCACACCTCGGGGCGCGGCCCATGCGCGGGCGTCGTTTCCCGCTCGGCAGGGGCGGCCAGGGCACGGTCGATCGCCTGCTTGCACATGCGATGCGTGCCGTGCGGGTCGGAGAGATCGCCCGCGACGAAGACGTAGTCGGGCCGCACCTCCGCGAGCAGCCGCCGGACGATGGCCACGTCCGCCTCGCCGATGGGGTGTTTGCGAACCTCCCCGGTGCGGTAGAAGGGCAGGTCGAGGAACCGCGCAGCGGTGCGCGGCAGCCCCACGGCCTCGAGCGCCGCGATCGCCTCGGACTCGCGGATGTAGCGTTTGAGGTCCTGCACCAGCGGCAGGTCCGTGGTGCCCGGCACCTTGTGCTCGAAGCTCGCGGCGACCGTCTCCCGCGTGCGCCGGGCGACCCCGGCATCGAGGCCCAGGGCTCCGGCCGCCCGCTCCACGAAGTCGAGGTGGCGCTCCACGTCGTGGTCGAACACGGCGATGTTGCCGCTCGTCATGTACGCCACGACGATCGCGTTCTCGT
>CAZXKD010000043.1:0-17788 GCA_964641215.1 uncultured Gemmatimonadaceae bacterium
CTCCTGCCGGCGGGCGGATGCCCGGCCGGCCGACAGCGCGAGCACAGTCATCGCGGCGACGCCGAGGAGAGCGACCGCGAGACCGAGCAGGATGCCGCCGAGGGTCGCGAGGCCGCGCAGCTGCAGCGCGGTCGGCGTCGTGGCCGACGCCGACCAGCCGATCGTGAGACCGGCGTCGGGGATGGGCGGTAGCCGCAGACGCCCTGCCGCCGGCCCGCCCAGCGACACGACCGGGAGCGCGGCGGCCAGCGCCAGAGCGGACGCCAGGACGATCAGGGTGGCCGAACCCGCGTAGGCTCGGAGGGCCCAACGGGCGCTCGTCGCGGCCGGGCGGAGCGTCGACGTCACGGGGTCGGCGGGCGCGGCTTGCGGACGAATTGCAGCGCCCCGGAAGGGCAACGCTCGACCTGGGCGGCCACGAGGTCCGCCGCCTCCAGCTCCGGCCGAATCCAACGCTTGCGCTTCACAGCGAACACGTCGGGCAGCCCCCGGACGCAGACGCCGGAATGGATGCAGACGTTCGGGTCGAACGTGACGATGATCTCGTCGGCTTCGTAGGTCTGCAGACGTTTGGGCATGTTCGTCACGGCGTCGCGGCCGGCGCCCGAGGCGCCGCATGCAGCTCGTATTCGCGGGGGGGCTCGGCACCGAGGAGATAGCGCACAAAGTAGTCCCAGCGGCGGCGCACCATGTAGGGCTCGTTGCCGAATCCGTGGCGACGGTTGGGGAGCGCGAGCAAATCGAAGTCCTTGTTGTTGCGGATCAGCGCGTCCACCACGAGCAGCGAGTTGAAGGGCGGGACGTTGTTGTCGGTCGTCCCATAGGCGAGGAGGAGCTTCCCCTTCAGGTTCTTCGCCAGGTTCTGGTTGGCCTGGTCGTCGTAGTTGGTGGAGCCGTCGGCCCGGTGCTCGAGCAGCCCCTGATAGCGCTCGCCCCAGTCGTCCTCGTATTCACGGTTGTCGTGGTTGCCAGCTTCGGAGACCGCGACCTTGAAGAAATCGGGGTAGCGCAGGATGGCGTCGGCCGCGGCGAAACCACCGCCGGAGTGCCCGTAGATGCCGGCGCGGTCGAGGTCGATCCACGCGTAGCGCTGCGCCAGCTGCCTCATCGCGGCGACCTGATCGGGCAGCCCGTTGTCCCCCATGTTGGCGTAGTAGGCGTCGTGAAAGGCCTTGGAGCGCATCGGCGTTCCCATGGCGTCGATCTCCACCACGATGAAGCCGAGCTCGGCCAGCGCCTGGGCGTCGCCGCGGGCGGCCGAAAAACTCCGTCCGCCGACGCTCCCCGTCTGCGGCCCGGGGTAGATGTGGTTGACGATCGGGTACCTTCGTGTCGAATCGAACTGCGTGGGCCGGAACAGCAGCCCGTAGAGATCGGTCTTGCCGTCCCGCGCCTTCACGGTGATGGGAATCGGCGGCTTCCAGCCGGCCGCGGCGAGCCGCGTAATGTCCGCCGATTCCAGCGCCAAGACCAGCTTGCCGTCGGCATCTCGCAGCACGGTGACCGGCGGCGCGTCGGGGCGGGAGTAGCTATCGACGAAGTATCGCCCCGAGGAGGAGAAGGTGACGTCGTGATCCGCATCCTCGGGCGTGAGCAGCGTCAGGTGAGTCCCGTCCATGCGCACGCTGTAGAGGTGCCGGAAATACGGATCTCCCGGCTCGCGTCCCGCGGCGGTGAAATAGATCGCGCGGGTCTTCTCGTCCACGCGCAGGACCTGCAGGACCGGCCAGTCGCCGCGGGTGATCTGGCCCTTGAGCCGGCCGGTGCGCAGGTCGTACAGGTAGAGATGCCCCCAGTTGTCGCGCTCGGAGAACCAGATCAGCTCGTTCGTAGCGGGAAGCGCGTGCCAGTTGATGCGGTTGAACCCGGACTCGAACTGAGTCGGGCTCGCCTCTTCCAAGATGTCCCGCACCGCGCCGCTCTGCGCATCGGCGACGCGCAGCTGCTCGCGCTTGTGCTCCCGCGAGGTCGAGACGAAGAAGAGGGACGACGCGTCCGGACTCCACTCCACGTCGGCCCAACGGCCGCCGCACAGCACGTGGTCACAGATGCTGGAGCGGTGCTGATCGGCCGGCATCCGCAGCCGGATGACGCGCGGGCTCGGGCCGGACAGGTCGATGATCACCCGCTGAATCGTGGTGATCACGCTGTCGCCGGGCAGCGGGTACTTCCACTGCTCGAGCACGGGATGGCCCACCCGGGTCTGGACGAGGTACATCTCGCCCACCCCGCGCTCGTCCTGCTGGAACGTCGCGATCCTCCGGGAGTCGGGCGAAAACACCAGCACCGCGCGGTCGCTGCGGATCCACCCCGCGTTGTCCGTCGCGTAGCCGAAGTCCTTGACCCCATCCGTCGTGAGCTGCGTCTCCTGGCCCGAGGTCAGGTCCCGTTCCCACAGGTTGTAATCGCGGATGAACGCCGCGCGCTTGCCGTCCGGCGAAACGACGCCGTTCTCGAGCACCGGGTCGCGGCGCCGGGGCGCCGCCGTGCACTGCGTGCCTTGAAGGTCGCACGTCCAGTGGCGGGGACCGATGTCGAACGTGATCGCCCGTCCGTCGGTCGCGTATTCGAACTGCGCGAACGGAAGATGGAGCGCGTCGTAGGTCGTGTCGGCCGCGCGGGAGAGCGCGGCGGCCAGCTTCGCCTGGTCGAAGGCACGGGCGCGCGTCCGCCGGGCCGGATCGACCAGCACGAACTCGACTCCCTCGGGGATCGCGGCGCGGTACCAGAACCGGTCAACGGGCAGCGCCGTGGGCCGGATCCCGGCGTGAAAGACGAGCGGCGTCGTGTTGTAGCCCAGGAACCGCTCGGCACGGGCGTAATCGGCGGCGGTGAGCGCGCGCGGAGCCGCGGGGAGGGAGGGGGGGGGGCGTGCCCTGCTGCGGCGCACCAGCCGCCACGGGAGCGCTGCCGACCAGCGTCGCCAGAACTGCCACACTCATTCGCATAGTGCGCGGCCTTCCATTAATCGCCCGTGGGGACGATGCCGGCCCCTTCGACCATGAGAATCACCGCGCGCTCGGGCGCCCGCGTCCGGTGCACCACCCCCTTCGGCACCACGAACCCCTGCCGGGGCGCCAGCTCCACCGTGCGGCCCTCCAGGTCGATGAGGAAGCGTCCCTCGACCACATAGAAGAACTCGTCCTCGTCGTCATGCTTGTGCCAGTGATATTCACCCTGCAGCACGCCGAGGCGCACGACCGAGTCGTTCACGCGACACAGCGTCTGGTTGTACCACCGGTCCGTGCAGGCGGCCACCAGTGCCGGCACGTCGATGCGCTCGAGGGGAGCGTAGTAGATGTTCAGGTGCGTGGCGTACGGAAACGACGAGGCGTCAGTCATGGCCGCTCCCACTCCCCCCTCTTTCGAGCCGCAGCTCCAGCGTCTCGCCGGCGGCCAGGGCAGCCCACTGGGCGAAGAGCTCGCGCCGCTTGTCCCGGACGTGCCGGAGGTCTTCGTCCGTGACGACCCAGGCACCCGGCAGGCGCTGGTGCGCATAGTAGGTCGCGGCAGCGGCATTCAGCTGCGACGCGGACCACTCCTCCCCGGCGGCCCGCTCCCGATCCAGGAAGCCGACGATCAGCTCGGCTGCGAGTGCCCCGGCCGGCAGCGGACCTCGTGGCCACGGATGACCGAAGTCGGTCAGGTCCCACCCCTCGGCGACGAGCCCGTAGAAGCCCCGGAAGTGACCGAGCACCGTCTCGACGGCATAGTGAGTCAGGTCGTGGAGCGGGAAGAAGCGGCCCTGCTGCCCTTCCTGACGCTGCCAGGTGACCGAGCCGTCGGCCCGCCGACAGCTGAGGGCGGCGGAGCCGTCGGTCTTCTTCTTGATGCGGATCACGAGCTCGTGATCAACCGCCTTCATACTTGAACGAGACCTTCACCTTGGCGCGATAGCTTTGGACTTTGCCGTCTTTCAGCTGCATGTCGAGCTGGGAGATCTCGGCCACGCGCAGATCGCGCAGCGTCTGGGCCGCCCGTTTCACGGCGGCGCTCGCCGCTTTCTCCCAGGACTCCGTGCTGGTGCCGACCAGCTCGATGACTTTGTAGACGCTTTCTGGCATGTGCGGATCTCCTTGTCGGCTCTGGTGCACCGCGCCTCCGGACCGCCCATAAGCTGCGCCCCGCCGTGGCAAGACTCAATCCCCTCCTGCGGCTACAACCGCATCTTCTCGAGTAGCGCCCGAAACCGCGGGTGCTCCCGCAGCGGATCCATGATGGGATTCACCCGGAGATACGCCAACCACCCGCGACGCTCTTGGTACGCCCGTTCGGTCCAGTCGAGCGCCCGCTCCCGGTCGCCGAGCCCCAGATACACCGTGGCGAACGCCACCGGGGAGACGTATTCGCGCTCTGCCGCGGCTTGGATATCGGCAAGCAGTGCTTCCGCTTCGTCGCGCCGGCCGGCGCCGGCCAGGAGGTAGGCGAGCGCCGCTCTGGTGTGGGTCCGGGCGGCGGGCAGCGCCAGGGCGTCGCGCAGGGTTCGAACGGCCTCCTCGCGGGCGCCCAACTCGGCCAGCGTGTACCCGAGCACCCGGTGGGTCTCCACCGCCATCGGGTTCATCGCGAGCGCCCGTGTCAGATGGTGGCGCGCCTGGTCGTAGCGACGGGCGTAGTAATACGTCCAGCCCACGCCGCGCCGGATCGAGACGGAGCCGGGATCGAGCTCCAGCGCCGAATGCGCCTCGACCAGCGCATCCTCGAACTTTCCCAGCGCGGCGAGCCAGAAGGTATACCACTGATGGCCGTTGGCGTACTGCGGATCCAGCTCCACCGCGCGCCGGAACTCGCGCCCCGACTCCGCCCAGTCCCAGTCGTGGATGAACAGCACCCAGGCCAGGGACGCGTGGGCCTCGGCGACCGAGTCGTCGAGCGCCAAGGCCCGGCGGGCGTATTCCTTCGCCCGCGCGAACCCTTCGGCGACCGGCACGCTGCGGTAGTCGATTTGCAGGGCGTAAGAGTCCGACAGGCCGGCGTAGGCCGGCGCGTAGTTCGGATCTTCGGCGATGGCCTCCTCGAAATAGCCGATCGCCTCGATCACCCCCTCGTCCGACCGCTTGTTCCAGGCAAACCGGCCTTTCAGGTACAGCCCGTATGCCTTCACGCTCTGCGTGTAGCGCCTCGCGATCGGCTCGGCAAGATCCGCGAACGACGTCGCCCGCAAGGTGTCGACGATGGTCCGCGCGATCTCCTCCTGGATCGCGAACACGTCCTCCAGCGTGCGATCGTAGCGCTCCGACCACAGCAGGCGGCCGTCTTCGGTGGACGTGAGCTGCGCAGTAATGCGCAGCCGGTCGCCCGCCCGGCGCACCGTGCCCTCCAGCGCCCACGCCGCGCCGAGCAGGGCACCGATCGCGCGCACGTCCTGCGGCTTCCCTTTGAGGGCGAACACCGACGTGCGGGAGGCAACCCGCAGCCCTGCTATCTTGGCGAACGCGTTGATCAGCTCGTCCGAGATCCCGTCGCTCAGATACTCGTTTTCCGGATCGGGGCTCGCGTTGACGAACGGCAACACGGCGATACAGCGACCGGGCACCGCAGCGACGACCCCGGGGGCGGTGTCCGGGCCCTCGGTCTGGAGGGCGGTGACGAACTCGGCCACCGTCGCGAAGCGCTCGGCGGGGTCCTTGGCCAGGGCCCGGGCGAGCGCCCGCTCCACGCGGGACGGGGCCTCGGGGCGGAGCGCGCGCACGGACCGCGGGATCTCCGTCACCTGTTTCGCCATCGTAGCCCGGGCGCCCTCGCCCCGGAGCGGCGGTACGCCAGCCAGCATCTCGTAGACCACACACCCGAGACTGTAGACGTCGCTCCGATTCCCCAGCTCCTGCTCGCCAGCCGCTTGCTCCGGACTCATGTACTCCGGCGTGCCCAACGCCACCCCGACTTCGGTGACGGGGGCTCCCTCCCCTCCCCCCGCGGCCGCGCTCCACGCGCGCGCGATGCCGAAGTCCCCCAGCACGGCGTGGCCGTCGGCGAACAGGATGTTCTCCGGCTTCACGTCACGGTGGACGAAGCCTTGCCGATGGGCGAAGTCGAGTGCCGCCCCGACGTCCCGGGCGATGCGCAGCGCGTCCGGTGGGGAGAGCCGTTCCTCGGACTGGAGGCGCTGCCGCAACGAGCCGTCCGGCACGTGCGGCGTCACGTAGTAGAGGAGGCCGTGGGCTTCGCCCGAGTCCAGGAGCGGCACGATGTGCGGGTGGGCGAGCCGGGAAGCGATCTGGATCTCCCGCAGAAAGCGCTCGGCGCCGAGGGTCGCGGCGAGCTCGGGCTGGAGCACCTTGATCGCGACCTTGCGGCCGTGCTTGCGGTCTTCGGCGAGATAGACGGTCGCCATCCCGCCGCGCCCGAGCTCCCGCTCGATGATGTAGCGACCGGCGAGCGCGGTGCCGAGGCTCTCGAACGGATTCACTCCCTAATCTACCCGCGCCGGCCGGCCCCCGGGCGCTCCCGCTAATCCACGAACGCCCACAGCAACGCCCGGCTCTTCCTGTCGAGGGTCGCGGGGTTGGCGAGGTGGTAGAGGTCGCCCGCCACGTCGCGAATCAGCAGGCCGCCCTGCGGCAACGGCCGCGGCCAGTCGTCGAGACGCGTCTGAAACGTGCGCGTCCCCTGGCGGGTCTCGACCCGCCAGTGCCGGATCTCGACCTCTTCGTCGATCGCCACCACCCGCGTGATGGCGAAGACGAACCCGGCCGCGACCAGCGCCGCCTCGAGCACGTCCCGGGACTCGACGTCGAGCTCCGCGGGGTCGCGCACCAGCGCGAACTCCGCCTCGGCGTCGTCGCGCAGCGACAGGAATCGCCCGGGATCCGACCATGGGAAGCAGCGCCGCACCCACACCGCGCGCGCGCCATCCCCGCGGACGGCCCACAACCGGCCGTCCGCACGGCGCTCGAGCGTGAGCGCCTGCGTTCCTTCGATGCCGCGCTCGCCCAACATTGTCAGACCCATGTGTCGCCCTCCGTTCCCATTGCGCGTCTCGGTCTCATCGCAGCAGCAGCTGCATCTCGTACAACCTCCGATACCTCCCGTCCGGCTTCGTGAGCAGCTCGTGGTGCGTGCCGCTCTCGGCCAGCCGGCCGTCTTCGATTACGAACAACCGCGAGGCCTTGCGCAGCGTGGAGAGCCGGTGCGCGATCGCGAATACGGTGCGCCCCGCGATTAGCCGCTCGAGGGCTTCCTGGATCTCCCGCTCGGTCTCCGTATCCACGCTGCTCGTCGCCTCGTCGAGGATGAGGATCCGCGGGTCGTGCAGAATCGCGCGCGCGATCGATACCCGCTGGCGCTCGCCGCCCGACAGCGTGTGCCCCCGCTCCCCGACCACGGTGTCGTAGCCGTGCTGGAGCTTGCAGATGAAATCGTGGGCGTTCGCCGCCCGCGCGACCGCCACCGCCTCGTCGAGCGAGGCCTCGGGCAACCCGTAGCGGATGTTCTCGAGAATCGTTCCGTGGAACAGATACGGATCCTGGAGCACCATCCCGATTTGCCGCCGGTAATGCCCGGTTTCGAGGCGCCGCAGGTCGACGCCATCGATCCGGATGGCGCCGCCGGTGACGTCGTAGAAGCGAGCGATCAGGTTCACGATCGTCGTCTTGCCCCCACCCGAGGGTCCGACCAGGCCGATCAGCTCACCGGGCGCCACGTCGAAGCTCAGCCCGCGCAGCACCTGGCGCACGCCGTCGTAGGCGAAGGTCACGTGCTCGAAGGCCACCCGCCCGTGCACCGGCTCGAGTAGCACGGGCCGGGGCGCGTCGGTGATCTCGGGCTCGGTGTCCAAGACCTCGAAGACACGGTGCGCCGAGGTCGTGGCCCGGCTCATGGTGCGAGCCATCTGGCCGATGATCTCGATCGGCGCGATGAACATCGTCGTGTACAGCAGGAACGACACGAACGTCCCCGCCGAGAGCGTCGCGCCGGCGCCCAACAGGCGCGGCACGGCGAACGCCCACACGCCGAGCGTGGTCGCGTGCACGCCGAGCATCAACAGCGGCCAGAATGTCGTCCACAGCCGGTGGATCCGGTTGAACTCCCCGGTCACGTCCTGGTTGCGCTCTGCGAAGCGCCGAATCTCGCGCGTCTCCTGGTTGAACGCCTTGACCACGCGGATCCCCGGAATCGTGTCCGAGAGCACGTCGGTCACGCGCGACCATTTCCGCCAGGCCCGTAGGAACAGCTGCTGGATCGCTTCGCCGTGCCGGTAGATCAGCCAGCAGAACACGGGCACCGGCAGCGTCATCACCAGCCCGAGCCGCCAGTCGAGCGACACCAGCACGGCGCCGAGGCCCGTCAGCATCACGAGCGACAGCGACACGTCGACCACACCGAAGGCGAGGAACTCCCACAGCCGGTCGGTGTCGGCCGAAACCCGCGTGATCAGACTCCCCGTCCGTTTGCGCGAGAAGAACGCGAGGCTGAGCCGCTGGATGTGCTCGTACAGCTCGGCGCGCAGGTCGCGGGCCACCCATTCGCCCAGGACCGACATGAGGCGCAGGCGCACCAGTGCCGCGCCCTGGCGCACCAGGTACACGAGTGCCATGGCGATCACGGCGAGCCAGGCGATCGCGCTCGCGCGCGCGAGGGGGAGACTCCCCTCCTGCGCCGGTCGGATGACGCGGTCGATCAGGTAGCCCGCCAGGTACGGCGGCACGAGGCTCACGAGCGTGATGATCGTCGCGGCGCCCATGCCCAGCGCGAGCTGCCGCCGATACGGCCGCAGGTAGCCCAGCAGACGGCGGATCACCGCCACCTGGCGGTCGGCGACGAGGGCCTGGGCGTCGCGGATCGGCCGGGCGACGCTCGCCGCGTACTCCAGATCGGGGTCGGCGAGCGCGATCTCGCGCCCCGCCAGCGCTTCCTCGAGGACGAACTTCAGGCTCTCGAAGCCGCGCCGCTGGCGGTGCGAGTAGCGCAGCACCGCCAGCGGCGCCTCGCCCGGCGCCCCGAGGATGGTGAAGGTGCTCGCGGATAGCCCCTGCGCTTCGCGCACCGCCTGGATGCCGGCCCGCTCGACGTTCTGGATCTCCCACTCCGACCCGGTGCCGTCTCGCGCTCGGGCCACCGCCACGTTGCGGGGGCCAAGGGCGACCCACGACTGAGTCAGTTGGAGGGCGGCGTCCAGGTCCGCGAAGGCGTAGAGCTGTACCGGCGCGCCGTCCCACGCCTCCTCGATTTGCCGGCGCAGCTCGGCCGGCAGCCGGGGGGGCTGGCTCAGGTAACGGGCGATGATGTCCCGATCAGGGTGGTGCTGCTGGATATCCATGTCCGTGATCTCGTTCAAGTGTGGCCCAACAAAACGGCCTCCCGGGTCTCTCGCAGCACCCGGAAGGCCGGATCACGGCATAGGATCCTGGACTTCTAGGGTGCTCGCCTCCGCTTCACGGCGTCGCCGAACACAATGCGCCCACTGACGCCCGGCATCGGCGCGGCCAGGCGCACGCAGCCCGTGACCGCCCGGAGGCGGAGCGTCGGCGAGACGGAGGAGGAGCGGATCATGAGAGAGATGGAGCCCTCGGTTGCATGTGTTGGTGCTGATGCTTCAAGAGAAGCTAAGAGAGCGGAGGCCCACGAGCAAGTGGGCAGCGCTCAGTGGGGGGAGCCCGGCGCGGGCAGCGCGCGGCCCAGCTTGTCGAGGCGATCGGACAGGATGCGGTTCAAGAACTCCTGCCCATTGGCAAGCTCCTCGACTCGCCCCGAGAGGCTGTCGACGGCCTGCTCGAAGCGATTCGTCAGGTCCTCGAGCTGTCGCAGGTCTCGCTCCCCCCTCCGGGGCTGGTCTCCAGGCGGCGCAAGCGACGGCTGGTGCGGAACCAGGCGATGCCCAAGGCGAGGTTGGCAGTCGCCGAAATGCCGAACCAGAACAGCAGAATCGCGAAGTCCGTATTCATCGGCGCAGCTCCTGAGCAAAGGACCCCGAGGGCCGGGCCAGGCTACGCTCCTTACGCGGTCGCCCGCCGCGGGTTCCAGGTGTGGGTTTCTTCGCGGACGTCGCGGCACCACGCGTACAGCGCGTCGTAGAGCACGAACCCGTGTCGCAGCTGCTCGTGGTCGTCGCGGAAGTTGTGGGAGAGGCCGAGCGAGATCGCGAGCAGCCCGGCCGCCTGGGGGGCGAGGTCCAGGCGCGCCGTATCCGCCCCGCGCACGATGACCGCCATTTCCTGGAGCGCGGGGTCGGTGAGATGGTACTTCGCGAGCAGCGCATCGAACGTGCAGAGCGGGCCGTCGTGGCTGAGCTCGACTCCCTCGACGTCGAACGGGATGGCGCCGGACGATGCCGCGAGGCGCGGGACGTCCGCGGGCGGCGCGAAAGTGAACTCCGCGCTCGGGTCGATGAACCGCTCGATCAGCCAGGGGCAGGCGATCCGGTCGATCTTCGGGCGCTCGCGAGTGATCCATTTCATGGAGCCCTCTGGGAACAGGTTGTCAACTACGCGGGCCGATATACTCCCCACACCCGCCGCAACACATCGCTGATCTCCCCCACCGTCGCCCGCGCCCGCACCGCTTCCAGGATCCGGGGCATCAGCGGCGCGTTCGGATCCTGCGCCGCGACGGTGAGCCCCTGGAGGGCGGCCTGCACTCCAACCGCCTGCCGTCGCCGCCGCACCTCAGCCACGCGCTGCCGCTGCGCCGCGGCCAGCGCCGAGTAGTCGGGAGCGGGCACGGACGGCACTGGAGCCTCGTCCTCGTACCGGTTCACCCCAACCACCACTCGCTCCCCCGCCTCGACGGCCCGCTGGTGGGCATACGCGCTGCGGGCGATCGCCTCCTGGAAAAAGCCGCGCTCGATCGCGCGCGGCGAGCCGCCGAGCTGCTCGACTTGCTCCAGCAGCGCCTGGGCCTCCTGTTCGATCCTATCGGTCCGGGCCTCGACGTACCAGCTCCCGGCCACCGGATCCACCGCTTCGGGCACCCCCGTCTCGTGTGCGAGGACCTGCTGGGTCCGCAGCGCCAGCGTGGCGCTCTGCGTGGTGGGCAGCGCGAGCGCCTCGTCGTACGCGTTGGTGTGCAGCGATTGCGTGCCCCCCAGCACCGCCGCCATCGCCTGGATCGCGACCCTCACCACGTTGTTCAACGGTTGCTGCGCGGTGAGGGTCGCCCCCCCCGTCTGGGTGTGGAACCGCAGCCGGCACGCGGCCGCGTCGGCGTGGAACTTCTCTTTCATCAGGCGCGCCCACAGCCGCCGCGCGGCGCGGAACTTGGCGACCTCCTCGAACAAGTCAGTGTACCCTGCGAAGAAGAACGACAGTCGCGGCGCGAACTGATCGACATCCAGCCCCGCCGTCACCGCTCGCCGGACGTACTCGAGGCCATTGGCGAAGGTGAAGGCCACCTCCTGCACCGCCGTTGCTCCCGCCTCGCGAATGTGGTAGCCCGAGACCGAGATGGGGTTGAACGCCAGGCGCTCTTCGGTCGTGAACCGAAAGATGTCGGCGACCAAGCGGAGCGAGGGCTCGAGCGGGTAGATGTACGTCCCGCGCGCGATGTACTCCTTGAGAATGTCGTTTTGGAGCGTGCCCTCGAGCCGGCGGGGCGACACCCCCTGCTCTTCGCCCACGACGACGTACATCGCCAGCAGTATCGCGGCCGTGGCGTTGATGGTCATCGAGGTGGACACGCGATCGAGCGGGATGTCCTGGAACAGCCGCTCGAGATCCTCCACCGTGTCGATCGCCACGCCGGCCCGCCCGACCTCGCCCTCGGCCATGACGTGGTCCGAATCGTAGCCCATCTGGGTGGGGAGATCGAACGCCACCGAGAGCCCCGTCTGGCCCGCCGCGAGCAGATCGCGGAAGCGGCGGTTCGTTTCCTCCGCCGTGCCGAAGCCGGCGTACTGCCGCATCGTCCAGAGTTTGCCGCGGTACATCGTGGGGTGCACGCCGCGGGTGTAGGGAAACTCCCCGGGGCGGCCGAGGTCGCGCGCGAGGTCGCCGGGCCAGTCGGCCGGGCCCCAGACCAGCTTGTCGTCGCTCACGGACCGCCGAACAGCTTAGTCGCGAACGCGACGTCGGCCTTACTGCCGATCACCAGCGGCGTCTTCTGGTGCAGCTCGGTGGGGACGAGGTCGAGGATCGGTCGCTTGCCGTCGCTGGCCGCGCCGCCCGCCTGCTCGACCACCCACGCCAGCGGCGCCGCTTCGTACAGCAGCCGCAGCTTGCCCTGCGGGTTCCGGGCGTCGGCCGGATAGAGGAAGATCCCGCCGGAGATCAGGTTGCGGTGGACATCGGCGACGAGCGAGCCGATGTAGCGCGCGTTCTTGGCCTGCACCCGGTCGTCACCGTTCTTGAACGCCCCCACCACGCGCTGCACGGCGGGTGTCCACTTGTTCCAGTTGCTCTCGTTCACGCTGTAATACCTGCCCACGTCCGGAGTGCGGATGTCGGGATGCGACAGCAAGAACTCGCCGATCGTGGGATCGAGCGTGAAGCCGTGCACCCCCTGTCCGGTGGTGTAGACCAACATGGTGCTCGACCCGTAGAGGATGTAGCCCGCCGCGACCTGCTTGCGTCCCGCTTGCAGACAGTCCTTCGCGGCCGCGGTCCCGTGCTTCGGCGTCACCCGCTTGTGGATGGAGAAGATCGTGCCGATGGAGACGTTGACGTCGATGTTGGCCGAGCCGTCGAGCGGGTCGTACAGCAGCACGTACTTGCCGGCGGGCTTGTCCTTCGGCACCGGGACCGGTTCGGGGTCCTCCTCCGAGGCCATGATGCAGATGCGGCCGGTGTGCTGCACGCTGTGGCGCACGGTTTCGTTGGCGAACATGTCGAGCTTCTGCTGCAGGTCGCCCGAGACGTTGACCGTGCCGCTACCGCCCAAGATGTCGGAGAGCCCAGCGCGGCGCACATGGCCGGAGATGATCTTGGCGGCGAGGCAGAGGTCGTAGAGCAGGTTGGAGAGCTCGCCCGTGGCCTCCGGGTGGAGCCGCTCCTGCTCCATGATGTAACGCTCAATCGTGATGACTGACGTCGATGTGTTGTGCACGCTGGCCGTCGGTGTCGAAAGTGATGGTGCCATCCCGATCCGTGCGAAAGACCCGTATGCCGTGCGCCGTCAGCCGGGCCACGACTTCAGGCGCGGGGTGCCCGTAGTTGTTGCGCGCGCTCACGCTGATCACCGCGATCCCGGGGTGCAGCTCGTCCAGCCAGCCGTCCGACGTGGCCGAACGCGACCCATGATGGCCGACCTTGAGCACGTCCACCCCGCCCACCCGCCCCGCGAGCCGCGCCTCGACCGGGACCCCCGCATCCGCCTGGAACACCAGGCGCGTCCCCCCGAAGGTCACGAGCAGGACCACGCCATGCTCGTTCACGGCCACCGGCAGCGCCATCCACGCGCTGTCGGGGCTCAGCACCTGGAGGACGACGCCGTCGATGTCGAACCGGTCGCCCGCCCGGGCGGGGTGCCACGCCGCCCCCGACACCTCGACCGCGCTCAGGAACTCCAGATAGAGCGGGCGGCCGAGCGGTTCGCCCGGCTCGAGCACCAGCACCGGCGGGAACGCCTGGAGCACGGCGGGTACGCCGCCCAGGTGGTCGGCGTCGCCGTGGGTCGCGACCACGACCGCCACGGCCGTCGCCCCCGCACGCCGCAGGAACGGGACGACCACCCGCCGCCCGGCGTCGCGCTCGGGGGTGCGGGGACCGCCGTCGATGAGGATCCAGCGGCCGGCCGGCGTCCGCAGCACCGTCGCGTCCCCCTGCCCCACGTCGAGGAAATGTACGCTGAGACAACGACAGTCGTCGAGAGGAACGACGCCGAACAACGAAGTAAAGACGAGAATCGTGAGGACGAAGGCACTGCGAGCCGCGATGAGCCAGGGGCGGCGCGGTGAGTGCCACAGCCACCACGCCACCACCGCCACACCTGTCCAAAGCGCCGCGGCGCTGAGACCCGCGACCATCGTGACGTGCCCGCCCGGCACGGCGGCTGCCGCCTCGGCCACGAGGTCGAGGAGCGCGAGCGTCAGGCCGGTGCCGGTGGCGAGGAGACCGGCGACAGGCGGCGCGATCCACGACAACACCAGCGCGACGAGGATCCCGGGGACCGCGACCGCGCCCAGGGGGATCGCGACCAGGTTGGCGAGCACCCCGATCGGGGCCGCCGTGCCGAAGGCCCAGGCGGTGATGGGCGCGGTGAGCAGCGTGGCGGCGGCCGCCGGCCCCAGCAGCCGAACCAGGCGATGACTCTTCGCGGTCGCGCGGCCGGCCCAGATCACCGCGGCGACGGCGGCGACCGAAAGCCATGCCCCGACCGATCGCATCGCCCAGGGATCGACCAGGAGCACGGCGAGCGCCGCGACCGCGATGGTGCCTCGGGGTGCGACGACGCGCTGGCGCAGCCGCGCGACGCCGTCCACGGTCAGCATCACCGCCGCGCGTGTCGCTGGTGCCGGGAAGCCGAGCAGCCAGCAGTAGCCGGCGATGAGCGCGGTCGCACTCCAGAAGCGGGCCGGTGGCCGGAGTGCCAGCGCCCGCAGCATGAGGCCGAGCCACGCCGCGACAAAGCCCACGTGCAGGCCGGAGATCGAGAGGATGTGCGCCAGCCCGGAGCGGGCGTACCGCTCCCGCGTCGCTGCATCGAGGTCCGCCTGGGGGGACACCACCAGCGCCTCGACGAGACGGGCGCGGGCGCCGAACAGCGCGCCCACGCGCGTCACCAGGCGATCGCGCAGGGCGCCGCGGCCCCGTGACGCAGCATCGAGCAGCCGCACCCGGCGGGCGACGAGCACGCCGCGGTCGGCGTCGCCCAGCCACCGCCCCACGACCACCCACGCCGTGCCACCCGCCGCCGCGTGTCCGTCGGGCCAGCGAATCCGCAGCGCGCCGCCGCACGACGCGCCCTCCACCACCCCGTCCACCACGCCGCCGCGGTCTGCTACCGGATCTTGAAGCCGCACGAGCGTGGCGCGCATATGTCTCGCTTCCCGTTTCGCGGCCCACCGGCCCGCGCACGACTTTTCCCTGAGTCGCACGGCCGCCGCTCCCCATACCAGCCCCGCGACCATCGCGACCCCCACCGCCGCCCCAGCCGGTGCGCGCTTGGCCGAGAAGAGCGCCGCAACCACAACGAGCAGCGGGACGAACCATCCCCCAGTCCCCGTGCTCCATTCCCCGTAAGGCGAGAGGCCGGCAAACACGCCGGCCCCGAAGCCCACAGCGATCCACAGAATCGGCGGCCGCACGCGGCGGCCTCAGCGGGTCAAGCCAACTGGACCGGTTTCGCTCCGCAGCGGGGCGCCATCGCGACCTTGCGGAAGCCCTCCAGCAGGATAACGTCGAGCTTCGCCATCTCCTGATCCGAGGAGAGGGACAACTCGGTGAGGATCTCGCCTTGGCGGGTCGAGACGTAGTGGGGGGACAGCCGGTTGAGGGCGTAGATGAAGACGTCCCCGCGACACGTGTCGCAGCCGCAGAAAGCGGGGTACGTCGCCCGCAGCCGCTCGTATTCCTTCTTGGTCACTTCCCAGGCGATGTTCGTTACCCCACGAGCGTGCGCTCCTGTTCCACCGGCCAGGCGGTGAATGTCGAGCCGGTGGTGCCGGTGAAGCGAACCCGCCGGTAAGTCCCGATCCAGTCCGCGGGACCCTCGACCAGGGCGACTTTGTTCGTGCGCGTGCGCGACTGGAGCAGGCCGCCGCGCCTGGCGGGGCCTTCGACCAGCACCTCGTGCGTAGTGCCGACGAGCGCCATGTTCCGCTTCGCCGCCACCCGCCGCACCACCGCAATGAGACGCTCGAGCCGTTCGCGCTTGACGTCCTCGGGCACGTGGTTCGGGATCCGGACGCCGGGCGTTCCTGCGCGCACCGAGTACTTGAACGTGTACGCGTCGTCGAAGCCGACTTCCTGCACGAGGGAAAGCGTCTCTTGGAAGTCGTCCTCGGTCTCGCCGGCAAACCCGACGATGATGTCGGTCGTGAGGGCCAGCCCCGAGATCGCACGTCGCAGTGCAGCCACCACGGCGAGGAACCGGGCGCGGTCGTAGCGCCGCAGCATCCGCTTGAGGACGCGCGAGCTGCCGCTTTGGACCGGCACGTGCACGTGCTCGCACACCGTGGGGCTCTCCGCCATCGCGGCGAGCACCCGATCCGTGAAATCCGTGGGATAGGGGGACGTGAAGCGCAGGCGCCGGATTCCCGCCACCGCGGCCACTGCGCGCAGCAGGTCGGCGAAATCGTAGGTGCCGTCGTGGTAACTGTTGACGGTCTGGCCAAGGAGTGTGACCTCCGTGGTGCCGGACGCGGCGAGGCGCGTCACTTCGTCCACCACATGGGCCAACCTACGGCTGCGTTCCGGCCCGCGCGTCATCGGAACAATGCAGAAGGTGCACCGATAATCGCAGCCGCGCTGCACCGTCACGAACGCCGACGCCGAGTTGGACCGCACCGGTGGCACGTCCTCGTAGTGCTCCCAGCTCTTGAAGGCCACATCGACCGCACGCTCGCCGCCCCGCGCCCGGGCAATCAGCTCGGGGAGCGTGCGGTAGCCGTCCGGGCCGATGACGAGGTCAACCTGCGGAACCCGCTCGAGCAGCTGGGGACCGAGGCGTTGCGCCATGCACCCGACGACGCCGAGCACGTCGCCCGGTCGCTTGTATCGCTGCAGCTCCCCCATGCGTCCCAGCACCCGCTGCTCGGCATGGTCGCGCACGGCGCAGGTATTCACCAGCATCACGTCGGCCGCCGCCGGGTCGTCGGTGCGGACGTACCCGTCCCGCGCCAGCACGCCGAGCATCAGCTCGGAGTCGGACACGTTCATCTGGCAACCGTAGGTCTCGATGTAGATGCTCGGCATATCAGTCCACCGTCACCTCGCCGCGGGGGCGCCCGTCCCACGCCGAGGTAGGAAGATAGACGGAGAGGTAGTCCTGTGTCAGCACTTCTACGAGGCCATCAGCGTGGCCGCACACCACCCCGTCCGCCATCGCTCCCTTCCGCTTTGCTCTATACGCCTCTCCCTTGACGTCTCCAAGGTGTCGGATCTCCTTGGCCCTCTCCCGCACCACGGACGGCGGTACGTGGTCGCTGAGTCGCGTCGCCGCCGTCCCCGGCCGTTCGCTGAACGGGAACACGTGCAGGTACGTGAACGGCAGCGCGGCAATCAGCGCCAGCGTGGCCTGGTGATCGGCGGCAGCCTCACCAGGGAATCCGGCAATGACGTCGGCGCCGAGGCCGAAGACCGGCAGCCGGGCGGCGAGCCATTCGATCCGCGCCCGGTAGGATGCGGCCGTGTACCAGTGCCGCCCCATGCGCTTCAAGACGCGATTCGAGCCCGATTGCAGCGGGGCGTGCAGGTGCGGGACGAGATGACGCGGCGCCTCGATGAGGAGCCGGGCGAGGGTGTCGTCGACTTCGGTGGCTTCGATCGAGGAGAGCCGGAACCGCACCTGGGGAACCGCCGCGATCAAAGCCTCGAGGAGGCGACCGAGGGACGGGGCTCGGGGTTCGGGGTTCGGGGCTCGCGTCGAGGCCCCCGAGTCCCTGGCCGCGAGCCCCGAGCCCCGCTCACGCCCATAGGTCCCGATGTGTACACCGGTGAGCACCAGCTCGGCGTGATGCTCGCCCAGCGCTCTCGCTTCGTCGACCAGCTCCGCGATTGATCGCGAGCGATTCGCCCCGCGGGCGATGGTCGTCGCACAGAAGGTGCAATGCTCGTCGCAGCCGTCCTGGATCTTGAGCAAGCCGCGGGACCTCACCCCCGTTCCCCCTCTCCGCAACTCGGAGAGGGGGCTAGGGGGTGAGGGCCCCACGCCCGCGGCGCGCAGCACGGCGGCCGGGTCGGCGCCGCCCACGACC
>CAZXKD010000044.1:0-5515 GCA_964641215.1 uncultured Gemmatimonadaceae bacterium
CCTGTAACTTCCCCTCGGATCAGAGCCAGACGGTCTCCGTGCTCGTGACGGCGCCCCGTACGTTCCTGTTTCGCGGCGAGCGGCTGAGAGTGCAGGCGCGGGCGGTCAGGGTCGTGGGGACTGACACGGTGGTTGTGCCCAATGTTGTGTTCACTTGGTCAACCGCAAACCCCAACTTCGCGGCCGTGCAGCGGGACACCGGCAGCTCGGCGATCGTCACTGGCGTCAATAGTGGCAACGTGGGCATCATCGCCCACGCCGCCAACTTCGACAAAGCCCGCCAGGGTAACCTCACCATCCGGGTCGCCAACCCGCTCGAGATCGACAGCGTGCGGCCTCGAATCGCACACTATGGCGAGGTGGTGAAGGTCTACGGCATCGGTGTGGACAGCCTTTTCCTGACGAGCCTCGGTGGGGTGAACCTCATCCCGTACCCGTTCTCCGCCACGCGCAACAAAGTGACGGGGGAGGGGCGCGTCTCCTACTGGGTGCCGCCCCCCGCGACTTCGGACAGCTTGTTCTACCTCGGCGCCGGGGTGTTCGGGTTCGCGGATTCGGTCACGAAGATCGTCCCCAGGGACGTTTTCGATCCGAACGATACGATCCCGGCCAGGATCAATCTCGATGCTGGCGGCCCCTGGCCCCAGCTCCCGTCCATCCTGTTCTTGAACCCCGCGCTCGCGTTCGAAGAGAAGCCACGTGGGGTCTCGGGAGCGGACTGGTTCAACTTCACGACTAGTGACACCACCTCGGACTACACCTTTTTCATCAACTTCCCGACGTCCAGCGACACGACCGCGGTGCGGACGTTCATTCTGGACTCGCTGGCGTTCAAGGGGACTGTACCCGGCGGGTACTTCGGTCGTGACTCCGCCGACTTTATCGGCAGCAACTTCATGCGCTGCAAGGGCCAGGCTTTCTCACCGGCGTCGGCGCGGCGTGAGTCCACTGTGGTCGCGTTGCGCGGGTTGCCAAGCCAAGGGCCGCCCAGTGCCGGTGCCAGCATGCACGTCCTCGCATTCTTTTCGCCCGCCCGTCCAGAGCGTTACGGGCTCACCGTCATCAAGGGGTACAGTATCGCAGACCCGCGCATCAAGCCGGACAAGTACGAGCCGAACAAGTTCTGCCACTATGCCGACTTCGGGGTTCGGAGAATCACGCTTCCCTCAACACCCTACCCAACGGGCGTGTTCTCGGACACGCTCACGATCGATAACCCCCACGGCATCGATTGGCTGCGCATCGACCTCCCCGCGGCCGTGGCAGCGCCGGTGGTGGTGCAGTTCCACACCTTGTCGCGACCGTTCGCATTGCCAGATACGTCCGACATCGACATCTACGTGCTCACCGTGCCGAATTCAGCCACGTCCACGGGTCTGGCGCTGGTGGGCGCGGACACGAGCGCCAGCTCCACGGGCAACCTGACCCTGACGCTCAACTCCGGCCCGCCCCCGAATGTCCCATCCTACTACGTCGCGGTCGTGGACTTCGCCGGCGTGCCGACGCGGTATTCCTTGTGCATCGCCCGGACCGCGTCCTGCGCCCCCATCTTCCCCGCTCCGCTGCCTGCGGCTCTCACGGCTCCGAACTCTGTGGTGCGTGCCCGTCGCCACCGCGACGGCGCCACGTTGCCGTTCCTTCAGGTCGCTCCTCCCGGAGCACTGAGGGCGGGGACGGGAACCAGCGGGCTCTTCGATCCCCGGCGCCTGACCTTCCCGTGATGAGTCCGTCGAGCTCGACCTTCGAATGCGTGCGCTGCCACACGCCGCTGCCCGACAACAGCAAGTTCTGTTTCGCGTGCGGCGCTGATCAGACCGGCGGCGGGGCGCAGGCGACCACGAGCGGTCAGGTCCACGACCTCGAGAACCGCCTGCAGCGAATCGTGGAAGGCAAGTACAAGCTCGAGCGCCTGCTCGGCAAGGGCGGTATGGGCGCGGTATTCCTGGCCCAGGACCTGACGCTCGACCGCGAGGTCGCGATCAAGGTCCTGCCGCCCGAGATCTCCCAGGACGAGCACGTCGTCAAGCGGTTCCAGCAGGAAGCCAAGACCGCCGCCAAACTCGACCACACCAACATCATCCCGATCTACCGCGTCGAGAGCGACGGCGGGCTCAACTACTTCGTCATGAAGTACATCTCCGGCACGTCTCTGGAGGACCTGCTGGAGACCAAGCAGCCGATGCCTCAGGCGGAGATCCAACGCATCCTGTGGGAGGCGGCCTGCGCGCTTGGCCACGCCCACTACCGCGGCGTGGTGCACCGCGACGTCAAGCCGGCGAACATCATGTTCGATCACGACGGCAAGGTGATGCTCACCGACTTCGGGATCTCCAAGGCGCTGCAGCAGGCCACGGGGCTCACGGGCACAGGCATGATCATCGGCACGCCGCACTACATGGCGCCCGAGCAAGCGAAAGGCCAGCAGGTGGACGGCCGGGCCGACCAGTACGCCCTCGGCGTCGTCGGCTATCGCATGATCACGGGGCAGTTGCCGTTCAGCGGCGACTCGGTGCACACGATTCTCTACAAGCACATCTTCGAGGAGGCGCCCCGCACCAGCCAGGCGCGAGCCGGGCTTCCCGTATTCCTGTCGGACGCCATCGCCCGCGCCCTCGCCAAGGAGCCCGACCAGCGCTTTCCGACGATGGAGGACTTCGCCACCGCGGTGTGGCCCGAGCAGCCCGTCGCTGCGCCGCGCGGTGGGAAGCGCGGCGGCCCGACAACGCCGCGGCCGCGGCCCAAGACCGCCGTGACATCCGAATCGCCCACGGAGGTATCGTCGGCCGCGCCCACCACCCCGATGCCGGTGGCGCGGTCCGCCGCACGGCCGGCGGCGCCTCCCAAGGCCGAGCCGAAAAAATCGAAGGTGGGGCCGGTGGTGGCTGCCGTCGGGCTGGCTGTGGTCGGCGTGGGCGGCTACCTGGTGTTCGGCCGCGGCCAGCCCCAGTCTCCGTCACCGCTTCCCAGCCCCCCGCCCCAGCAGGTCGCGCCGCAGCCGTCCTCTCAGCAGGCCGCGGTGCCCCCCCCCGGGCCGACCGTGGAATCGACCAAAGCAGCAATGACCTCGCCGCCGCCGCGCCACACGCCTGTCGTGCGCCCGCCGGCCCGCCAAACGCCGCCCCCCGCTGTTGCGGAAGAGGCGAGTGGATTCATCACCGTCAACGTCACCGGCACGTTCGGCGAGGTCTACATCGACAACGTGGACGTCGGCCAGACGCCGCTGATCAACTACAAGGTCAAGGCCGGCCGGCATGCGATCCGCGTGGAGCGTGTCGGCTACAAGACCGTGAACGAGACCGTGCAGGTCGACCCGAATGCCACGGTGCGGAAGTCGTACCCCCTGATTCCGGAAGGATGAGGTCCCCTCCCATGCGGCACTCCGGCTTGCTCCTCGTGCTGGTCCTCGCGTGGCTCCTCCCCCCCCCCGCGTCGGCGCAGAACGTCCAGAACGCCACCCTCCGGCGCGCGCTGGCCGCTTACGACAACCTCGACATCAGCCAGGCGATCCTCCTCGGGAAGCGCGCGCTCACCGAGCGGCTGAGCGGAGCGGAGCAGGCACGCGCCTACGAGCTCCTGGGCTTCGCGTACAGTGCGTCGGACTCGCTCCTCAAGGGGGTGGATGCCTTCAAGCAGGCGATCCTCATCGACCCCGACCGACAGCTCGATCCGGCCAAGATCTCTCCCAAGATCACGAGCTCGTTTCTGCTGGCGCTGTCGCAAGTGCTGGTCGTGCGCCAGCTCCAGGTGGACAGCGCGTCGTTCGTCGGCGGCCACGGGTTCGTGCCGATCCGTTTCACCGTGACGAGTCCGGCTCGGGTGAGCACGCGGGCGGTGAGCGGTGCCACGTCGGTGTCGATCGACTCGAGCGTCGCCACCGGGCAGGTCAACCTGCGCTGGCAGGCCCAGCTCCCCAACGGTGACCCCGTGCCTGACGGGAACTATCTCATCGTGGTGACGGCGACCGCGGGACAGAATTCCTTCTCGGCTTCGCAAACGGTCAAGGTCACGCACGGCACCGTGGACACGCTGCCCCACCTGACCGCGCTCCCCGGCTACGCTCCCCTGCCCGAGGAGGAGACGCCGCCGCGCAATTGGACGCCGCTGGGGCGGGCTTTCCTTTATACAGGCGTCGTCGGGGCGGGCACGCTCGCGCTGGAAAGCTCCAGCCTCGGCTCCGCCCCGCGGCGGGAGCTGGCGGCGGTGAGCGTCGGGGCGATCCTCACCGGCTTCATCATGTCGCTCAAGAAGCCGGCGTCGCAGCCCGCACGCGGGAACATCCTCTACAACCGCCTCTTGCTCGAGCAGCTCGTGCGCCGCAACGCGGACATCGCGCAGCAGAACCAGAACCTGCGGCGCCAGGTGGCGCTCAAGGTGGTGCCGCTCCCCAAAGCGGGAGGGGGGGGTGGGGGGGGAACCCAATGAGACGCCTCGTCGTCGTGAGCCTCGCCCTCGTCGCCGGCGCCGCCACAGCCGCCGCAGGACAGCGGGCGAGCGTGGGAGTCCAAGGGGCGTTCGGCGACTACCGTGAGGTCGACTCGAACCTCGTTTACCGGGGTGGCGGCGTCGCCGGCACTGCGACGCTCTCCTGGCACAAGTTCGGCGCGGACGTGGCGGTCACAAGGCTCAGTTACGATCCCCACGGCGGGGCGGCGACCCAATCGTTCAAATCGACCCAGGTGGACGTGCACCTGCGCTGGTACATCGCGAACCAGGTGAGCTTCGAGACTGGCTTCCTCAAGCGGACGATCGACCCTGACTTCGCCGCGCAGTCGATGGGGGCGTTCCGCATCGGCGCGCGGGGTCTCTACAGCATCGGGCCGGGCGCGAGCCTGGCGCTGCGCGGCAACTACCTGGCGGGCTCCAAGTTCTCCGGCGGGGGGAGCGCGGGATTCGGCATCGAGCTGGGGCTCGGCATCTCCCTCGGGCGCAGCGACGGCCGCTTTCGGGTTACCGGGGACTATGATTTCCAGCGGGTGAATCGGAAGACGACGACGGTCGACGTACCGATCCAGCAATCGTTGGCGCGGTTGGGGGTGTCCGTGGGGTTGTAAGCGCCGGTACTCTGGTCCTTGTCTTTGGTCTCGCCGCCCCTTCCCTGGAGTCGCAGAAGGTGGTCGGGCAAGTCGTCGACCAAGCGAGCGGTGGCCCGGTTGGCGAGGGCTTCGTGGTGCTCCTCGACGACCAGGGCAGAGAAGTGGCGCGAGCGCTCGCCAGCGCCGCAGGGCGCTTCACCCTCCGTGCGCCCCGGGCCGGCTCCTACCGGCTCCGCTCCGAGCGGATCGGGTACATCGCGTTCGTCTCTCCCGCGGTCATCGTGGCGGAGGGCGAGACCGTCACGCAGCGTCTGGCGATTGGTGCGGTGGGAGTCGAGCTCGCGCCGATCGTGGTGACACAGCGCAGCAGCTGTGAGACGCGTCCCGACCGTGAACAAGCCACGGCCGTCGTCTGGGAAGAGATCCGGAAGGCGCTGGCCGCGGCGACATGGACGGCGAGCCAACGCGTCTACGAATACCGC
>CAZXKD010000044.1:5615-17765 GCA_964641215.1 uncultured Gemmatimonadaceae bacterium
GAAGGCGCTGGCCGCGGCGACATGGACGGCGAGCCAACGCGTCTACGAATACCGCGCCGCCACCTATGAACGTGACTGGGACCTGGGCCGCCGCCGACTCGCCCGAGAAGTGGGCGATACTCAGCTGGGCCATTCCCTCACCCCGTTCGTTAGTGCTCCTGCGGCGGACCTCGCCGAGCGAGGCTACATCGTCACGGAGACGGATGGGGTGTGGTATTACGCACCCGACGCGACGGTGCTCCAGGACAGCACGTTCCTCGCGACTCACTGCTTCACGCTGGTGCGCCGCGCGCCCGCAGGATCGGGTGATCGGCTGGTCGGCCTGTCCTTCGAGCCCGTGCCCCGGCGGACACGGCCGGACGTCAGGGGCGTACTCTGGCTCGATGAGCGGACGGCCGAGCTGCGCGCGGTCGAGTACGGCTACACCCGCATTCCCGACGGGATCGATAACGAGCGACTCGGCGGGACGGTCGAGTTCCTCAAGCTCCCGTCGGGTGCGTGGATCGTGCACCGGTGGCAGATTCGCATGCCGCTGCTGGCGGTCAGCTCGCATCCCGTGCTGGACGGGATGGTGGAGCGACAGGTGGTGCTGCAAGGATTCCACGATCGCGGGGGCGAAGTCCTGGAGATCAAGACCGCCGACGGGACCGTGTTGTACAAACGCTGATCGACGTCAACGAGTGGCGTTCGGCAGGCGTATGTTGGACAAACGACTCTTATCAGCGGAGATCCCCATGATCGGCCGTCTTGCCCTCGTGACCGGAGCCGCGCTGGCGGTCACACCCGCGTTGACAGCGCAGCAGCCCACCATCAACGAATGGCCCGTCCCGTGGGAGCGGACGAGGCCGCGCGACCCGTACGTCGCGACCGACGGCCGAGTCTGGTTCGTCGGCCAAGCCGGCCATTATGTCGGGGTCTTCGACACGACCAGTCACCAGTTCAAGCGCTACGATCTCGACCCCGGCACCGGACCGCACAACCTGATCGTCGATCCGCAGGGCATCGTGTGGTTCTCCGGCAACCTGGTGGGCTACATCGGGCGGTTGGATCCGCGCGACGGTCACATCACCCGGTACCCGATGCCCGACAGCACGATACGCGACCCACACACGCTCGTCTTCGACAGCCACGGGGACATCTGGTTCACGGCGCAGGTCGGCAACGTCGTGGGCAAGCTCACCGTAGCGACCGGCGAGATCCACCTGGTTCGGGTGCCGACGCCCAACGCCCGTCCGTACGGCATCGTCATCGACCGCACCGACCGGCCGTGGTTCGATCTGTTCGGGACGAACAAGATCGGGACGGTGGATCCGCGCACCTTTCAGCTCACGGAGTACGAGCTGCCGCGGGCCACGGCGCGGCCGCGGCGGATCGCGCTCACGTCCGATGGCGCGCTGTGGTACGGTGACTACGCCGGGGGCTACCTCGGTCGCTTGGACCCGACTACGCACCAAGTGCGGGAGTGGCCGCTGCCTGCCGGTACAGCGGCCCGGCCCTACGCCATGATGTCCGACGACCGCGACCGCGTGTGGGTCGTGGAGACGGGGGTCGAGCCCAACCAGTTCGTCGGCTTCGACACGCACACGCTGCAGTTCATCGGGACGGCGTCCGTGCCGAGCGGCGGCGGGGCGGTCCGGCACATGTTCTATGACCGGCGGACGCAGACGATCTGGTTCGGCAGCGACGCGAATACGCTGGGGCGGGCCCGTGTGGCGCCACCGGTTCCCTAGCGTCGCCCTGTTCGCTGTTGCCGCGACGGTCGTGGTGGCCGCCCGGACGGCGAATTACGACGGGCCGCCCGTCGCTCATACCGGCGGCTTCGGCGAGCCGACGTGTCGGGCCTGCCACCAGGATGAGCCGCTCAATGACCCCGGCGGCAGTCTGCGGATCGAGGGGCTGCCGCAGCGCTACGAGCCCGGGCGTGCCTACACACTCACGGTCGTGCTGCACCGGTCGGGGATGGGCCGCGCGGGGTTCCAGCTCTCCACGCGTGTCGCCACCGGGGCGGATGCTGGCGCACAAGCGGGCGCTCTGGAAGCGAGTGATGCCCGGGCGAGCGTCGTGGTCGGGCCCCTGCCGAAGGCCGTGCAATATGCCGAGCAGACGCGGGTGGGGTGTAGCGTCACCGGCCCCGAGACGCGCTGGGTGCTGCGGTGGCACTCCCCCGCGAGCGCCACCGGGGGGCGGGGAGGGGGGGAGTACGTGCTGATCCACGTTGCCGCCAACGCGGCGAACTACGACGATTCGCCGCTGGGCGACTTCATCTATGTCGGCGAGTGGCGGGTGAGCGGGCCGCGGCCCTGAGCCCCAGGGCGGGGGGAATAGGGGTCACAGTGATCGCCATGTCAGAAGCGACTCAGGGTGGTGGAGGGGTCCGGGCGCGGACGGTTCTCGTCATCGAGGACGACGTGCAGATCCGGCGCGCGGTGAAGACGGCGCTCGGGGACTCGGCCGAGCGCATCGTGGAAGCCGCCAATGGACGCGAGGGGCTCGGCCTCGCCGCGTCGTGGCGCCCGGACCTCGTCGTTCTCGATCTCGGCCTGCCGGACATGCCCGGCATCGAGGTGTGCCGGGAGATCCGCTCGTGGGGCAAGATGCCGGTCGTCGTTCTCACCGCACGGCACTCCGAGGATGAGAAGGTCGCCCTGCTGGACGCTGGCGCGGACGACTACGTCACGAAACCGTTCAGCACGAAGGAGCTCGCGGCTCGTGTCCGCGCACAGCTGCGGCGCGCCCTGACCTCGTCGATCTTGGCGGAGACGGTGGTCACGGCGGATGAGCTCACAATCGACCTGTCCGCCCGCCGCGTGACGCGGGCGGGCGAGGACGTCCACCTGACCCCCATCGAGTTCGACATCCTGCGCGCGATCGCGTCCCAGGCGGGGCGCACCCTGACCCACCAGCAGATCTTCGATGCGGTGTGGGGGAAGGCGATCGGGAACGCGCAGCAGTACCTACGGGTCCACATCACGAACCTGCGACGCAAGATCGAGCGGGACCCCGCCACGCCGCGCTTGGTCGTGACTGAGCCCGGCGTCGGGTATCGCTTCGAGCTACCGCGGTGACCTTCGGCATCCGCAGCGTCACGTCATGGCTCATCTGGCTGACGGCCCTGATCGGCCTCACCCTCGTGATGCACGGAGTGCGCCGCGACATCGAAGAGGCGCACGTCGTCATCCCGTACCTGCTCGTGGTCCTCGGCGGCAGTGCGACCGGTGGCCGCGCCCTCGGGTTCACGCTCGCCGGCCTCAGCTTTCTGCTCATCGACTACTACTTTCAGGTGCCGTTCGACACCCTGAGCGTGGGCAAGCCGCTGGACTGGGTCGTGCTGCTCGCCTTCCTCGCGACGGCCGCGGTCGCGACGCAGCTGCTGGCCCGCGCGCAGGACGAGGCGCGGGAGGCCCAGCGCCGCGCTCGTGAGGTGGAGGAGCTGTCTCGTCTGGCCGAGCACGCGGAGGCCTTGCGGGAGGCGAACCGCCTCAAAGACATGCTGCTCGCCTCGGTTTCCCACGATCTGCGGACACCCCTGACCACGATCAAGGCGCTCGCGCAGGAGGCCGCCGCCGGTGGCGACGGCCGCGCGCGGATCATCGAGGAGCAGGCGGACCGCCTGAGTCGGATGGTGGCCGATCTCCTCGACCTGTCGCGGATCAAGGCTGGCGCCTTTCCGCTGCACGCGGAGATCAACACCAGCGAGGATCTGGTGGGGGCCATCGGCGCGCCGTTCGCCGCGGTGCCGCGCGAGCGGCTCAAGACGATCCTGCACCTCGACCAGCCCGCGCTCGTGGGCCGGTTCGACTTCGTGCAGTCGCTGCGCATTCTCAGCAACCTGGTGGAGAACGCGCTGCGGTTCGCTCCCCCAGGATCGCCGGTGGAGCTGGAGGCGACGCGGGATGGCGCTATGCTGGTGTTCACCGTGCGGGACCGCGGCCCCGGGGTACCCGAAGCCGAGCGCGAGCGCATCTTCGAGCCGTTCTATCGTCCCGACGGCTCGCCGCCCGACGCGGGACGGGCTGGCCTGGGGCTCGCGATCGCACGCAACCTCGCCGAGCTGCAGGGCGGTACCGTCACCTACGCGCCGCAGACCGGGGGCGGCAGTGCGTTCACGCTGCGGCTGCCAGCGGCGGACCTCGAGCCCCCACCCGCGTCTTTGTGAGTTCTTAACGCCCGCCGGCGTTTTCCGTATAGAATCTTAGCGCCCGCCCGCGCAATGGTTCCGGCCGCATGGACGGTCGAACCTTCGCTGTGGCTGCCGGCCTGTTGCTCGGCGGGCCGTGCGGGCTCCTCGCGCAGTCCCACCCCACGCTGCGCGACGTCCTCGACGTGGCGCTGCGGCAGAACCCCGACATTCTGGCCGCGCGCCTGCGCACCGACAGTGCCCATGGCGAGCAGGTGATCGCGCGGGCAATCCCGAACCCGGTCGTCACGTCCGCTCCGAACCAACCGTGGCAGTACACCGTGACTCTCCCGCTTGACCTGACGCCCCAACGCTTCCTGCGCACGCGGGCCGCCGGCCGAGGGGCGGACGCGGCGCGGTCCGACGCGGCCGACGTCGTGCGTCAGGTGACGTTCGCCGTGCGCCAGGGCTTCTACGACGTACTGCTGGCGGAAGAACAGCGCGGGCTTGCCGGCGAGCGGCTCGACATCTTCCGACAGCTGCTGGTCGCGGACTCGGTACGGCTGCGGGCCGGCGACGTCCCGCAGCGCGACGTCACCAAAGCCGAGCTGGAGCTCGCCCGTGCCGAAACGGACTTGCTACGCGCCGACGCCCAGGTGCACGCCGCCCGGCTCGCGCTCCAGCTGCTGATGGGCACGGCGGCGCCGGATACCTCCTTCACTGTCACGGGCCAGCTTGCGTATCAGCGCGTGCCTGTCCCAGAGGACTCGCTCGTCGCCATCGCGATCGCCCTGCGGCCTGACCTGCGGGCGGCGCAGGAGCGCATTGGGCAGAGCCGGGCGATCAGCAAACTCGCCTCGGCTCTGTGGATTCCCGTGCCGGAGGTGACGTTCTCGCATCAGCACGGCGGGGCCTTCGCGACGGGCGATCTGTTCACAAACGGCTCGTCGAACGCCCTCGGGTTCGGGTTCACCTTCCCCCTGCTGTACTGGAACGGTGGCGAGCGCGAGAAAGGCCGGGCAGGGCTGGAGGGCGCGGAGCTCAACGCGACCCGCTTGCAGGCGCAGGCCGCTAACGACGTCGCGACCGCGCTCGACGCATACCGCTCGGCGCGGGGCTTGGCGGAGCGCTACGAGGGGGGACTGTTGGAGCGCGCGCGGATGGTGCTCGAGACGGCGCGGTACGCGTATGGCACCGGCGCGATTTCGCTGCTCGAGCTGCTGGACGCGATTGCCACCTGGTCCAACACGCGATCGGATTATTACACGGCCCTGCACGACTACTGGATCAGCGTGTACGCGGTGGAGCGCGCGGTGGGAAGGGACTTCGCGCCATGAAGCCGAACGTCGCGCTGCCGTTGTCGGCCCTCGCGGTGGTGCTCGTAGCGCTGGGTCTGGCGCTGATCGTCACGGGGGGCCAGCGTCCCGCGGCCCTCGCTGCGGCGAGTGAGACGCCGCCACCGGGCGAAGTGTTCCTGGCTGCGGGCTCGCCGAAGCTCGCCAGTATCGGAGTAGACACGGTGCGCGCTCGGCGGGAGAAGGTCGTCGCGGTGTTGCCGGCGCAGCTCGTGCTGGATGAGGATCACACGGTGCGGGTGACGAGTCCCGTGGCGGGGCGCGTCCACACCCTCGACGCCGGGCCCGGCGACTCCGTGGCTGCGGGTGGAGCCCTCGCGCACATCGTCTCCAGTGACGTCGCGCAGGCGCAGAGCGACCTGCAACGGGCGGAGGCCGCCCTGACGACCGCGAGCGCCGCCCTGACGCGCGCCCGCGACCTGTTCGCGCACCAGGTGATCGCGCAGCGCGACCTGCAGCAGGCCATCAACGACTCCGCCCAGGCACGCGCCGAGCGGGACCGAGCCCAGGCGCGTGTGCAGCAGCTGGGTGCCGGCCCCAGCGTCGGGCAGGAGTTCGTCCTGCGCGCGCCGATCGGGGGCGAGGTGGTCGACCGCACGACCAACCCCGGCATGGAGGTGAGGCCGGACATTCCCACGCCGCTGTTCACCGTCTCTAGCCTCGATACGTTGTGGCTCACGGCGAGCGTGTACGAGCGCGATCTCGGCGCCGTGCGCAGGGGCGAGCGCGTGGTGTTCACCACCGAGGCGCTGCCCGGTCGCACGATTACGGCGCGCGTCAGCTACGTGAGCAGCGCGCTCGACCCCGTCACCCGCACGGCGACGCTGCGCGCCCTGGTGCCGAACGCCGACGGCACCCTCCACCCTTCCACGTTCGGCGAGGTCAAGGTCGTGGCGCCCGACGTCTCCGGCGAGCCTGTCGTGCCCACGCTGGCTCTGGTCACCCGCGGCGCTGAGACGGTGGTCTTCGTCGAGACCGCGCCGGGGCGCTTCGCCATGCGCCCGGTGCAGGTGACCGACGACGATGGAGAGACCGCCGTAATCGTGCGCGGTCTGCGCGTCGGCGAGCGGGTCGTCACCCGGGGCAGCCTCCTCCTCTTCGCCGAAGCCACGCCGGCCCGGTAGGCGTGCTCCGCCGCATCGTCCGCTTCGCCCTGCACCAGCGCCTGCTGGTCGTGGGCGCCGTGCTGCTCGTGACGGTCGTCGGACTCCGCGCGTTTCATTTCCTCCCCGTGGAAGCCTTCCCCGACGTAGAAGACATCAAGGTCACGATCATCTCCCTCTGGCCGGGGCACGCCGCCGAGGAGCTCGAGAAGTCCGTGACCCTGCCGATCGAGCGCCAGATGAACGGCACGCCGAACCTGACCAACCTGCGCTCCATCTCGATGTTCGGCTTGTCGGTCGTCACCCTGGTCTTCGAGGACGGCGTCACCGACTACTTCGCCCGCCAGCAGGCGCTCGAACGACTCACGACCGTCACCCTGCCCGGCGGCGTGAGCTCGGGTCTTGCGTCGCTGTCCAACTCCACCGGCGAGATTTTCCGCTACACGCTCCGTGGCCGTCGGCCTCTCACCACGCTCAAGGAGCTTGAGGACTGGGTCGTGGAACCGGCGTTCCGCACCGTCCCGGGAATCGCCGACGTCGTCTCGTTCGGCGGGCAGGTGAAGCAGTATCAGGTGGACGTGGACCCGGCCAAGCTGCAGGCGTACAGCGTTACGCTGCCCCAGCTGGAGCAGGCGATCGCCGCCGCCAACGGCAACACCGGCGGCGGCTACATCGCGCACGGGTATGAGAAGCAGGTCGTGCGGGGCATCGGGTTGTTCCGGAGCCTCTCCGACATCGCGCGCGTGATGGTAACCTCACGTGGTGGCGTGCCCGTGCGGGTCGGTGATGTCGGCGTCGTGAGCATCGGCGGTGCGCCCCGCGAGGGGATTGTCGCGAAGGACAGCGCGGACGACGTGGTCGAGGGTATCGTGCTGATGCGCAAGGGCGGCAACGCGCTCGAGGTCCTCAAGGGCGTGCGCGCCAAGGCTGACCAGCTCAACGCGCTCATGCTCCCGCCTGATGTGCACCTGCTGCCGTTCTACGATCGCGCGGCGCTGGTCAACCACACGGTCGACACCGTGACGGAGAACCTCGCCATCGGCGCCACACTCGTCCTGCTCATCCTCATGATCTTCCTCGGCGACTGGCGCAGCGCGCTGATCGTAGGCGCGGTGATCCCGCTCTCGCTGCTGTTCGCGTTCATTCTGATGGATTGGCGTGGGGTGTCGGCGAACCTCATTTCGCTCGGCGCCGTCGACTTCGGCATCATCGTCGACGCGGCGGTCGTCATGGTGGAGGCCTTCCTGGTACGGCTCGCGCTGGAGCCGCCCCGACACGCCGGCCACGGACGCGAGACCATCGCTCGGACCGCCGAGACCATGGGCAGGCCGATTCTGTTCTCCAAGGCGATCGTGATCACGGCCTTCCTACCGATCTTCACGTTCCAGCGGGTCGAGAAGCGCATCTTCTCGCCGATGGCCTTCACGCTGAGCTTCGCCCTGCTGGGCTCGCTCATCCTGTCATTGACGCTAGTCCCGGCGCTCTCGAGCTGGTTCGTGAAGGGCCAGCATCACGAGACCAGAGCCATGCAGTGGCTCCGCAAGGTCTTCCTCCCCAGCTTCGATTGGGTGCTGGCGCACGCGAGGCCGACGCTCGTCGGCGCCGTGGTGCTGCTCGTCGCCTCGCTGGCGCTGGGCACCCGGCTGGGCACCGAGTTCCTGCCCGCACTCGACGAGGGCAACATCTGGCTCCGGGTGACCATGCCGGTCGGCATCTCGCTCGAGCAGGCCAAGGTTGTGGAGCGCCAGGTTCGGACGATCGTCCTGAAGTACCCGCAGGTTCGGCAGGTTGTCACGCAGCTCGGCCGGCCGGACGACGGCACGGACTCGAAGGGCTCGAACAACCTCGAGATGTACGTAGACCTGAAACCGCGGGACCAGTGGGGTGACGTGCGCGACAAGGACGAGCTCATCGACCGCATGTACGGGCAGATGTCGCAAATCCCCGGCCTGAGCTTCAACTTCTCCCAGTATATCAAGGACAACGTCGAAGAAGCGTTGTCCGGCGTGACCGGGGAGCTCGTCGTGAAGATCTTCGGGCCCGACCTGCAGGTGCTGCAAGAGAAGGCCGGTGAGGTCGAGCGCGTGATGGGCGGCGTGCGCGGCGTCGCCGACCTGGGCGTCGAGCAACAGTTCGGGCAGCCGCAGCTCCGGTTCGAGACGGATCGTGCAGCGATCGCTCGCTACGGGCTCTCGGTCGCGGATGTGAATGACGCGGTCGAGACCGCCATTGGCGGGAGGGCGGTCACGCAGTTCCTGGAAGGGGACCGCGTCTTCGACGTGCGGGTGCGTTACATCGCGCCGGCCCGGGACAGCCGCCGCGCGCTCGAGGCGCTGCCGGTCAATGCACCCGACGGGAGAATCGTGCCGCTCGGCAGTCTCACGCGTGTCGTGGCGGAAGAGGGTGCGTCCCGCATCTCCCGCGAGGGAAACGAGCGCCGCATCGCCATCAAGTGTTCGGTGCGCGGCCGTGATCAGGGCGGGTTCGTCGCCGAGGCCCAGCGTGCCGTCGATCGCGAGGTGCCGCTGCCCCCCGGCTACCGCATGACCTGGGGCGGGCAATTCGAAAACCAGCGCCGCGCGATGGCCCGACTCGCGCTCATCGTGCCGACCAGCATCTTCCTGGTTTTCGTCCTGCTGTTCAGCACGTTCGGCTCGACCAAGTATGCCGCGCTGATCCTGGCGAACCTGCCGTTCGCGCTGATCGGCGGAATCGTGACCCTGTGGATGCGGAACATCAACCTCAGCGTCTCCGCCGCGGTTGGGTTCATCGCCCTGTTCGGGATCTCGGTGCAGAACGGCGTGATCCTGGTGAGCCAATTCAACGCGTTGCGCGACCAAGGCCTGACGATCGATGCCGCAGTGCGGCAGGGCACGCTGGAGCGGCTCCGCCCCGTCGTCATGACCGCGTTGATGGCCGCGTTGGGTCTGCTGCCGGCTGCGCTGTCGCGCGGTGTCGGCGCCGAGACCACGCGGCCGTTCGCGTCGGTCATCGTCGGCGGCCTGGTCACCGCGACCCTGCTGACGCTGCTGTTGCTTCCCGTCCTGTATAACCTGTTCCACGAGGAGCCGCGCCAGGACCTCGCCGCCTAGCGACCATCAGGGCAGGCGCCAAATGTCCAAGACCCCTGTCCTAGAGTGATCGTTGGCGTTCCCCTCGGGAAGAGCGATCCTCCCGTCCGCCACGATCGGGCTGTTCCAGTGGCCGCCACCGCACTCGAGATTCGCGACACGGCGTCCGGTCACCGCCTCGTAAACGTACAAGCCCCCGTGTGGATCGTACACGAAGAGGAGGCCGCCGGCGACGACCGGACTAGTCCCGGCCCTCTCGTTTTGCCACATCGGCTGCAGCCGGCGGTCGCGCAGCGTCCAGGCCGCCGTGCCGCCGCCATCGGCCGCGAAGATCCAGGTCGCCGTCGCGGTGTGGAGCACCGCGGGCGCGGTGAAGAGATCCGACCCCGACGGCGTGGCAATGACCTGTCGCTCGCCCCCCCGATGCGCCTCCGCCCCTCGCATCAGCCCCCAGTCCAACAAGCGGATCGAGCCGTCCTTGCCGCCTTGCGCCAGCAGGCCGCTCCCGAGCAGCACCGGGGATGTTGAGCCGAGGTCCGCATCGCCCCGCTCGAGGGCCTCGGTGTTGGTCGGCGTGTAGTTGCCGATCAAGCGGGTGGCGGCCGAGTCGAGTTCGAGCACGGCATCGCCCCAGCTGGCCTTTCCGTCCCAGCGCCCATTGCCGGTCGCGATGAAGATGTTCCCGGTCGTCGAGTCGATCACCGCGCCGGCGCGGCCCCACACCGCCGAGCCGCTCTCGGAGCAGGAGGCGGGATCCAGTAGCCCCGGCCGGTCACTGCAGAGCGAGTTCCACACGTGCAGGAGCTTTCCGCTCGTGGCGTCCAGGACCGCCACATGTCCCTGATAAGGTGGCGCATCGCCTATGTAGCCACCCGTGGTCGCGATGACGTGGCCGCGGAAATAGTTGAGTGGCGACGCGATCTTCTCGCGCCGGGGGAGATTGGTGATCGCGGCGCTCCAAGCGACGCGGCCGTCCGCGACCGCCAGTTTCTGGACCTTCCCGTCGGGCGAGGCCGCGTACACGAACATTCGGTCCGGATCGGCGACCGGTGTCGCGGTCGTGATTCGGTACGATCCCACCCACGCGGCGTAGTCCGGCGGCGTGTACTCCCAGAGGACCGCGCCACCAGCGGCGTCGATGGCCAGGGTCTTGCCGTACGTCGTGGTGACGAAGAACACGTCGACCGCGGCCCCGTGCACGCGCGCGGCGTGGAGGTAGATCGCCGATGCGTCGACGGTCCCGTCGATGGGAATCCGCTGCCTCCGCAGCGACGCGACGTTGCCCGCCGTAATGCCCATCGGCGTGCTGGGGGCACTGGAGCGGGCGGCATCCCAGCCGAAGCGGGTCCAGTCCTGTGCCCCGACGGTGCGCGGCACGACGCAGAAGGCCAATCCGGCCACCAACCCGGCCCGAGCGAGTTTCGTCATTCCGGGGCGCTTCACGGACATGGATACCCTCCCCTACCGCTTTCGATGCCGGGGCTCGCCCGGAGGTTTACCGTGTAACCATTTCGCCACTGCGGTCGTCGAACAGGGTATGCCCCGGTCCCACAGGAGATCCTTCCCATGCCGCGCTTGACACTCACCGCCGTGACGCTCGCGCTCCTCGCCGCCGCCCCGCTGGCGGCCCAGTTCGACCCTGACGCCTGGCTCGCCCGGTGCCAGCGCGACACCTGGCGCAGCGACGGGCCCCGTTACTGCGAGATCCGCGAGACGGGGATGCCTCCCGCCCGCGGTGCCTTGACCGTCGACCCGGGTCAGAATGGCGGCGTGGCGATCCTCGGCTGGAACCGCGACAGCATTGCGGTGACCGCGGAGATTGAAATCTGGGGCTACTCGGCCAACGCGGCCGCCGACCTGGCGAAGCAGATCCGGATCGAAGCGTCAGGCTCCGCCATCCGTGCCACGGGCCCCGGTCCGTCGGGCCGTTCACGGCACTGGTCGGTGAGCTTCGACGTGTACGTGCCGCGTCACACCGACCTCACCCTGTCCACGGAAAACGGGCCCTTGTCGATTCAGGACGTGATCGGTTCCATGGAGCTGTCCACAGAGAACGGGCCGCTGGCCCTGCTCGGCGTCGGCGGTACGGTGAAAGCGCGCCTGCAAAACGGGCCGCTCGATGTGCGACTCGGGGGGGTGAAATGGGAAGGCGCCGGTCTCGACGCCGAAACCGTCAACGGGCCGGTGGACCTGGAGATTCCGGAGCGCTATTCCGCGCGCCTGGAGATCGGAACGGTGAACGGGCCCCTGACCGTCGGCTTCCCGATCACCGTCACGGTCGAGGGCCGCATCAGCCAGCACTTGACCACCGTCCTGGGGCAAGGTGGGCCGCTGGTGCACGTCGCAACGACGAACGGGCCGCTGGCGATTCACCGTCGTTAACCGCTGGCGCGTAAGACCACGCAAGCTGGCGGCGCCGGCGTTCTGAGGTAGTCTTCTGGGTGTGACTGTTCACGGGGTGAACCGATGACGGCTCCGTGCCCACCGGGAGCCCCCATCGTCAT
>CAZXKD010000045.1:0-17611 GCA_964641215.1 uncultured Gemmatimonadaceae bacterium
GCCGAATTGACATCTGCTCGTTCCTGTTGAGCGACGAAATCCATCATCGGGGGCAGTTATCTGTCTATCTCCGGATGGCGGACGGGAAGGTGCCGTCGATCTACGGCCCCAGCGGGGATGAGCCGTGGATGTGAGGTGAGGAACCGAACTCACCGGGGCGGGTTGTAAATGGTGTGAGAACGTCAGCTGTTTGCCTCCTGGTGCTAGCCGCCTGCACGCCACTGCGTCCGCGGGTCTCGCTAGCGCCGGGGGCTTCGCTCAGAGGGTACCGCTCGGTCATTGTCGGATCGATTGCCGACGCGAGCGGCTATCCCTTCAACTTCAAGATCGGCGATTCTCTCAAGGTTCAGTTCGCCGACCGGCTGCGGCATTACGGTCTCACGGTCGTCGACGACACGCTGGGTTCGGGTTCGGTGCTGCTGGTGGTGAGCTCGCTCGACGGCTTCAAGAGCGGGGCCTTGGCGGTCCAGCTTCCGGCGGGGCGGGGCACCTCACGCTGCGCCTTCTCCAGCCGATTGGCCGATGCTCGCACCGGCCGGCGGCTCGGTGAGATCGTGTCTGCGGAGGTGAGCGACCGGGAAATCGGCCCGAGTCGCTCGCCTTACTCGCTGCTGGAAACCTGCGTTCGAATGACGGCGGATGAGATCAAGCGCCAGGTGAGTTGAGGCGCCTCGCTGCTACCGGCGCGGGGGGCGCTCGCTGCGCCGGGTCGCGCGCTCGGACGCCAGAACGTACACCGTGATCACCGCGACAAACGTCATGAGTGCGTACCCAGCGTACGTCATCGGCCCTCCTGCCGTGCCGGATCGGACAGCGCGTGATCGAGGGAAACAAGACGGCCCGCCACCGTTGGATTGGTGACGGGCCGTCTTCGTACCGGCTACCCGGAGCCAGGGGATTCACTCCCGCTGTTCTTCTTCCTGCCGCCGCCGCATGGATTGGTCATCCGCGGTAGGGCGGACAGGAGCTCCGGCTTCCATCCCCAAGCAGCCTGGCCGGGCCGCAAGGTTCGCCGATGTGAGTGCTGCGGGTCAGATCGGGTCGCGGACCGACCCTCCGCACTGCGCGTCGAGGCACCACGTCGACGCGGACGGGGCACGCGACTGGCCCCATCCGCCCGAGCCGGAGAGACTCTCCCGGATCAGCAAGCGCCTGAGCCCTTGATTGCGTCGGCGCCCTCCCCGGAATTTCCGCTCGAACCCATCCTGAGGGCGTGGCCGGGACGCCAGGCCCCAACCCTTCCCCTCAGAACGCGTTGGGGCAATATAGGACCCCGGCCCAATCCCGCAAGTGCCGATGTTTATTCGGTTTAGCTCATGTCGATGTGCATGGAGTGTGGATGGTAACCGACGTCCCCTCCACCCGTTCCACCACCCATCCACACGATGTGGAGTTGTGAATCCACATCGCACACGTTCCCACAGCGCAGCACCCGGTGCCGCGTCAGGAGTCGATGGCGACTTCGTGGTAGGTGTAGGGCCCGCCGGGCTGGGTAGGGAGGAAAAGGCACCCCGCTCCCCCGGTCGCGAACCAGCCAGCCAGCATCTGCGTGGCGGCGGCTGCACCGGGCTCGACAAAGAGCGTTTGCATCCAACGGCGGATGTGGCGCAGCTCCGGGGCGCGCCGCCCCAGCAGGGACAGCACCGCCCCCATGCCTTGGGTGGCGCGCAGGAAATGGGCGACGGCATGAACGCGCTGGACGAAGATGTAGGCGCGCACCCCCGGCTCGTCGTACAGCAGGGTGCCCTCGTAGGGGTCCGCCGGCGGGGCGTCCATGCGCGGGCCGAAGTACACGAACAACCGCTGGTCGCCCTCGTGACGCTCGACGACCACCGCGGCCGCGTCGGTTCCGACCTGCGCCGCATGGACCAGATCGGCCTCGGCCAGAATGCCCACCTGGGCCGTCCACTCCAACGCCGCGAGCGCCTGGTCGAGCGGGCACCCGACGGTATCGTCGAAGGCGATGAGGCGAGGCGCCTCGCCCGCCCGCACGAAGAAATGGGCCAGGGCTTCGGCCCGGTCCTCGAACGTGCGGACGATGCGGGAGGTTGCGGGAACCGTCATGATGGGATTATAACCGAGAGTCAAAGACCCAGACAGAGGACGCCGCAATGCGTGGTGGATCAGTCCTGATTGCCCTGGTGTGCCTGATCGCCGCCGCCCCCGCCGCCCCCGCCGCCCCCGCCACCCCCTCGGTCGGGGCTGCTCAGGACACGGCCAGCCTGCGCCAAGACACGGCCCGCAGGGACAGCGTACCGCCTCCCCCCCCAACACCGGCGCAGGACCGCTTCATGGGCGGGCTACGAACCGCCAGCCGGGGCATCGCCCAGCTCAAAGACGGCCTGGAGCGCGTAGCGCGGACGCGAAGCGCGAGTGACAGCCTGAAACAGAAGGCCGCGGGTCGCCGCCTGGGAGGCCTGTGCGGCGCGGCGCGGGGATTCATGGCCAGCGGCCGCGCCCAGATGCTGCCTACCGCCTACGACCCTCCCAGCCGGATCGCGGCCCGGCAGCTCGCGCAGCAGATCGATTCGCTCATCGCCTATGCGCCGACGTGCGAGCGCACGGCGACTCGCCGCCCGGCCCAGGTCGCGGACCGGCTCACCGACCTGCTACGCAAATACGAGGCGGCGGTGGCGAGTTGGCGGACCGCCGTCGGACTACCGAACCGCTGAGAATCGTCGCAACAAAACCGTCGAACACAGCCGTCAAACAAAAAGCGTCAAACAGAACCGTGGTACGCACGCCTTCGTTCGACGTCTCTGTTTGACGCCTTCGTTCGACGCAGTCTTGTTAGGGCGTCGCTTCGTTCTTCGGCTCCAACCTCAGAATCCACAGCCCCGAATTGATGTCCGGCACGAGGATGTTGCCGTCACGGACAACCGCCCCCCAGGCGAACGGTGTATGCGGCCGGTGACCGGTCGAGTCGGCCGTGAGAATCCAGCTGATCTCGCGGCCCTGGCGCAGCAGGTCGCCTTTCAGCTCGCCCGACACGTCGAGCACGCGGGCCCCGCCCTGGTAGTTGCCCAGGTAGAGCGTATCCCCCACCACCCAGACGTTGTGCACGCCACCGTCCGTCGGCTCGTACCAGGCGACCTCGGCGGGATGCTCGATATCCGACACGTCGATCACGTGCATGCGGCCGAAGGTGAGATTGTTGCCGTCGACCAGCCCCTTGTAGGGCCGCGCGGCGTACACCTCGTCGCCGACGAAGACGTATCTCCCTTCGCGCCACGCGGTGTGCGTCCCCCGCACGAACCCCGGGCCCCACAGCTGCTCCACCCGCGCGTAGGTGGCGTTCAGATCGTACTTGTATTGCGACACGAGCTGCGGGTTCTCCGGGCTGCCGCCCTTGATCCCCTTCCCCACGTCGAGGATGATCAGGCCGTCGTTCCAGTAGGCGAGATAGGCGAGCCCGTCCTTCACCATGATGTCGTGGAGATACCGGCCGGCCTCCGTCTGTTGCGCCTGCCAGCGGGCGACTTCCTTGGGGTGGGCGGGATCGCGGATGTCGATCACCCGCATCGAGCCGGTGGCGTCGTCGGTAATGTAAGCATGGCCCTGGTACACATAAGAGCTGTGCACACCGCCCGAGACGGTCTCCGTGTATTCGGCGACCGGCTTGGGGTGGCACGCGTCGCTCGCGTCGAAGACCACGATGCCGTTCTTGCGGTCCGACGCACCCTCCCGCGAGAAGACTCCGTACTTGCCGTCTTCGGTAGTCATCACGTCGTTGACGATGCGGGCATTGGTCATCATGGAATCGACGATCTTCGGCGCCGTCCAGTCACTCACGTCGATCGCATACACCCGGTCGGCAATGGTCGAGAGATAGGCGCACTTGCCGGAGGGGTGCATCCACACCTCGGCCGTGCTGAACTTGATCGGCAAGTGAGCACGCACCTCGATTCCCCTGGTCACGCGGCGCTGCTCTACCCGAACCACCGCGTCCGCGGAGCGGGCCCCCACCGACGCGGTCACGGTGTACGTGCCGGGAACTTCAGCCACGAACGCGCCCTGCGGGTCGATCTCGGCCACGCCCGAGCCCGCGGCCAGCGACCATTGCACCGCCACGTCGCCCACGGCCCGGCCGGAGGCATCCTTGGCTTGGACCGCGAACCGCACCACGTCCCCCGTTCGCACACTCGTGGCCGCAGGCTCGAGCGCAAGCTTGGCGATCGTGTTCGCTACTACCTGCACTGGGAGCGTCGCGGTCGCAGGTGACCCACCGGCAGTCCCTGCTCCCGCTGTCGCGGTGACAGTGACCCGACCTGGCGCCACAGCGTGAACCGCTCCATCAGGAGTCACTGTCGCGACACGCTGATTACTCGTAGTGAACGTCACCGGGTCATGACGCACGTCCTCATGCTTGGAATAGGCGGTGCCCACGAGAGTAAGGTGCGTACCGACGATGAGCCTGCTGACAGCAGGGGTGATCACGACGCGGGCCGGAGGCTCCGGGAGCACATGCACGACCACCTCGGCGAACGTCTGCCCGGGGTGGCCCGGAAGGATCCCGACGGCGGCCACTCGTACGTGCCCGCTGTAGCCGCCGGTAACGAGCCCAGTCGAATCGACACTGCCCTCGGTGCCGCCCGAGAACCACAGCACCTTGGCGCCGGCAACCGGCTTCCCGGCGGAATCGAGGGCCTGGCCCGTCAGCTGGACCGTCTGGCCAACCTGGATCTCCGCCGTCGCCGGCGACACGGACACCTTCGCGATCGGGAAGGGGGGAGGTGGGGGCTGAGCAGGCGTTGTAGGCTGCTGCATCAGTGCGAGCACGAGGCGAAGATGCATGCGAACTCCTTATGGCAGAACGGTTTGCGGCGGCTCGACCTTGACGATCCAGAGCCCGCTGTTGATGTCAGGCACGTAGATCAGCCCATCGCGGTAGATGGCGCCCCAGGCGTTAGCGGTGTTGGGGGTATTGCCCTGGGCATCCCCGGTGTGGACGTGGGCGTACTCGCGGCCTTGGGCCAGGAGGTCGCCCTTGAGCTCGCCGGCGATGTCAAGCACTCGCAGACCACCCTGGTAGTCGCCCAGGTAGAGGGTATCGCCCGCGATCCAGACGTTGTGCACGCCCCCGTCGGTCGGCTCGTACCAAGCGACCTCACGGGGTGTGTTCAGATCAGAAACGTCGATCACGTGCAGGCGGCCATAGGCGCGCCCCAGGCCAATGACGCCCGGGCCCCCGCCCTGCTGGCGTGCCGGGAAGACTTCGTCGCCCACGAAGACGTACCTGCCGTTGCGCCACGAGGTGTGGGTGCCGCGGATGAAGCCGGGACCCCCCGCCAGCTCCACCTTCTTGTAGAGGGCGTTCAGGTCGTACTTGAACTGCAGCACAAGTTGGGGGTTTTCGGGGCTCCCCCCCCTCATACCGTTGCCGACGTCGAGGATGACGAGCCCGTCGTTCCAATATGAAAGGGTGGCGAGGCCATCCCGGATGTCGATGTCGTGCAGCATCCGGCCCGCCTCGGGCCGCTCGACCTGCCAGCGCGCCACCTGTTTGGGGTGGTAGGGATCGCGGATATCGATCACCCGCATCGAGCCGGTGGCGTCGTCGGTCAGGTAGACGTAGCCGCGATAGACGTAGGTGCTGTGCACACCGCCAGTCACCGTTTCGGTGAACTCGGCGATCGCCTTGGGATGCGCCGGGTCTTCGAAGGAGAGAATCACGATGCCATTCTTGCGAGTGGAGGCGCCCTCGCGTGTCATCACGCCGAACTTGCCGTCTTCGGTGGTCATGATGTCGTTGACGAGGCGGGCATCGACCACCACCGAATCCGTGATGGCGGGTTTCGCGGGATTGGCGATGTCGATCGCGTAGATCCGGTCGCCGATGGTAGATATGTAGGCGTGCTTCCCATCGGGATGCAGCCACAGCTCGGCGGCTTCGAAACCCTTGAGCGCCAGCCGGCCGACGATTGTCACCGGTCGCGTGACGTTCCGCGCCGATACCTGGACGAAGGCTTCGGCGCTGCGGGCGCCGAGCATGGCCACCACGCGGTAGGTGCCGGGCTGGTCGGCGACGAACGCTCCGTCGCCGTCGATAGTGGCGTACCCCGCGCCGACCGGAGCGACGGCCCACTGGGGCCGCGCATCGGCGACGGCGCGGCGCGCGGCATCGATCGCGGAGAAGCGGAAGCGCGCGACGTCGCCGGTGCGCACCGCAGTGTCGGCGGGCCCGACGCCGACGCGGGACACGGAGTTCGTTACGACCGTCACGGTCCAGCTTTCCATCGCGGTTCCCGCGGCGGCTGTGACAGTCGCCGTTCCGGTCGTTCGGGCGGTCAAGCGACCGAACGCGTTCACATCGACCACCGCTGGCCGGCTCGACTTCCAGGTGACCGGGTCGTAACGGCGGTCGTTGTTGGCCGCGCGCGGTGCGGCCTCAAGCACGAGTGACGTGCCGGCGAGCATCCGGGCGGGGCGGGGAGTCACGACGACTCGCGCAGCCGGCAGCGGGAGCACGGTCACGTGAGCGAAGCCAAGGGTAGGCTTCACCACGCGATCCTTGAGCGAGGCGACGGCGGCGACGTTGATCACGCCGGTAGAGCCGGCGCTCACCAGACCGGTGGAGTCCACCTTCCCCTCGAAGCTCATGCCGGCAAACCAGCGAATCGCGACGCCCTCCATCGGCTTCCCCGCGGAGTCGTAGGCGATTGCAGCGAGCCGCACCGTGTCGCCGACCTTGAGCGCGAACTCGGCCGGGTGCACTGCGACACGGGCAATGGGCTGGGGAAGGGTGGGAGCGGCGGGGGAAGCGGGCTGCTGCGCCATCACGCGCAGCGCGGCGAGCACCAACAGCAGATGCGGGGTCATTAGGGGTCCTCAGACCGAAGAGACGACTTCCGGACTTCCTGGCGGCCTCAGAGGTTATCGGCCCCGCCGCCCTGGCGGAAGTGGGCGCCATTACTGGAGTATTCAGGTGCTGTTTCTATGCTGTCGTGATAATGACGGTAGGCCGGAACGAGGCCCTGATCACGCCCGCAAGCACTTCCTGCGCGAACGGTTACACTATTGACAGGATTTGGGCCGATTCGTACTTTTGCCCCCGGTTCAAGCAATACGTGGCACCGTCACCGGTTTGTCTGCGCTCCGCGAGGACCACTTGTCTCGCGGTTTTTGTTTGAGCCCGTCTCTGGTCGCGGTGACCAGAGTCGAACGTGTCCGGGGCAGTGCCCCTTAGTGCTGAGGTTCAAACGGTATGGCAAAGGGTAAGGTGAAGTGGTTCAACGACGCGAAGGGCTTTGGCTTTATCGCGCAGGAGTCGGGTCCGGACGTGTTCGTCCACTTCACGGCGATCCAGGCCGAGGGCTTCCGCAGCCTCGCCGAGGGCGACAACGTGGAGTTCGAGGTCGCGCAGGGGCCGAAGGGTTTGCAGGCGCAGAACGTCCGCAAGGTCTGAACGGCCGCGTCTAATGCAGCTGAAGCGGGCCCGGGAATCCGGGCCCGCTTCGTTTCGGAGCCCCTGAGCGCACCCTATATTGGTAGCGATGGTCCTCCCCCGACACTGTGTGCTCATCGCTCTGGTCTTGCCCACCATTCTCGCGTCACAGGCCACGAGCCCAGGCGCGCCTGCCACGGCGCCACCCCGCCCGCCCGCCCTCCCCCCCCCGTCCTACCGGGGGTTCGCACCAGGCGCCGCATATCGGGAGTTCGCCACCAGAGCACGAGCGCTGACCCGACAGGGCGCCGATCCGATGGTGTGCAACACCTCACGCAAGACGGCGCAGCTCATGGAGTGCGGCGTCGTGATCCGGGATTCGAGCGACAGCGCGTCCTTCTATCTGAGTGCCTACGTCCTCGAGGGGAAGGTCGCCATGGTGTCGTTCGGGGACTCGGGCGCCGTGGGGCTCGTGGACCGGCTCAAGGCGGAGCTGACTACGCAGTTCGGGCGCCCGCACGCCGTCAAGAACGGTATGTGGCAATGGAGCTTCCCGGGAGGCGGGAACGTGCAGACCGTGCGCTTCACCTGGCGGGGTCGCGGGTCGGCCCGCTGGATCTACATCACTCTCGCGGACAAGCGCGTGATGGACGGGATCGCCCGGTACGTGGGCCGGAAGCAATAGCAGTCAGCCGTCAGCCGTCAGCCATCAGCCGTCAGGGGGGCACGGGAAACCGTGCCTCTATCATTTCGCGTCTAGTGGCTGGCCCCGATGAGGCGATCCGCGAGGCTGCGGATGCCCGAAGCGCCCTCGATCTGCTCGAGCCAGCGCGGCGGGATGCCGGCCTCGCCGTCACGGGCTCCCAACAGCGCCCCGGCGAGGGCGGCGTTGGTGTCGGTGTCTCCCCCCGCCTGGACGAGGAAAACCAAGGCATCCTCGAGGGTCCGCTCGTGGGTCGCGAACCAGAAGGCGATCTCCACGCAGTGCACCACGTACCCCGATTCGCCCCCGACGTTTATCGGCAGATCGGCCTGCTGCTCACGCAGCACCCGGTGCATTGCCTGAGTGAGCACTCGGGGGGCCTTGTCGCCGATGCGATGGAGGACTTCATCCACGAAGTAGATATTGCCGTGCAGCAGCTCCCGCGCGGCCAGGTTCACCGCCGCCGCCCCCCACAGGCAGCGCTCGTCCGCGTGGGTGACGGCGGACTGTTGGGTGGAGACGCGCATCAGCTTGTCGACGTTGTCATGGAAGCGCACCGCCACCGGCAGGCAGCGCATCACGCTGCCGTTGCCCGCCGCCCGGTGCGAGCCAAGGTCGGCGAACACGCGGCGCCCCGCTTCGAACGGCTCCACGCCGCGATCAATCAGCCGCAGCGCGGCGCGGGTGGTAGCGCCGGCCCCACGCCCGTCGAGCTTCAGCCATTTCACCCAGCGCGCCGCTACATCCTGGACGTCGAAATCCCCTCGCTCGACGAGGGATTCCGCCAGGAGCAGGGTCAACGCCGCATCGTCGTCGTAGGGAGAGCCCTTCGGGGGTGGTGCGGGATCCGACACGCCATTGGGGAACGCGGCGCGGATCGCTTCAGGGGTGCGCAGGGACTCGGTCGGGACGCCGAGCTGGTTACCGGCGACGAGCCCGAGCAGCGCGCCCCGGGCGCGCGTCAGAAGCTGAGGATCGGAGGCGCTGCCGCCGCTCATCGGCCGGAAAGCTAGTCTCCGGCCTCCTACCCGAACAGGGTTAACTTCAGGCCACGATGATCGTTCGCGTCGGCATCGGCCTGGTCGTGGCCTACCTCGTGTTGGTGCTGCTCGCCTGGGTGTTCCAAGAGCGCATCGCGTTCCCCGCTCCGCGCGGCGAGCCGCCCGACCCGAAACGGGTCGGCCTCACGAGCGGCGAGCGGGTCGAGCTGGTCATGGCCGGGGGCATTGCGGGGAGGGGGACGAGTACGAAACTGGTGGGGTGGTATCTGCCGCCCCGCACGCCGCCCCCCCCCTCCCCCTCCGGTGGCGCACGCTTCCCCGGCCTGCTCTGGTTCTATGGCAACGGGGAGAACATCGCCGCAATCTGGCCTGTGCTGCGGGACTTTCAGCCGCCGACGGCCGCGTTGCTGGTCGTGGACTATCCCGGCTACGGTGGCAGTGGCGGCCGCGCTACCGAGTCGGGGCTGTACGAGGCCGCGGATCTGGCGTATGCGGCCCTGCGCGGGCGGCCCGGCGTGGACCCCGCCCGCATCTTCGTCTACGGTCGCTCGCTGGGGAGCGCCGTGGCGACCCAAACGGCGGCGGCCCACGCGGCCGCGGGGCTGATCTTGGAATCGCCATTCACGAACGCGGCCGCGATGAGCCGTCAGCATTACGCCCTGTTTCCACGGTTCATCCTCCGACTCCGGCTGGACAACCTCGACATGATCCGGCGAGTGCACTGCCCGGTGCTGGTGTTTCACGGCACCGACGATCTCCTGGTACCCAGCGCCATGGGTATGCGGGTCGCGGCCGCCGCTCCCGGTCCCACTGAAGTGGTCCTGATCCAGGGCGCCGGGCACAACGACACGTACGAGCGGGGGGGCGAAAGCTACCGACGGAAGCTGGGGGAGTTCGTGGAAGGGGTGAGCGGTAGGCGGTGAGCGGTGCGCGGTAAAGCGCATCGCTCGATAGGTCAGATTACCGTCACCGGCTTCAGGCGGTCACGCTCCGCCTCGAAGCGCCGCTCCGCTTCGTCGAGCGTGCGGCGCACCTCCGGCGCGTCGGGATCGGGGAACTTGGAGCTCGAGGCCACCCGCCCGGTGAGCCGCCGGACCGCTACCAACGCCCGCGTCACTTCGCAGCGGTCCAGGTCGGGATCGGTATGGCCGGCCACCAGCAGCTCCTCGAACAAAGGCAGCGCCGCCGCATCGCCCAGCACCAGCAGCGATTCGAGGATCTTGGGGCCCAGGAAGCGGCGCCGCAGCTGATCGCCGCGGATGCGCTCGAACACGCCGATCAAGTCGGCCGTGCGGCCGGGGTAGTACCGGGCCGCCTCGACTGCCGCCGCCACGAACGCATGGTGGGCGTCGGGCCGGCGCAGGTATTTCACGAACAGTCCCCACGCCCCCGGCGGGTGCCGCTCAGCCAGCGCCAGGAACGCGAAGTACCGCCGGCCGAGCGGCGCCCCGGTGTCGGCGATCACGGTGCGCAGCCCGGCCACGCCCCAGCGCGCGCCCACCAACGCCGCGGCGGCGGCGTGCTGCCAGCGCTCGAGCTCGGGGACGCGGAAGGTCACAACGTGCGAGTCGACGAATGCGCGGCAGCGCTCCAGCACCGCCAGCAGCCGCCGGTCCACTTCGGCGAGCACCGGCTCGAGCGCCTCGGTATTCGCCCGGCGGGCCAGGGCGAGGGCCTCCCAGCCCACCTGCTGCAAGTCCTGCGCGATCCATTCGGCCTCGAACGCCGCCGCGTCGCGCGTGGCGAGCAGCCGCTCGAGGGCGGCTGAAAACCCGCAGAGTCGACGCTGCGCTTCCATGACGCCAACATACGCCGCGCGCGCCGGCTCGGAAGAGGCGCTCAGTCGCATCATTGCGCTCCGAGCGGTCGCGGATTTACCTTGCCCCGCGACCCCGAAACCGCCGTTGCTGCTCACGTTTCCGCCGCAAACCGGAGGGGCTCTGCGCAGACTCGCCTTCCTGTGCGCCGTCCTGGTCCTCGCGGCCTGTGCCGGCGCCCGGCGCCCGATCCTCGTCGGGGTGACGGGGCCGTTCTCCCAGCCGCGGGGCGTGTCGATGCGGCACGCGGCGCAGCTGGCCGCCGACGAGATCAACGCCGCCGGGGGCATCCGCGGCCGCCGGCTCCAGCTGGTATTCGCCGACGACAGCGGCAGTGAGGATCAGGCGATCCACATCGCCAAGGCCTTCTCCGACAGCGCGGCAATGGTCGCCGTCGTGGGCCATCTCTCCTCCAACACGACGCTCGCGGCCGCCCGCGTCTACAGCACCGGTGCGAGTCCCCTCCTCATGATCAGCCCGTCGGCGTCGAGCCCCGACCTCACCGGCTTCAGCCCGTACGTGTTTCGGGTGACGCCGAGCGACTTGAACCAGGGGCAGCAGATCGCGCGCTTCGCGCGCCGCGCCCTGGGGGCGGGACGGGCCGGCGTGATATTCATCAACAACGAATACGGCCGGGGCCTGCGCCAGGCGTTCGCCGTGGAGTTCTCCGGGCTGGGGGGCTCGGTCCTCGAGGAGGACCCCTATCTGCCGGCCACACCCTCGCTCGAGCCGTACCTGTCACACATGCGGCAGCGCGGCGGGGTGGACGTCCTCGTGTTGGCTTGCGAGCGCCCCGGGGCGGAGCTCGCGCTCCGCGAGCTGCGCCAGCTTGGCCTGCGCTGGCCGGCGATTGGAGGGGACGCGCTGACCGGCATCGAGGGCCCGCTCGCCGCAGGCGTCCGCTTTTCCTCGACTTACCTGCCCCAGCAGCCGGGCGAGCGCAACGCCCGCTTCGTCGGCGCGTACGCGCGAGCGTTCAACGGGGAACGGCCCGATCATCGCGGCGCCGGCGCCTATGACATCGTCCGCCTCTTGGCGCAGGCGATCGGCGAGGTGGGGCCCGACCGTCAGGCGATCCGTGACTACATCGCCCAGGTCGGCACGAGCAAGCCCGCGTTCGAGGGCGTGACGGGGACCATCGCCTTCGACGTCAATGGAGACGTTCCTGCCAAGCCCGTCGTGATCGGCGTGATCCGGAACGGGCACCTCGAGGCAGAGGCCGCCCGATGACCGGTGAGAGGGGGAGGGGAGACGAAGGAGGGCGCGAGCAACGGCGAGCGCTCGAAACGCTGCGCTGGCGCATCCTGCTGGGCTTCGGTGGAGTGTTGGCCGGACTGGTCGTGGCGGCGATCATCGGGGCGGCGGCGCTGCGCGCCATGCGGACGGCGGTAGCCCAAGAGCTGCAGGCGCTGCAGGCCGCCAGCATCGTCGCCAGCGGGCTGGTGACCACGGTATTCGACGAGATTCGGGCCGCCGAGCAATACCTGAGCCAGCCGTCAGCGGACGCCCGCCGGGAATTCCTAGGAGCGGCCGACGAGGGGTTCCGCTACGAGAAACGCCTCGAGCAGCTCGAGGGGCTCTCCCTCGAGGACCGGCTGACGGTGAGCCGGATCAAGGGGCTTCAGGCCTCGATCCAGGTCGATTATGCGATCGCCCACGCGCTCAAGGATCTGGGGCGCGAGCGCGAGGCGGTGGGACAATCGGTGGCAGTGCGGGACCAGTCGCGGGAGCTCACCCGGCTGGTGCGCGACCTCTCCACGCGCCAGGCGCAGCGTGCCGGGCAGGCCGGCGGCCGGCTCGCCGCTCTGGCGGCCCGCCGCCAGCTCTTCCTGTGGGTCGTGCTGGCCGTCACCATCGCCGGCGGCCTGCTGATTTCCTGGTTCACCCTCCAAGCTGTCGAGCTGCCGCTCGGTCGCCTGGTGACGGCGGCGGAGCGGTTCGGCGCCGGCGACCTGCGGCCGGTGACCACGGGCCGGATGCCGAGTGAGTTCCAGGTGCTCGCCGACGCGATGCGCGTGATGGGCGAGCGCCTCCGCGGCATCGTGGGCGAAGTGATCGGCGAGTCGGACCGCATCGCGGGCTCGGCGGGCGACCTGTCGGCGGTGAGCGAGCAGCTCGCCGCGTCGAGCGCCGAGGTGTCGACCGCCATGGTGCAGATCTCCGGGGGCGCCGAAGGGCAGCGCAACGAGCTGACCGCGGTGGGATCGGGCCTGGAGCGGCTCCAGAAGGCGGCCGGCGAGATGGCGGAGGCGGCCGGGCGCGTGGCGCAATTGGGGGAGGAGATCCACACCGTGGCCGACCGGCACCGCGGGGACGTGCTAGCGGCGGGGAGCACGCTGCTCGACGTGCGCGAGGTGGTGCAGACGACGTCGACGCAGGTGCAGCAGCTGGCGCAGCAGAGCGCGGCGATCGACGATTTCGTGGATCTCATCAAGCGCATCTCCTCGCAGACGAACCTGCTGGCGCTGAACGCGGCGATCGAGGCGGCGCGGGCGGGCGAGCATGGCAAGGGGTTCGCAGTGGTGGCCGAGGAGGTGCGGCAGCTCGCCGACGAGTCGGCCCGGGCGGCGGCGGACGTGGCGGCGACGACGGCGGTCATCCGCGAGCAGGTGGAGGACGTCACGGCGACGATGGCGGCGGGCCAGGCGAAGGTGCGGGGGGTGGAGTCGGTGGCCGAGGGGGCGGCGCGGGGGCTGGCGGAGATCGTGGCGGCGATCGAGCAGGTGGAGCAGGCGGCGGCGCGGGTGACGGTGGCGGCGCAGCAGAACCGGGAGGTGGCGCAGCAGCTGGGGGAGAAGGCGCAACAGGTGGCGGGGCGGGCGGTGGGGCATGCGGCGAGCGCGGAGCAGGTCACGGCGGCGGCCCAGCAGCAGGGCGCGTCGACGCAGGAGATGGCGGCCGCGGCGGGCGCCTTGCTACAAGGAGCCGAGAAACTGCGCTCGCTGGTGAAGGAGTTCCGGGTGTAGGGGTTACTGGACGATCACGGTGCCGCTCATAACCGTGCCGTGGATCGTGCAGTGATAGCTGTACGTCCCCGCCGTGCTGAAATACACCGAGAAGGTCTGGCCAGGAGACAGCGATCCATTCCACACCGGGCTCGCGCTATTCTCCGTGGTCGTGTGGGTAATGGCGTCGTCGTTCCGCCAGGTCACGTACTGGCCTGCCTTGATGGTCACTGAGGCCGGGCTGAACGAAGTCGGCGCGATCATGCGCACCAGCGCGCCAGTCGTCGTAGTCGTCGCGCTCCCGTTGGTGTAGCCACCCGCGGGCACAGTGGCGGTGATCGTGTAAGTGCCTGCCGTGTCGAACACGACCCCCGTTGAAGCGTAGTATGACCCCGCGGGGATATGGATCGTCGCCGAGTCGAATGCGGCGTGGGTCGGGTTGGTCGAGGTGAGTAACACCGTCAGCGGCGAGACGAGGTTACGCGTGTTCCCCAGCGAATCCTCGGCGTAGACCGTGATCACGGCCTTCTGGCCGGCGCTGGTCGTCGAGCTCAAAATCACTTGGAACTTGGGCATGCTGATCCGCACCGGCACCGGCGTCGCCGGCTTCACGCCGGACGCGGTCGCGGTCACGTTGGCCGTCCCCACCCCGGTACCCGTCACCGTGAAGTAGGCGTAATTGGTATTGGCCGCGATCGTCACGGTGCTTGGCACAGTGAGCACCGTCGGGTTGGCGGATGCAAGGTTGACCACGAGCGCCGCGCCCGTGGTGTATGACAGCTGGACGTACATCTGGTTGGTCGAGACCTGGCCCGGGCCGAGGCCGCTCGGCGGGTTCACAATGCTGAGCTGCCCCGTGTCCACCGACACCACCACGGTATCCGGGTTGTATCCAGCCGCGGAGAAGATGACCGGTGTGGTGGCTTTGACGAAGCCTACGAGGCCGACCGAGGTGGAAGCCTGACCGGCCGGCACTTGGAGCTGGAGTGAGTCGGCCTGAACGACCGTGGGGTCCTTCGAGGCAACGCTCACCGCGAGCGGGGCCGCGACGATGTGGAGCGTGCCGCTCTGATCTGCGGTGTACACGTAGACCGAGTAAGGCTGCTGGCCCACGGCCAAGGCAAGGTTCTTGGGTGAGACAATGAGCCTCGGCTGGCCGACAGACACGGCTCCGCTGCTCTGGCTGTACGCGGGCGCCCGGGCGGTGAGGACTGCGGTGCCGATGGCATTGCCCTGGATGTCGAACGTATTGCTGACCGTCGAGTTCATGGGGATCGTCACCGATGCCGCCGACAGCGTGAACGCCTGGCTCGCCGCTGGCAGCCCGCTGTCGCTCTTCAGCAGTTGCACCACGAGCGGCGCGCCGGTGACCGCGTTATCCACGTAGACATACTGACCTGTGAGGAGCTGGCCGACGCCAACAGTCTGGCTGCCGGTGCTGAGGTGCAGCGTCGGGCCAGTGACGGTGACCAGCGGGGTCGAGTCGGTGGCAAACCCGGGAGCCAGGTAGCGCAGCCGTGCGCTGCCACTGCCCATGAACCTGACTCGGACCACGCCATAAGTGCGCGTGGTATCGACTAATGTCACCGCCGTATCGCCGCGCGGGCTTACCGAAACCCCAGCCGAGTCGATCAAGATCACGTTCGGGTTCGTGGAAACGACTGTCACGTTCACCGGAGAGAACGGCTTCAGGATGTTGCGGGACCGGGTGGCCGTGTACACGAGGGGCTGGTAGGGCGGATCCGTGGTGAGACGGCTCGTCGGAATACCGCCCTGCGCCAGGCTCGCGGCCTCCGGGGAGATCGTGAGCTTCGCCGTCACGTAGCCCGTCGCCGTGGCGAGGATCGAGTCGGTCCCGGTCGAATCGAGGGCCAGGATCTCGAAAGCGCCACTCGTGCTCTGCCCCTGGGGAATCGTCACGGTGCCGGTCGAGAGCGAATCCACAGCGCGGTTGTAGCGCTGCAACGTGACGGTCACCGGACTCGGCGCCACACCACCGATGAGGGATACAGTATTGGACTGCTCTCTCAACCCGCGGCCGACGGTATAGGGGTACCCGCGATTGATCTGCAGAGGCGTCGGGAACACTTTGATCACATTGGACGAGTCGGGCGTGGAGCCCGGCGCGCTGGACAGGATCCGGCCGCCCACTGTATCGACGCCAACAAACCGCACGGTGTCGGGGTGGTTGTAGCTGTACGTCTGCCCCGAATCGATCGTCACGGCGCCCGAGTCGAGAGTGAACTCGGCGAGCTTCGACGACCGCAACGCCACCCGGAGCGGGGCCACGAGCGGGAACGCGTAGCCGGTGGCCGAGTCCACCACGACCGCTGTGGCGATGGTGGGCGGGCTGATCATGTAGTTCGTCACACCGGGGTAGGTGTACGGCCGCACGTGGATCGGGCCCACGGTATAGACGAGGGTGTCGGGCGTCACCACGTAGCCCGTCGCCCGCGTGATGAAGATCGTGTCCGTGCCGAGTGCGACACCCGCGATGTTAAAGGCCGCGCTCGTCTGCCCTTTGAGAACGCGCACCGAGTCCGGCCCGGAGACGATCGCGCGCCGGGTGTGCCCGAATAACACCGTGAACGTGTCGGTCCGGACGTACGGGATCTGCACGTACCCGGCGTTCTGATAGAGCGTGCCGATCCCCACGCGCGCGGTGTAGGGGTAGCCGACGCTGAATGTGAGCGTCGGCTTCGTGACGTGCACCTTGAAGGAGTCGGGTTGGTACGCCGGGGCGGTCAGCACGATCCAAGCCGAGTCCCCACCCGCCCCCGGCAGCGCCCGGAGGGCGTTGCCGACCGAATTGCCGCCACTCCCCGCAGGCACTTTCAGCGTCGCGCTGTCGACCGCGACGGCCGCAGGATTCCGGGAGACCGCCGTCACCACGAGGGTGTCCTTCACGGCATGGTTGCCGCCGAGGGAGTCGTTGGTATAGGCGTACCAATACCCCTTGTTGGGGTCACCGGCGATCATAGTCGGGGGGCCAATGGCCTGAAGGTGCGGCGTGGAGAAGAAGACAGGAGCCGTCGCCGCAACCCACCCCGGTGCCGACACGGTGAGGGTCGCCGGCCCGGAGGCCGTCGCCACCACAGTGAAGCCCTGACTGGCGATGTTGGTGCGGATCGTGTCCGGCGTCTGAACGGTTCCAATGGGCGCCGAGAGGCCAGCTGAGACCACCAGTTGGTGGTCCATGGAATAGGGGATGGACACGGTCGGCGTGTACATCTGGCCCACGCCGAGCACCCCGGTGTAGGGGTACGGGGCGTTCAAGGTCAGGTTGTTGGGCGCGACGTGCACCCGCGAGAACTTGCCGACGAACCCGCCCGACGTCGGCACCACGCTGTCGTTCCCCGGAGCGAGCCCCTGAATGACGACGCTGGCGGCGAGCTGGCCGGCGGGAATGATCGCCGGAGCGGGGCTGACGACCGATGTTCCCGCTTTCCCGTACACGAACGTCACGCCCAACCCACCTGCGGGCGCCGGATCGGACAGGAACACCTGGGCCCGGTGAGTCTCATTCTGGTTCACATAGAAGTCGGTCTGCTGAAGAAACGTTCCGACCTCCTGGAACTGGATGGTCGAGACCACGGTCACGACCATGGTGCCAGCCTGGTACCCCAGGCCCGAGGAGTCGCTGGCGGTCATCGTCACCCGACCGGCGGCGACCCCGTTGATCACAACCGAGGCGCCCGCGGTGCCGGCCGGGAAGGTCACCGTCTTGCTCTGCGGCCGGGCGATCAGCGTGTCGCTCGACG
>CAZXKD010000046.1:0-5442 GCA_964641215.1 uncultured Gemmatimonadaceae bacterium
GGGGGCTTCGGCGGTGGCGGCGGGTTCGGGGGGTTCGGGGGCGGTGGTGGGTTCTCAGGAGGCGGCGCCGGCGGGAAGTTCTGACAGGCCCCGAGAGCGGGGGCTGGGGGGGAAGTTACCGATGGCCAGACCGAAGACCGTAGAGGAGCTTGCCTCAGCGCTCGACGCGGCTCTGGGGTCCCGACTCGTCGCGTTCGTGCTCTATGGTTCGACCGCACGAGGGACGCACGTCCCGGGCCGCTCGGATGTCAACACGCTGCTCATCGTGGATGCCGTCGACGAGCCGCTGTTCGCGGCGATCGCGCCACCCATCGCTGCCTGGAGCAAGAACGGCCATCCCGCGCCGATCCTGTTGTCTGCTGCCGAGTGGCGCGACTCGGCCGATGTCTTCGCGATCGAGTATCAGGAGATGCGCGAGGCGCACCGGCTGCTGGCCGGCCGCGATCCGTGGGCCGGGGTGACGGTTCAGGGCGCAGACCTGCGGCGCCAGCTCGAGCACGAGCTGATGGGCAAGCTGGTGCGGTTGCGCCAGGCCTACGCGGCGCTCCACAAGGATCCGAAGCGTCTGGCCGCCGTCATCATCGGCAGCATGGCCGGATTCCTGACCATGGTGCGCGCGGCCCTGCGGCTTGCCGGCCGGACTCCTGCGGCAGCGCCCGACGCCTTAGTTCGGGAGGCGGCGGCCCTGGTGGGCCTGCCGCCCGAGCCGCTCGCGGACCTGTTCAATCAGGCCCGTGGTCGTGCGCTGAAGCTGTCGACCGGCGACCCGCGTGCGGCGGCATATCTCGCCGCGGTAGCGCGAGTCGCAGAGCACGTGAACACAATGTGAACCGTTCACCGTTGTCCGCTCTCCGTTTTGCGGATAACGGAGAACCCCTCAATCCCAAGGGAGGAACCGTGAAGGCAATGCAGGCGATTCTGTCGGCGGGGGCGTTGCTGGCCATCGCCGGCTGCGGCTACAACGCGATTCAGACCTACGACGAGCAGGTGAACGCCGCCCAGTCGCAGATCAAAGTGCAGCTGCAGCGCCGGGCGGACCTGATTCCCAACCTGGTGGAGGTCGTGAAGGGCTACGCGAAGCAGGAGCAGACGATTTTCATCGAGGTCGCGAATGCCCGGGCCAAGCTGGCGGGTGCCGTGCAATCGGGCGATCTGGGGCAGATGGCGAGCGCCAATGCGGCCCTGACGGCGCCGCTGGGCCGTCTGCTCGCGATCGCGGAGAACTACCCGCAGCTCAAGTCCAACGAGAACTTCCGGGCGCTGCAGGATCAGCTGGAGGGAACGGAAAACCGCATCGCGGTGGCGCGCCAGGATTACAACGACGCGGTGAACCGCTACAACGCCTTCATCCGCCGCTTCCCGCAGGTGCTGACGGCGAAGGCGATCGGGAAGGGGCCGCGGCCGTACTTCGAGCTGCAGACGCCAGGCGCCGACACGGTGCCGAAGGTAAAACTCTGAGCAGTGGCCTTGCCAGCCGGTTCAGGATTCTACAGTTTGGCATGCAAAGGAGGGTTTCCACCATGACCACTTTTTCGTCTACTCGCGCAGTCCCACTGGCAGGAGCGCTCGTGGTGCTGCTCGCGCTCGCAGCTCCCGCAGTCGCGCAGCGAGGAGCCGTGGCTGGACGCGTAACCGATCAGGCCACGAGCCAGCCCCTCGTCGGCGCCCGCGTGGCGATCCCCAGCACCACCTTCATCGGCCAGACGAATGCCGATGGCCGCTATCTCCTGCAGGGCGTGCCCGTTGGGTCCTTCTCCCTGCGGGTCACCGCCATCGGATACGGGGCGGTATCCCGCCGTGTCACCGTGGCGGCTGGGGAAACCGACACCGTGGATGTGCAGCTCTCCCTGACGCCCTTCTCGCTCAACGAGATGGTCGTGACGGCCAGCGGCGAGCAGGAGAAGGCTCAGGTGGGGAACGTCATTTCCACGATCGACGTCGGCAAGCTGGTCGAACAACGCCCGATCACGAATATGAACGATGTGCTCGTCGCCAAGGCTCCAGGCGTGCAGGTGCTCCCCGGGAACCTGACCGGCGCGGGCGCTCGCGTGCGCATCCGCGGCACCAACAGCATCTCGCTGGACAACGAGCCGATCTACATCATCGACGGCATCCGCATGCAGGCGTCGGTCAATTCCTCCAGTATCGGGATCGGCGGCACCAATCCCAGCCGCCTCAACGACATCAACCCCGACGAGATCGAGTCGATCGAGATCGTGAAGGGTCCATCGGCATCCACGTTGTACGGCACCGCCGCGAGCAACGGCGTAGTCGTCATCAAGACCAAACGGGGTCAGACGGGGCCGGCTCGCTGGAACGTGTACGCCGAAGGCGGCATGATCAACGATCATAACACCTACCCGACGGCCTACCGGGGCTGGACCGCGGGCGCGACCCCGACGAACGGCGCGCAGTGCATCCTGACGGCGGTCGCGGCGGGGACCTGCACGCAGGACAGCGTCTCGCGGTTCAACCTGTTCACCAATCCCCAGACGACCCCGCTGGGGACAGGGTATCGCGAGCAGTACGGCGCGCAGGTCTCGGGCGGCACCGAAGCGACGCGCTACTTCCTGTCGGGGGAGTGGGGCTACGAGCTCGGCCTGCTGCGTCTGCCACCCTTTGCATGGAACAACATCGTCACGACGCGGCAGATCGCGAGCGTTCCATACGCTCAGTACCGGCCGAACGCGCGCAAGGAGAGCAGCGTGCGCGCGAACGTGGAGGCCAACCTCAATCCACGGCTCGACGTGTCCGTTTCCACGGGCTTCATCTCCAGTACGCAGCGGCTTCCCCAGACCGACAACAACACCGTCGGCCTGCTCTCCAACGGCTTTGGAGGCCCCGGCAACATGGACAACGGTCATTTCGGCTACCGCTTGTACACGCCGGACCAGTTCTACTCGGAGACCGTCACCCAAGACATCAACCGCTTCATCGGCAGCGGCACGATGCATTGGCGACCCACGACCTGGCTGTCCGGGCGGGCAGTCGCTGGCGTCGACTACACCAGCCGGCTGGACACCGACCTGTGCCGCAAAGACCAGTGCGCGCCGTTCAACGCGACGTACATCAGCGGGTTCAAGCAAGACAATCGGACCAATTTCTTCGATTACACTGCGAACGCCGACGCGGCCGCGGCGTTCGAACTGTCGCCGTCGTGGCGGTCGCGGACGACGCTCGGGATTCAGTACATCAAGGACGTCTTCGACCGCAACGCCGCCTACGCCGAGAACCTGGCACCCGGAGCTACCACCGTCACCGCGGGGGCCATCCCGCAGGCGAACGAGGCGACCGCGATCACGGTGACCCTGGGCGCCTTCGTGGAGCAACAGATGGCGTTCCGCGAGCGCTTGTTTCTCACGGGGGCGTTGCGGACTGATAAGAACAGCGCCTTCGGCCAGAACTTCAAGGCGGTGTACTACCCGAAACTGAGCGTCTCCTACCTGATCTCGCAGGAGCCGTTCTTCCCGGCCTTCTCGTGGATCAGCAGCCTGCGCGTGCGCGGCGCCCTCGGTGCCTCAGGCGTGCAGCCCGGCACGACCGATGCCCTGCGGTACTTCTCGCCGGGAACCTCCAACGTCGACGGCGTGGACCAGGCGGCGATCGTCTTCAGCGCGATCGGCAACCCCAACCTGAAACCGGAGCGCGCGCGCGAGCTAGAGCTCGGCTTCGACGCCGACCTGCTGAGCCGGCGCGTGCACCTCGAAGTCACCGGCTACACCAAGCGCACGGCCGACGCGCTCATCGCCCGCACGGTAGCGCCCTCGGTCGGTGCGAGCACGACGCGGTTCGAGAACCTGGGCGCGGTGGTCAATCGCGGCATCGAGTTCCTGATCGACACCCGGGTCTTCGACCGGCCGACGTGGGGCTGGGACGTGTCCCTCTCCGGTTCCCACAACACCAACTTCATCGCGGACATGGGGGGGGTCGCGCCAATCATCGGGACCACGATTCAGCAGCGCCAAGGCTACCCGATCGACGGATACTGGCAGCGGGCCTACACGTACACGGACCTCGATGGGAACGGCATCATCACGGCGAACGAGATCAAGGTCGCCGACAGCGCGACGTTCGTGGGCTACAGCCAGCCGCGCTGGGAGGTCGCCATGACCAACAGCGTGGACCTGCTGAACCGGCGGGTGCAGCTGAGCGCACTCCTCGACCTCAAGGCGGGCTACTCCCTGCTGAACGGAACGGAGCGAATCCGCTGCCAGTCCCGCCTCAACTGCCGTGGCTTGATCGACCCCACTGCGTCGCTTTGGGAGCAGGCGCGGGTCGTGGCGCTCCGCGAGACCGGGACGACCACCCAGTACGGCTTCATGGAGAAGGCGGATTTCCTGCGTCTGCGGGAACTGGCGGTCACTTATGTCCTGCCCCAAAGCTGGGCGCAGGCGGCGCGGGCACGGAGCCTCAGTGTCACGCTGGCCGGCCGCAACCTGATGAAGTGGACCTCCTACACGGGGCTCGATCCGGAAAGCAATTACTTCTCAGGCTCGCGCGGGTCGGTGAGCGATTTCCAGACCCAGCCACCCCCCACCTACTGGACGTTCCGCGTGAACGCCGGGTTCTGAGGGAGGCACCCATGATCCGCCAGCACGCACTTCCGGGAGATTTGACCATGTCCCGAGCTTCCTCGCCACGGCGCCGGGCGCGCGGCCGGCACGCGCTGGCCTGGGCAACCGTTGTCGTGGTCCTCGGCTGTTCCACGAACGATATCCTGAGCGTCGAGACGCCGGACATCATTCCCACCGTGACCTCGGCCTCCGGGGCGATCGCGCTGAAAAACGGCGTGATTCTCCGGCTCGAGCAGGCCACCAACGGCATTCAAGGACCCGACGCGCTCTTCGTCTACGGCGGGTTGCTGGCCGACGAGTACCGCTCCGGGGACACGTTCGTCCAGCGCAACGACATGGACCAGCGCAACTTCGATCCCACCAACACGTTTCTCGCGGGGCCGTTTCGGTCGCTGAACCGGGTGCGCGTGGAAGGCCAGGCCGCCATCAACGCGCTGCAGACGTACGCGCCCACGCCGCAGTCCAACATCGGGCTGTTGTATGCGCTCACCGCGTACTCGCTGAACCTGGCAGGCGAGACGTATTGCAATGGCATTCCGGTGAGCGGGCTCTCCGGCACGACCATTGTCTACGGAGACCCGCTTCCCGTAGACTCTGTCTTCGGATTGGCCAGTGTCGCGGCCGACTCCGCGCTGGCGTACCAGCCGGGACCCGACAGTGCGCGCGTACGCCAGCTCGCCTCCATCGTGAAGAGCCGGACGCTCCTCAACCGCGGCCAGTACGCGGCCGCCGCGGCGCTGGTATCCCAGGTGGCGACGCCGTTCCACTACGACGTTACCTACTCGGCCAACACGAGCGACAACCAAATCTGGGCGCTGAACACCAGCGCCAAACGGTATTTCATGGGCGACCGGGAGGGAGGGACGGG
>CAZXKD010000046.1:5542-17505 GCA_964641215.1 uncultured Gemmatimonadaceae bacterium
CGCTGAACACCAGCGCCAAACGGTATTTCATGGGCGACCGGGAGGGAGGGACGGGTCTCCCCTTCTACAGCGCCAATGATCCGCGGGTGATCAGGAGCAAGGGCGGCAAAGTATTCGACAGCTCACTGCCCGACACTGCCGTCCTGCAGGGCATCTGGGGGCGTTTCAGCTCGGTTCCCATCGCCTCCGGGATCGAGGCACGACTGATCGAGGCCGAGGCGTCGCTCCAGGCGGGCAATCCCGGCGCCTGGCTCGCCACGCTCAATACGCTGCGGGCGAACACCGCCCTCTACCCGACGGCCCAAACCGGGTTCACGCGCGCACCCGTTCCCCTTCCCGCCCTCGCTGATCCGGGAACGGCCGCTGCGCGTGTCGACTTGATGTTCTACGAGCGCGGCTTTTGGATGTTCTCGACGGGACATCGCCTCGGGGACCTGCGCCGGCTGATCCGGCAGTACGGCCGCGCGCCCGACGCCGTTTTCCCGACCGGGACGTACTTCAAGGGCGGGCCCTACGGTGCGGCCGTCAACATGCCGATCCCGCTCGATGAGCAGAACAACCCGCACTTCGTGCACTGCATGAACACCAGCGCGTGAAGCGGCTGCAGGGACAGTAAGGGGGCATCGCGGGGTGCCGTCGACCGGCGCCCCACGCTGCGTTCAGGGATTGCCTGTCTTGGTGTGGATGACGATGGCTCCGCTCGTCGAGAGCCCCCCGTAGTATGTCGTGGCGTCGATGCCGTTCAGGACTTCGATGCTGCCGATGTCCGACGCCGGCATGCTGGCGAGGATCTTGAGGTCGAGCAGTAGTACGTGGTCCACGAACACGCGCGGCTCGTCGTCAAGATAGATGCTCGCCGTGCCGCGCCGCTGGATCCGTGACGGCGCCCCGCGGTTCTCCCGGAACTGGACCATCGGGACGGTGCGGCGCAGCGCTTCCCACGCTGTCGTGGCCCCGGAGGCGCGGATCTTCTCTTCGGTGACGAGGAACCTGCCAGGGCCAGTCAGTGTGGAGTCGGGACGGGGAGCATGGGAGCAGGCGAGAAAGATGCTCAGGCCGAGGAGTCTAGCTACTGCGGTGCGGCGAGAATCGAGGCCGGCAGCCATGGACGCCTCCCTGTAGAGGGGCGAAGCGTCAATCCACGATCGCGTCCGGGAGCACGTACTTCATCGGGTCCACCGGCTTCCCGTTCACCCACACTTCGTAGTGCAGGTGCGGGCCGGTGGAGAGGCCGGTCGAGCCGACGAGCGCGACCTTCTGCCCGCGCTTCACGCGCGAGCCGCGCGCCACGAGGATCTTGGAGCAATGCGCGTATCGGGTGACCAGGCCGTAGCCGTGGTCGATCGTCAGCATGTTCCCGTAGCCTTCTTCCCACTTTACATCGGTCACGATGCCGGCGGCGGGCGCCTCGATCTCGGCGTTCATCGGCGCGGAGACGTCGATGCCCTCGTGGGGTCGCGCGAGATGCAGGATCGGATGCACGCGCTCGTGCATGAACGCGCTGGAGAGCCAGCCCTTCGTGGGCATGATGGAGGGTGTGGCGGCGAATCTCGCCTGGTGGCTCGAGAGCGAGTCGTAGGCTTCGGTGAGGGAGCGCACCAGGATGTTGGCGCGGCGACTCAGGGCGTCCACGTCCGTGCGCGCGGCCAGCGCCTGCGCTCCCAGCCGCCCGGAGGCTGAGAGGCTGTCCCGCTCTGACCAGGCGCCCGCCGGCCCGCCGATCCCAGCCTGCTGCACGCCGGCGTCGGTCGGACTCAGACCGGCGAGCAGCCGCAGCTCCTGCTCCCGCTGGCCGATGGTGTTCAAGGTGTCGCGCAGGGTGACCATCCGCTCGCGCAGCCGCTGGATCTCGTCGGCGAGCAGCCCGTTCTCATGTTCCAGCGCACGGCTGCGGGTGATGTTGATGCCGCGCGACAGGGCGGCGCCCCCGAGCACGAGGAACAGCAGCGCCAGCGCGCTCCCGAAGCCGGCGAGCGCTCTGACGACGGTCTGCGATACCTCCACTGCGCGGGACGCGCCCGAGCCGTGGGGTACCAGCATCACCGTCCACTTCCGCTCCGGCTTCTTCGACATGGGGCTCCGTGCGCCGCTGGAACGCCAAGGGGTGGCAAAAATACGCCTCTGCCAAGGGGGCGTCAACAACCCCGCACGTGAGCCACGTCACAAACTCCTCGGCAAACTGTTAAGTCGTAGGAGGTTTGGGGAATAGGATCGGGGGCTTGGTGACGGTCCGCCCTTCGACCGAGAGCTCCGCCAGCTCGGCGAGACGAATGTCCGCGAGGGGCCGTCCGGCGCCGAGGACGTTCCAGATCATCTCGGCTTTACTCGGTGTGAACGGCGCGGCCAGCACGGCGAGCCGCGCCACGGTCCGCACGAGGTTGGCGAGGGCTGAATCGAGCTCGGCGTCCTTGCCGGCCTTCGCCAGCGCCCACGGTGCCGTTTCCTCGACGTAGCGATTGGCGCGCGTAGCGAGCTCCATGACCTGTGCCGCTCCGTCCGCCACGGCCAGCGCGTCCATCGCCGCGGCGTAGTCGCGCAACGCACGCCGGCCTGCCTCCTCGAGCGGCGTCCGGTAGCCCTGTGGGTCGCGTGGTACGGTGCCGTCGCGGTGGCGGAGGACGAGCGACAGCGTTCGTGACACCAGGTTCCCGAAGGTGTCCGCAAGCTCGGTGGTGTAACGCGCGTCGTAGCGCTCCCAGGTGAAGTTCCCGTCGTTCTCGAATCCGATCTCCCGCAGCAGGAAATACCGCAAGGCGTCCGGGCCGTAGCGGGCGATGGCCCCGCCGAGGTCCACGGCTGTCCCGGCGGTCTTGCTCATCTTGGCGCCCTCCCATTGCACGTACCCGTGCGCCCAGACGAGCCGCGGCAGATCGACCCCGGCGGCCAGGAGCATCGCCGGCCAGATGATGCAGTGGAATCGGGTGATCCCTTTGCCGATCACGTGCAGGTCGGCGGGCCAGAGCCGCTCGTACCCGCCGTCCGGGAAGCCGGTGGCGGAGAGGTAGTTGATCAGGGCGTCGAACCAGACGTACACCGTCTGCCCCGCGTCACCGGGGAAGGGAATGCCCCAGAGCTGTCGCTGACGTGAGATGGAGATGTCCTGCAGCCCGTCCTCGAGGAGCCGTACGACCTCGTTGCGGCGGATCGCCGGCTCGACGCGGAAGGCGCCGGACCGAATGCGCTCGAGCACCGGGTCGCGATACGCGGACAGGCGGAAGAAATGATTCCGCTCCTTCGTCGGCACGAGCTCCAGAGTGGGGTGCTCGATGCAGTGGCCGTTCCGGATCTGCGACTCCTGCTTGAACTCTTCGCAGCCGGTGCAGTACAGCCCCTCGTACTCCGCCTCGAAGAGATCGCCGGGACGACGCTCCTGGATCCGCTGCAGCAATGCCGTAACCCCGCGCGCGTGGCGGGGTTCGGTGGTGCGGATCCAGTCGTCGTGGCTGCACAGCAGGCGGCTCCAATACTGCGCGAACGTGCCCGCCATCTGATCCACCCAAGCCTGGGGGGTTACGCCGGCGCGGGCCGACGCCTGGATCACGGACTGGCTGTGCTCGTCCATCCCCATCACGAAGTGCACCGTGTCGCCGCGGAGGCGGCGGTAGCGAGCGATGCAGTCGGCCCCGATTTTCTCGAGCGCGTGGCCGAGATGAGGATCGCCGTTCGAGTAGTCGATCGCGGTCGTGAGGTAGAACTTACCCACCGGCGGACGGGCCTCCGGCCGCCTCCACCTCCGTCTTGAGTTGCACGAGCGGAATGATCCGCGTGCCCCCCTCCTCCTCCCCGCGCAGCGTCACCCGCTCGCGAAAGATGTCCACGGCCAGGACGCGCTCCTGGCCCATGCTGGTGCGCAGCACCTTGCCTTCTTTGGGAAAGCGCTTGCGGCTGCGCACATAGAAGTCGTGCTCGTAGTGCAGGCAGCAGAGCAGCCGGCCGCAGGGGCCCGAGATCTGCACTGGGTTGAGCGAGAGGTGCTGGTCCTTGGCCACCGCCAGGCTCACCGGCCGCAGCTCTGGCAGCCAGCTGGCGCTGCAGTACTCGCGGCCACAGCGCCCGACGCCCGAGAGGCGCCGCGCCTCGTCGCGGGCGCCGATCTGCCGCAGCTCGATCCGGGTGCGGAACTGGCTCGCCAGGTCGCGTACCAGCGCTCGGAAGTCGACCCGCTGGTCGGCCGTGAAGTAGATGGTGAGCTTACGGCGGTCCCACTGCCATTCGGCGTCGGAGACCTTCATCGGGAGCGCGTGCGCGCGGACGCGGTCCCGGACCTTGCGGCGGACGTCGTCCTCCGCACGGCGCAGCTGCTCGGCGGCTTGCACGTCCTCGCGCGTCGCGCGTCGCAGGATGCGCCGGGTGGCTCGCTGGTCGGCCGCTTCCTGCAAGGAGCAGCCGGCGCAGCCGCGGCCACACTTCTTCAGCGCCACGTCCCCCAGCGCCGACACGCGGCCCAGATCCTGGCCCCGCTCCGCCTCCACGATCACGGCATCGTGGGGGGCGAACGGTTCCGCGGACTGCCATATGAAATACTCCAGCCGGTTCCCTTTGAACCGGACTTCGACGACTGGCTGAGTCAACTCACTTCTCGGTGAAAGCGCCTATCGAAAGGTACTTCGCTTCCCGCCGCTTGAGGAGTTTCGCGGTCCGGACCTTCGCCAGCTCGCGCAGATGGCGCTTCAGGGCCGTGCCGAGGGTCTCCGCGGCCGCTTCCGGGTCGGCATGCGCACCGCCGGGCGGCTCGGGGAGGATCTCGTCGATGACGCCGAGCGTCAACTGATCCTGGGCCGTGAGCTTCAAGGCCTCCGCCGCTCGCTCCTTCTGGGTCGCGTCCTTCCACAGGATCGCGGCGCACCCCTCCGGGGAGATGACGGAGTACACCGAGTTCTCGAGCATGAGCACGCGGTCGGCCACCCCGATGGCGAGTGCGCCGCCGGAGCCGCCTTCGCCCGTGACCGTCGCGATCAGCGGCGTGCGCAATGCGGCCATTTCGATGAGGTTGCGGGCGATGGCCCCCGCCTGCCCGCGCTCCTCGGCACCCAGCCCCGGGTGGGCGCCAGCAATGTCGATCAGCGTGAGCACCGGAGCATGGAACTTCTCCGCTAACTGCATCAGCCGCAGCGCTTTCCGGTAGCCCTCGGGGTGGGCCATGCCGAAGTTCCGACGCAGATTCTCCTTGGTATCGCGGCCCTTCTGCGTGCCGATGACCATCACAGTCTGGCCATCGAGCCGGGCCCAGCCCCCCACGATCGCCGGGTCGTCGCCGAACAGTCGGTCGCCGTGCAGCTCGACGAAGTCGGTGAAGACGAGTCGGATGTAGTCGAGCGGATAGGGGCGCTTCGGGTGGCGGGCGACCTGCACCCGCTGCATGGGCGTCAGCGTGCGGTAGATCTCGGCCCGGAGCTCGGCGAGCTGCTTTTCGAGCGGCGCGAGCTCGCGATTGCGGCTGGCGCCGTCGCCGCTGCCCAGCTTGCGGAGCTCCTCGATCTGGCGCTCGATCTCGAGCAGCGGGCGTTCGAAATCCAGCGTATGCGTCGCCATGCCAGATCAGCTCGCTTTCACCAGGTGCACGCGCTCGGCGCCGAGGATGCCCCGCAGCGCCGCCAGCAGATCGTCGGCCGGCTCCACGCGGAACGAGCGGCTGCGCAGCCGCGCCGTCGGTCCGCCGCCACTCCTTCCCCCCCCGCCCCCGTTGTCGCCCTCGTCGGCCCATTCGACCAGCACCGGCGCCGGGCCGGGGTGCGCCGCGCAGAGCGCCGCGACCGCCCGCGCGGTGTCCAGCTCCGGCGGACAGTCGGCAGACCACGTGAGCGCGAGGCCGATGGCGCCGCTCGACTTCAGTTCCTCGAGCGGCCGGACGGCGTCCACGATGAACGGGGCCTGCTCCTCCGCCCGGTCCCGGGCGCTGTGTGAGCCGGTGAGCAGCAGGGCGCTGTCGGGCTGGATCACCGCGTTGAGCCGCGCCCACGACTCCGGGAACACCAACGCCTCGGCGGTGCCGTGGAAGTCCTCCAGTACCAGCCGGGCGTATTCGGCGCCGCTGCGCTTGGAGACCTGGCGCTTCACGACCGTCACCATGGCGGCGATGGTCACCGTCTGGTCGCTCCACAGCCCGAGGGTGGCGGTCGTGCGGGTCCCGAAAAGCTCCACCTCGGTGCGGTACTTGGCGAGGGGGTGGCCGGAAATGAAGAACCCGAGCACGGCCTTCTCGCGCTGGAGCCGCTCGTGCTCGGTCCACGGCATGACCGCGGGCAGGGGCGCGGGGGGACGGGGGACCGGGGCCTCCTCACCGAACAGGGCGTGCTGGCCGGACTCCCGCTCCAGCTGGCGGACTTGGGCCTCCCCGAAGGCGTGCTCGAGGGCAGCCACGTATTGGGCCCGGTGCCCGCCGAGCGAATCGCAGGCGCCGGCGTCGATGAGCGCTTCGAGCACGCGCTTGTTGCAGAGTCGGAGGTCGATGCGGTCGCACAGGTCCACGAGCGAGCGATAGGACCCGCTGTCGCGGCGGCCGGCCAGGATCGAGGCGATCGCGCCCGCGCCGACGTTCTTGACGGCGCCGAGGCCAACGCGCACGCGTGTGTCGCCGACGACGGTGAACTTGAAGCCGGACTCGTTCACGTCCGGGGGCAAGACTTCGAGGCCCAGCTCGCGAGCCTCGTTGATGTAGGCGACGACCTGGTCCGTGTTGCCGATCTCCGACGACAGCAACGCAGCCATGAACTCGGCGGTGTAGTGGGTCTTGAGCCATGCCGTCTGGTAAGAGAGGATGGAGTAGGCGACGGCGTGCGCCTTGGGGAACCCGTAGCGTCCGAAGGTGGCGATCTGGGCGGCGATATCCGTGACCACCCGGCGGTCGTGGCCTCGGGCGGCGGCGCGCTCGACGAACCGCTCCAGCTCCGCATCGATCAGCTCCTGGATCTTCTTGCCGACCGCCTTGCGGAGCACGTCGGCTTCCGCGAGGGAGTAGCCGGCGAGCACGTTGGCGATCCGCATCACCTGTTCCTGGTAGGTGATGACGCCGTAGGTGGGCGCCAGGATCTCCTCGAGGTCGGGGTGCGGGTAGCGGACCTTGTCGCGGCCCAGCTTGCGATTGATGAACACGAGGTGCATGCCGGCGTCGAGTGGCCCGGGGCGGAGCAGCGCGTTCGTCGCGACCAGGTCGACGAACCGATCGCACTTCATGCTGCGCAGGCAGTCCGTGGCGAGCGGTGACTCGAACTGGAACACGCCTGCCGTGCGACCCGAGCGAAGGAGGCGATACACATCGGGGTCCTCGAGGTCGAGCGCTCCCGGGTCGAGCGCGACCCCGTGGCGCTCGCGGATCATCTGCACGGCATCGTGGATCACGGTTAGGGTCTTGAGCCCGAGCAGGTCGATCTTCAACATCCCGACCTTCTCGAGGGAGATCATGTCGTATTGCGTGATGATGGCCTCCGCGCCCTGCGGCGCGAGGCAGACGGGTACATAATCGGCGAGCGGGCCCGGGGCGATCACCAGACCGGCGGCGTGGACCGAGGCGTGACGCGCCAGGCCCTCGATGCGCGCCCCGAGCTCCAACACCTTGCGGATGCGCTCGTCCTGCGCGGCGGCGGCCTTCACTTCCGGCACCTTCTGGGCTGCCTCACCCAGCGTCATCGTGAACGCCGGGCCGGAGGGGATGAGTTTCGTGATGCGGTCGACGTCTCCCATCTCGACCCGCAGCGTGCGGGCAACGTCCCGAAACGCGGCGCGAGCTTTGAGAGTCCCGAACGTGATGATCTGCCCCACTGACTCCCGGCCGTAGCGCGCGCGTACGTACTCGATCACCTCGCCGCGGCGCTCGAAGCAGAAGTCGAGGTCGATGTCCGGCATCGAAATGCGCTCGGGGTTCAGGAACCGCTCGAACAGCAGGTCGAACTTGAGGGGGTCGACGTCGGTGATGCGCAGCGCGTAGGCGACGAGCGAGCCGGCCGAGGAGCCTCGCCCCGGCCCCGTGGGGATGCCGCGGTCGCGCGCCGCCTTGATCAGGTCGTAGACGATGAGGAAATAGCCGGCGTAGCCGGTGCGCTGGATGACGTCCAGCTCGTACGCGAGGCGCTGCTCCACCGCAGGGGGCAGCGGAGCGCCGTACCGCTCCGCGGCTCCGGCGCGGGCCAGATGCACGAGCAAGTCGTTGTCGCTCGTGAATTCCTGCGGCCGTGGGTATTGGGGCAGGAAGTAACGCTTCTCGAAGTCGAACTCGCACCGCTCGGCGACGCGTTGCGTCTCCGTGATGGCGTCGGGGCGCTCCGGGAACAGCGCCCGCATTTCGTCTTCGGATTTCACGTAGCTCTCGCGGCCCATGAACCGGAACCGCTTCGGGTCGTCCAAGTCCTTACCGGTGCCGATGGCCAGCAGCACGTCGTGCGCCTCAGCGTCCTCCCGCATGAGGTAGTGCGCGTCGTTGGTCGCGGCGACGGGGAGACCCAGCTCCGCGGCCAGCCGGAACATGCCTGCGGCGACGAGCTTTTCGTCCGGGATGCCGTGCTCCTGGACTTCGAGCCAGAACCCATCCGGCCCGAAGGTACGGGCGAACCACTGCGCGCTCGCTTTGGCGGCCGCGTAGTTGCTCTGGCGCAGGTACAGTGAGATCTCCCCCGATAGGCATGCCGCGAGGCAGATCAGCCCTTCCTTGTGCTCCGCCAGAACCTCCTTGTCGATCCGCGGCCGGCGGTAGTAGCCCTCGAGAAAGCCGATGGAGGAGAGCTTGACGAGATTCCTGTACCCGGTGCGGTTGCGGGCGAGGAGCACGAGGTGCGAGTACGCCGCCGGCGCGTCCGCGGGCTTCTCCCGCAGCTTCCGGCTGCCGAACGCCAGATAGGCCTCGAAACCCAGGATCGGGCGGATCTTCCGCGCTTTGGCTTCCTCGTAGAACGTCCACGCGCAGTGCAGGTTGCCGTGATCGGTGACGGCCAGCGAGTCCATGCCGAGCGTTTGCACTCGATCCAACAGGCTGGGGATGCGGTTGGCGCCGTCGAGGAGGGAGTACTCGCTGTGGGTGTGGAGGTGGACGAAGGCCATGGCGTCTCCGCGCATATTACCGGGGCCTCCACGCGTTGTCAAAAGCCGCGAGGTCGTGGAGATTTGAGCTTCATGCGGTGGTTCGCGAGCCTCTTCGCCCTGGCCCTGACGATGGCCCTGTTCCACCGCCTCACGGAAGCCGGGCCGCTCGAAGCGCGCGCCACGCTCGCCCTGGGCTTCCTCCTGTTGACCTCCCTTCTGAGCGGCGAGCTCAGCCGGCGCTGGCGTCTGCCACGCATCACGGGCTACCTGCTGGTGGGCTTCTGCGTCGGCCCGGCGTGGCTCGGCCTCGTGCGGGAAGATGAGGTCACTGCTCTGCGGTTCGTCGCGGACGCCGCCCTGGCGCTGCTCGCGCTCGCCGCGGGCGCGGAGCTCCGGCTCGAACGGCTGCGCGCGAACCGCGTCGTGCTCACGCGACTCGCAGTCGGTGCCATCGCCTTCCCGTTTGTTGGCGTTTCGGCAGTCATGGTATCGGTGACCCCGTGGTTCCCTCTGACGGTGCACAAGTCGCTCGGCGATGGTGTCGCGGTGGCGCTGGTGCTCGGCACGCTCGCCGCCGCGGCGTCCCCCGCGGTGACGGTGGCGCTGATCGACGAAACCGGTGCCCGCGGCCCCTTCGCCCGGACCATCCTCGGCGTGACCATCGTCCAGGACGTGATCGTCGTCGTCCTGCTCGCCCTGGTCCTGACGCTGGGCAAGGCGGTGGCCAGCCCGGGTGCTCTCAACGTGGCGCTCGCCGGGACGACGGCCGTCCACCTGTTCGGCTCGGTGGCCGCGGGGCTGATCCTGGGAGCGCTGCTCGGCCTGTACATGCGACTGATCAAACGGGGTACCGCGGTGTTCCTGTTCGCAGCGGCCTTCCTGACTGCCGCGATGGCCACCGGGACCGGTCTCGAGACGATGCTCATCGGCCTGGCGGCGGGGTTCACGCTGGAGAACGTCTCGCGCGCCGAAGGGGAACGGCTGCGGGCCGAACTGCAGCGTCGCCTGTTGCCGGTGGCGGTGGTGTACTTCGCCATCGCCGGCGCTGGGCTGCAGCTCCAGGCGTTGGGGGGCAGGGGGGGAGGGGGGGGAGCCGGAGGACAGCTCTGGCCCTGGCTCCTCCTCATCATCGGGCTGCGGTTCTGGAGTCTGCGCGCTGGCGTGTCTTGGGCGGGCCGGCACCCGCTGGTGACGGGCGACCTCGCGCGCAAGGGTTGGATGGGTTTAGTGTCCCAGGCCGGCACGGTTCTCGGACTCGCCCAGATCGCCCGCCGCGCCTTCCCAGAATGGGGGGTCTCCCTGGAGGCGCTGCTTGTCGCGATGATTGGGGTACATGAGGTGACCGGGCCGCTGTGGTTTCGACGCGCGCTCCTGCGCCTAGGCGAAGTGACGGAGGGAGAACATGTTGCGGCAGGACCTCAGGCGGTTGGGTCTGCCGTCGCTGCTGCTCGCGGCGGCCTGTAGCAGCGACACAGCCATCCTGCCGCCGCTGCCGCCCTGCACGGTCAGTCACGGCCAGGCCATCACCCTGGCCGTAGGGGAGTACGCCTCGGTGGACCCGATCCCCGATTCGGGGTGCGTCGTTTTCTCGGGTAATGCCTCTGTCACCAACCAGGTCGAGTATCTGTTCGTCGCTCAGTCGGCCACCGGCACGCCGGGCGTGAAGGCGAACTTCATGTTGCGCGGCGACACGATCGTGCTAGGCGCCGCCGCCGCGGCGATGCCTGCGTCCTCCGCCTCTACTCCACCGGGGCTGACCGTCGGACAGCAGTTCCACGACTTCCTGCGAAGCGCGGAGGCGCGGCGGTCGTATGTCGCGCCACCCGCCGGCCCGCCGCCCGCGCTCGCTCCTGGGCCGGCGGGCGTCCCACCCGACAGCGGGAGCTCGCGGCTGTTCAGCGTGTGCTCGAAGCTCGACTGCTCGACGTTCGCGAAGGTGACGGCCACCGCCCTCGTGGTGCGGGGTCACATCGCGCTCTACGTGGACAACGCGGCCCCGAGCCCCGGGCTCACCCAGATGGACCTCGACTCGATCGCCGACATGTTCAACAGCCGCCTGTACGCGATCGACACCACGGCCTACGGGCGGGAATCCGACATCGACAACAACCAAGTCGTGGACGTGCTCATGACCTCGGCCGTGAACAAGCTGGTGACGGCCTCCACCTGCCGCACATCGGGCTTCGTTGCCGGGTTCTTCTTCGGCTCCGACCTCGACCCGAAGACGGCCAACAACAGCAACTACAACCACGCCGAGGTGTTCTATTCGCTCGTCGCCGATCCCAACGGCACCCTGAGCTGCCCGCACAGCGGAACCGAGATCCGACGCCTTGTGCCGGTCACGTTCATCCACGAGTTCCAGCACATGATCAGCTTCAATCAGCATGTGCTGCTGCGCGGTCAAGAGCCCGAGGTGTTGTGGCTCAACGAGGGGATGTCCCATCTTGCCGAGGAATTGGGCGGTCGCAGCTTCCTGCCCAACGACTCGATCTTCTCCATCTTCGCGTTCGGCGACGTCGCCAACGCATACCAGTACCTGGACGCGCCGGGCGACCATTACCTGTTGGCGACGGAAGGGATCGGCACCCTGGCGGAGCGTGGCGCCATGTGGTTGTTTGTCCGCTACATCGTCGATCAATTCAGGACCCCTGCCGACACGTCGCTCGCCGCTACGGCGGCGGTCACCCGCAAGCTGGAGCAGACGAGTCTGACGGGGGCCGCCAATGTCGTGGCGCAGACGGGAGTGAGCTTCGACACGCTGGTCGCACGCTGGGCGCTCACCAACTACGTCTCCGATCTGCCGGGGTTCACGCCGCGGACCGAGCTCAAGTACACATCGTGGACGTTCCGGAAGACGTATGCATCGCTGAACATGCAGGCGCCCGGCCGATTCCCGAAGGTGTTCCCGCTCGTGCCGACGGTGAGCACCGGTGATGCGGTGAGTATCAGCG
>CAZXKD010000047.1:0-16944 GCA_964641215.1 uncultured Gemmatimonadaceae bacterium
ACGTGACGTGACCGGCTGGAGCATGGCCTGGGAGGGGACCCATGGACGTAAAGCGCGCAGTCGCTGCGGGTGTGGTCGGCACCGCCGTCATGACGGTGTTGCTGTTGTGGGCGCCGCTCGTGGGGCTGCCAAAACTGGCGATCGGCGAGCTACTCAGCACGTTCCTGGCCGTTGCCGTCGCCGTCTTGCGAGTGGGTCCCGTCGGCGGCTGGGTGATCCATGGGCTCGTCGGCATCGTGTTGGCGCTCGTGTACGCCGGGGTGTTCGTGAAGCTGTTGCCGGGAAAGCCCGTGGCCCGCGGGGCGCTCTACGGCTTCCTGGTTTTCCTCGTGGCGCAACTCGTCTTCATGCCGGCGGTGGGCGCGGGCGTGTTTTCCCGGGGTGACGTAGCGATGATCGTCGGCAGCCTCATTGGGCACCTCGTGTACGGCGGCCTGGTGGGCGGCATCTACGGCGAGGCGAGGGTGGCGGCTGCCGCCGCCACGCAAGCGCATGTCTGATCAGCCCTCTCACGGCATCGACTCGACATTGACCCGGCTCATGCGCTCACTGCGCCGGCTCGCCTTGGCAGTGCTCGTAGCCATCATGTGGGTCGCGCCAGCACAGGCCCAGGCGACGGGGGAAGCCGGCCAGTCCCAGATGACCGGCGATTCACCGGTGCTGAGCGACCAGGTCATCGATGCCGGGCGCTCAATCTTCCACGGCTCCGGCACCTGCCACGCGTGCCACGGCGACGATCTCCAAGGCGGCGCGATAGCACCGGCCCTCCGAGGCCCCAAGTGGCGCCATGTCGACGGGAGCTTCAAGTCGATCCTCGAGCGAGTCCGGCAGGGAAAGGACGGCACGCTGATGGTGGGCCATCCGGGCGACATCAGCGACGCTGAGGCCGTGCAGGTCGCCACGTATGTCTGGGCGGTCAGCCAGGGCAAAGCCAAGCCCTGAGTGTGGCATTGCGGTACTGCTTCTCCTCAGCCCCGAGGTGCATATGCGATTGCCGCGTTGGTTTGCGCTGGCCCTTGTAACGCCGCTCGGTTTCGCGGCCCCGCTCCACGCCGATTGGCGGGAGGACTTGGTGCGGCACTACATCCGTTCCCGGATGTCGGGCCAGCTCGCCGCCGCCCACCTGCCGAGCTTCTCGCGGCAAACCGGTCTCGCGTGCAGCGCCTGCCACTACCAGTTCCTCACCCTCACCCCGTTGGGGCGGGAGTTCAAACTCAACGGCTACACCCTCACGCGGCAGCAGCTCATCACGGAGAAGGACAAGAGCAAGGGCGAGACCCTCAAGCTGAGTCCCATCCCGCTCGTCGCGGCGATGCTCCAGGCGTCGCTCACCCACACGAGGGATGTTCAGCCCGGCACGCAAAACGACAACGCGGAGCTGCCGCAGCAGCTGAGTGTCTTTCTCGCCGGCGGGCTCACGTCGAAAATCGGGATTTTCTCTCAGCTCACCTACAGCGGCACAGACGGGACGTTCGGGATCGATAACATCGACCTGCGCTTCGCCAATACGACGAAGCTGGGTGGGTCCATGGACATGGTCTACGGGGTGAGTCTCAACAACAATCCGACGGTCCAAGACCTGTGGAACACGACGCCGGCGTGGGGCTTCCCCTTCGCATCGTCGGCCGTCGCCCCGACGGGTGCGGCCAGCACCGTGATCGACGGCGCGCTGGCGCAGCAGGCGCTCGGGATCGGGGCTTATACGCTCCTGGGGAAGACCGTATATGCGGAGTTCAGCATATACCGCTCCGCGATGCAGGGCCGGGCGTTGGCCGATTCGTTCGCCATCGAAGGGGTGGCACCCTACTGGCGGCTCGCGCTGCAGAAGAAGTGGGAGGACCAGTACCTCATGATCGGGACCTACGGCATGCGTACGAACCAGTTCCCGGGCGCGGTCGGCGTGGGAACCCCCACCGATCATTTCACCGATATCGGCCTCGATGCACAGTTCGAGACCAGGGTGGGGACCGGCAGCCTTGTGGCCCGCGGAACCTGGATCCACGAGAAGCAAACCTTCGATGCCAGCTTCGCGGCCGGCGCCGCGGCGAGCCCGGAGGATGTGCTCAAGGTCTTTCGGCTGAACACGTCATACTATCCCAAGCAGTGGCTCGGGCTCAGTCTCGGTTACTTCCAGACAACGGGCACGCCGGATACGCTTCGGTATGCGCCCGCGCCCGTCGGCGGCAGTGCGACCGGGGACCCCAAGACCAACGGGGTCATCGGCGAGGTGGACTTCAACCCGTGGCAGAACACACGGTTGGGCGTGCAGTACACGCTGTACGACAAGTTCAACGGAGGCAAGGACGGCTACGACGGCTTCGGCCGCCGGGCGTCGGGCAACAACACCCTGTACCTGCTGGCGTGGGTGGTGTTCTAGCCTTCACGGGCTGCAGGGCGTTGTCTGCGTCGCTGGCTTTAGTGCCTGCAGCACGCCGTTGATCGTCTTGCACGGCGGGCCAGGCTGTTGCAGCGTCCCGATGTCGGGCAACGCGGGTTACCAGGTCTGTTCGCAGGAGCTGGACTACGCCCGACGTAACCGCAGCCGTCCAGGCGCACGGGTCGGCGAGCGCGCATGGCCGCTGCCCTTGCGTAAGGTTACCTCGGGCGAAGGCTGCACGGGGCATCCGAGCTGGCCGAAGCTGGTACCGTCCCCCAGATTGTGAATGCCCATCCGGCCCGAGGCTCTCGTGGCCGCCAGCGTCGCTCCTCAGGCCCCCTCAAAAAAGGCGGCCCCGATGACTCCACAGCAGTTAACCGCGCCCGCCGCCGTCCCAGACCGGAAGCCCCGCGACGACGAGATGGATATTCACGGACTGACCCACCCCGGGAAAGTTCGCGCCGAGAACCAGGACCATTTTCTGGTGTGCGCGCTGCGCCGGCAGACGGTGGTCCAGCTCAGCAGCCTGCCGGAGCCGGATCCACTCATGGGAGAGAGCGAGCGAGTGGGGCTGCTGATGATGGTGGCCGACGGCGTCGGCGGGGGCAACAGGGGCGCGGAGGCGAGCCGGATCGCACTGGAGGGGGTGGCGCACTACGTGTCCGGCAGCATGCGCTGCTACTACGCCGCCGGCTCGACCGACGACCGCGAGATCTTTGAGGCGCTGCAGGAAGGGGCGCTCCAGTGCCACGCGGAGCTGCTCCGGCGCGGCGAGGAGGAGCCCGAGTACCGCGGCATGGCCACCACGCTCACCCTGTACCTCGGCGCCTGGCCGCGGGCCTATCTGCTTCAGGTGGGCGATAGCCGGTGCTATCTCCTCCGGGGCGGCGAGCTGACCCAGATCACCCGCGATCAGACGATGGCCCAGGAGCTGATCGATCTCGGCGTGCTAACGCGGGCCGACGCGTCGACCAGCCGGCTCGCGCACACCTTGTCGAGCTCGATCGGCGGCCGGCAGACCGCGCCAGTGGTCACCCGGATCGGCCTCGACTGGGACACCGTCGTGCTCCTGTGCAGCGACGGACTCACTCGCCACGTCTCCGACGAGCGAATCCGGGAGCGGCTCCGCTCGATGACATCGGCCCGACAGGTGTGCGAGGACCTGGTGCAAGACGCTCTCGACGGTGGTGGCCAGGACAACATCACGGTCGTGGTGCGCCGAGCGATGGTGAAGGGGGGGTGAGCGAGGCGGACACAGGCTGCCCGTTGCTACGGCATCGACATTTGCTTGCCCGTCCGGCTTGGCGATCCACCCAAGTGTCCTTGGCCTCGTCAGTTTTCGAGCGCTGCCGTCACCCGGCATCGTGCGCGGATTCCCGACGAAGTCCCGCAAAACGCCCCTCTGCGGCCGGTGGTCTTCGCAGGCCCCCGGTGCATGAAACACCGGCGCGATGCAGTTCGTATGCACGGCAGGCGGCCACCTCCCTGCGGGTGGTTACCACATCGGCAATTGCCAGGGGGAGGGGTCGCTGCCAAGTCTCTCAACACGCCCGTCTTCGAACGACCTGCCCTCCTCGGCCGATCTGACCACGCCGGGGCGACAGGAGCACTGGCGCACGCTCCTCGAGATCAACAACGCCATCATCACGAACCTGACCCAAGAGGACCTCCTCAACGCGATCTGTGAGGCCCTGCAGCGTGTCGTGCCGGTCTACCGGGCCGCCCTCACCCTCTACCAGCCCGAGCGGGGCACGTTGCGCATCCTCGCCGCGTCGCGGGAATGGTCGTCGGACTACTTCCGGGTTGGAGCGGAGATGGACCGCTGGGAGAGTCATTCGGGCTGGGTGTTCGAGCACCAGCGCCCGCTGCTCCGCCACGATCTGGAGAGCCAGTGGCAGTACCCCATCGAGCAGCGGCTCCTGGCCGAGGGGGTCCGGTCGTTCTGCGTGGTCCCGTTGATCCTGGGGGGAAAGAGCCTGGGCACGCTCAACATCGCGAGCGACAAGAAGAACCAGTACTCCGACGCGGACGCGGAGTTCCTGGGTGAGATCGCAGGCCAGGTAGCGCTCGCCATTGGCAACATGAAGGCGTACGAGGAGATCGCGACGCTCAACGGGACGGTAGAACGCACCGCGGAGCGCTATCGCACCCTGCTCGAGATCAACAACGCCATCATCACCAACCTGACGCAGGAGGCGCTGCTCCGCTCGATCTCGGACACGCTGGGCCGCGTCGTCCCCTTCGATCGGGCCGCGTTTACGCTCTACGATCCGACCCGAGAGACATTTCGCTTCCTCGCGATCGAAGGTCCCCTTCCGTCGAGCTACTTCCACGTCGGCCTGGAGTGCCGGCGCGAGGAGACCGTGTCGGCGTGGGTCTTCGATCATCAGCGGCCCGCAGTGCGGTCCGATCTCGCGACCGAGCAGACGTATCTGAACGACCGGCGGCTCATCGAGGAAGGCATCACCTCCTACTGCGTGGTCCCCCTGATCGTCGGCGGCACGGCCATCGGCACGCTCAACGTCGCTAGCCGGAAGCCCGGCCAGTACTCCGACTCGGACGCCGAGTTCCTGCGCGAGGTCGCGAACCAGGTGGCGCTCGCCGTCGCCAACATGAAGTCGTACGAAGACATCGCCGCGCTCAACCTGAAGGTCGAGCGGACGGCGACGCGCTATCGCACGCTGCTCGAGATCAACAACACGATCATCACCAACCTCACCGGCGAGACCCTGCTTCCGTCGGTGTCGGAGACCTTGCGCCGCGTCATCCCGTTCGACCGGGCTGCCTTCACGCTGTACAACCCGGCCAAGGAGACCTTCCGCTACCTGACGATGACGGGCTCCGTGCCGTCCGACTACTTCGGAACGGGACTGGAGTTCCACCGCAGCCAAAGCATCTCGGCCCTCGTCTTCGACGAGCAACGGCCCGTGCTGCGCCGGGATCTGGAACAGGAGCAGGAATATCCCAACGACCGCCGCCTGGTCGCGGAGGGCATCAAGGCGGACTGCCTGGTTCCGCTGATCGTTAGAGGGAGAAGTATCGGGACGCTCAACGTCGGCAGTCGGACGAAGGGCCAGTACTCGGAAGCGGACATGGCCTTCCTGCAGGAGGTAGGGAACCAGGTTGCGCTCGCCGTGGAGAACATGCAGTCCTATGAAGAGATCGCGACGCTCAAGGCCAGGCTGGAGAAAGAGAACGTCTACCTTCAGGAGGAGATTCGCACCGAGCACAATTTCGACGAGATCGTGGGCGCTGCGCCGCCGCTGTTGGCGGTGCTCCGTAAGCTCGAACAAGTCGCTCCGACAGACTCCACCGTCCTCATTGGTGGCGAGACAGGGACCGGGAAAGAGTTGATTGCGCGGGCCATACACGGTCGGAGCCCACGCAAGGACCGGCCGCTCGTGAAGGTGAACTGCAGCGCCATTTCGGCGGGCCTCGTGGAGAGCGAGCTGTTCGGGCACGTGAAAGGGGCGTTCACGGGCGCCCTCGAGCGCCGCATCGGTCGCTTCGAGCTCGCCGACGGCGGCACGATTTTCCTCGACGAGGTGGGCGAGCTACCGCTGGAGACGCAGGTCAAGCTCCTGCGGGTGCTGCAGGAGCAGGAGTTCGAGCCCGTGGGGAGCAGCCGGTCGTTGCGGGTCGACGTGCGGGTGATCGCTGCCACCAATCGCAATCTCGAGCACGCTGTTCAGGCCGGGACGTTTCGCTCCGACCTCTTCTACCGTCTGAATGTCTTCCCGCTCGAGCTGCCGCCGCTGCGGGAGCGTCGCTCCGATATTCCTCAGCTCGCGATGTTCTTCCTGTCCTGCTATGCGAAGAAGCTCGACCGGAACATGCAGGGCATCTCCCAGGATGCCCTCGACCGGCTCGTGGCATACCCGTGGCCCGGAAACGTGCGGGAGCTGCAGAACGTCATCGAGCGGGCAATCATCCTTTCCCGCGGTTCGATTCTCGAGGCAGAGCCCGATCTCGTCTCGATGTTGACGTCCGGCGTGCTCCCTCCAACGTCGGATCGAGCGGTCGAGAGGGCTCAGGCTCCCAAGCCGCTCGGATTCGCCACTCTGGAAGAGGTTGAGCGTGATCACATCCTCACCGCCTTGAAACGCTCTCGTGGGGTGGTCGAAGGCACGAAGGGCGCGGCGACGATGTTGAATCTCCACCCGAACACGCTGCGCCACCGAATGGACAAGTTGGGCATTCGCCGCTCCGCCTCCCGCGGGTCGTAGTCCCCTCCCAAGCATCTCGGATGGGCTACCGCAGGTGGTAGCTCCCTTCGAGGCCGGTTGGTCTCGCTTCACCGTAACTATCGCCGTCTCAATCGACTAGACCGAGAGTGTCCGCCCCGTCTCCGGCGGCACACGACCTGCTTTTCAGAGGGACGCCGGGATAATTGACCGACGTCAACCATCTACGGGGACGACGAAATGATCCGTTCGAAAAACGGGACGGCGGCAACAAGCGAAAGCGGGACGGACGACACGCGTCCGTTCGCGATAGGCGCCTCCTTGCCGACGGGCAAACTCCTGCTGCCGAAGCGGTATCGCGACCCCGGCATCGCGTGGCGTGTGGCCGGCACGCTTGGCGAGAGCTTCGGCGTTTGCGTGGCGCATGCGAAAGAGGGTGACTCGGTGCTTCGGATCTCCAGCGGGCTCAAGGGTGACGCTGTGGTGACGCTCAAAGTCGAGGGGGCCCTCGTGGCCGACTGGGTACCGCTGCTCGAGACGGAATGCCTTGGCCACCTCGACGCGCGGAGGCTGGTCGAGCTGGACTTCGCGGGCGTCAGCTTCGTCGATCGCGGCGGTGCCGCGATGGTCCGAGGCCTGGTGGCCCGTGGGGCCCAGGTGACGCGTGCCAACGCCCTCGTGAACGCCCTGCTCGGCCGGACGGATGTGGCATGAAGAGGGACGGATGGAACGGGTTCACTCACGATCGCATTCACAATGGGAGGCTTCAGTGACTAGACGTTTCTTGACAGCCATTGCCCTGGCGGTGCTCGCCGGGTGCTCGGGTTACTCGCCCATGAGCCCATCGACCGGAGCCGGTGGCGTTCCCGGGGGCGGGCCGTATGGCGGGGGCGGCGGCGGCGGGGGTGGTGGTGGCGGCGGCAATGGCGGCGGCGGCACCAGCGGCCCTGCGCCACTCACGGCGGGCGTGATCGTGGGCAACAATTTCTTCAAGAGCGCGCGCAACGGGTCGGTCAACACGGCGGTCGACACGGTGGCCGTGGGCGGCACCGTCACGTGGACGTGGACCAATACCGCCAGCGTCCCCCACAGCATCCAGTCGCTGGGCTCCCCGATCTTCCGGAACAGCGCCGTCCTGACCGGGGAGGGAACCACCTATCAGGCCAGCTTCGCCGAGCCGGGGACCTATCAGTACCAGTGCGGCGTCCACGGCGCGATGATGACGGGGACGATCGTCGTCCGATGAGCGCAAGCCGGCGCAAGCAGCGGATGGCAACGTTCGCACTCATGGCTTCTGCCCTCGCGGCGCCGCTCGCCGCGCAGACCGTCTGCCGCCCGCCGGCCGGCTCGAACGAAGCGAAGACGCTCGCGATCTTCTCCGTTCCCCTCGCATTCAGCCCGGCGACGGCGCCGGAGCATCTCCCCGGTCTGCAGGCAGGACTGGAGGGGGCCTACCTGCCCAAGGTTGACCCCGTGACGGCGACGCCCACGCTCTGCCGGCCCGGTCAGGGGCCGCTGAACACCGACCTGGTCTTTGCCTTGCCGCGCCCGCGCATCGGGCTACCACTCCCATTCGGGTTCGCGCTGCAGGTGTCGTGGATCCCGCCGGTGCGGGTTGCCGGGGTGAAGGCCAATCTCTTCGGCCTCTCGCTCGGCAAGAGCTTTGGCCGACTCGAGGGACTCGTCGCCGCGATCCGGGCCCACGGCACGTTCGGGTCTATCCGCGGGCCGATCACGTGCGACGATGCCGCGCTGGCCGACCCGACGAACGAATGCTTCCGCGGCACCCGCTCGGACGACAAGTACTCGCCCAACATCTTCGGCGCGGATTTCAGTGTGGGCTGGCCGATGGCCGGCGGCAGGGCGCGTCCCTATCTGGGTGCTGGCTACAGCCGGCTGCAGCCGCGGTTTCAAGTGAACTTCACCAACCAGTTCAACCAGGTCGACAGCACGCGGGTCGCGGTCAACCTCAATCGCGGCGTCGCCTTCGGCGGGGCAACCTGGCAGGCTGCCGCCCGGCTCGGCGTCACGGCCGAGATCTATGCGGCGCCCGCCGACGCGGTAACCGCGCGCCTCGTCGTCCGGACGGCGATCGGACCGTGACAATGCCTCGTTTTCTGCTCTTGGCGCTGATGCTGCTCGGTGCGGCCGCGCGCGAGGCCACGTTGCGCTTCGACAGTCTCGCCGGCGTTGCGGACTCGGCGGTCTACCGCGTGCTCCCGAGCAGCCGGTTCGAGGTGAAGACCGGCAAGGCCGGGCTGTTCGGGTTCGCAGGCCACAGTCATCTCATTCGCGCGCATGGGTTTTCCGGCAGCGTCGTATACTATGCGGCCGCCCCGGCTGACTCTCGGCTGGAAATCACCGTGCCGGCCGAGAGCCTGGAGGTACTCACGCCGCCGGACACGGCAGAGACTCGCAAGGTCGCCCAGACCATGCGCACTCAAGTCCTCCACAGCGATCAGTATCCTGACATCGTGTTGACGTCGGAGTCCGTCACGCCGATTCCGGGTGGGTTTCACGTCGTTGGCCTGCTCACGCTGGTCGGGCAGACCCGGGAGGTGCCCGTCGAGGTCGCCGTCGAGATCGGTGCCGACACGCTCCGAGCCCGGGGGACCTTCTCCGTGAAACAGACCGATTTCGGTATCAAGCCATACAGCGGGGGGCCGGCAGGGTCGGTAAAGGTCGCGGATCGCGTCACCTTTGACTTCGACGCCGTCGCCGTGCGGGAGGCGCAGAGCTCACCGCCAGCGGGCGGACCCTGAGCGTGTGCGGGATCTCGGGGCAGTCAGGGCTCGCCAGGTTCGGGCCGAGCGGGTGGGCCGACCGTCATCTCGCGATACTGCTCCAGCGCAATGCGAACAAGCCGGCTGCGGGTGCGCACGCCCGTCTTCGCGAAAAGCTGCTGTAGCGTCGCCTTGACCGAGCTCTCGGACACCCCGATACGGGCGGCGATTTCCTTGTTCACCAGGCCTTCGAGCACATAGGACAGGACCTGCCGTTCCCGCGGCGTGAACCGTCCCTCCGGCGTCGCTGACCGAGCCGTCGCCCCGCTGGTCACGACGCTGCGCAACAGCCCCGGGTCGAACCATGCCCGCCCAGCCACAACGTCATGAATGGCCCGTGCAAGCAGGGGGGCGGACTTGTGCTTCATGAAGATCCCGGAGACGCCCCCCCGGATCAGATCGGTCGCCTCGTTCTCCTCGACGCCCGCGGTCACGACCAGGACCGGTCCCGCATAGCCCCGTTGCCTTGCCAACGGCATGAACTGCGTCCCGTTCCGGCCCCCCAGATCGATGTCCAGCAGCACGATGTCGACCAGCGTGTCTCGTAGCGCGTCGAGCGCCTCGTTGACGGAGCCACACTGCGCGACGACCTCGAACCCCGATTCGCTTCCCAGGAAGCGGGCTACGCTCTCCCGGAACAGCGCATGATCGTCGATCAGGAGAATCCTGATCCGCTCGGCTGAGTCAGCCATCCGGCGTCCGCTCCTTACGGCCCCCCAACGGCAGGACCACCGCGAAGCAACACCCTAGGGGGGTCGGCTCGTGGAGGAGCTCGCCGCCGAAGCTTCGCATCATGGCGCGTGAGACGTACAGACCCAGCCCCGCCGCCGCCGCGTCGCGCTGAAATGGACGAAATAGGTCTTCGGGGGTGGCAATGCCGACGCCGGTATCCTCGACGCGGATGACGACGCTGTCCACTTCCGCGGCCGCACTCAACGTGAGTCGCTTCGTCGGGGCGCTCTGCATCGCCCGCTGACTGTTCTTCGCGAGGTTCAGAAACACTTGCACGAGTCCGTAGGGGTCGGCCCTGACGAGCGGCAAGGACTCCGGGATTCGCCACTGCACGTCGATCCCCGATTCCCGATAGGCGGCGTCGAGCAGCACCCGTACTTCGTCGAGCACGGGCGTGAGGTCGACCGGGTGAGCGCTCTCGGGCGGGGAGGGCCGGAGGGCCAGCGCCGCGATGTTCTCCAGGCTGCGCGTGAGGGTGCCCAGGGCGCGAAAGTCCTCATTCTGCTCGAGTGCAGTGACGCGGGAGAGATTCTTCTGGACGATCTGCACGGCGCTGGTGAGGTTGCGGATTTCATGGCCGAGCGCGCTCATGACGATCCGCGCGTGCTTCAGCAGGTGATCGAAGCTCAAGTCTTCCCGGCTCCGCAGGTCCTCCGACAGGTCCACGATGATCGCCGCCAACCGGGGACCGGCGCTGGTCTCGTAGGTGGAAAACCAGACGCCCGCCAGGAACGCCTCGTGGTTGGCGCGTTGCCCCCTGCATTGCATCGCGGTCCGAAGGAACCGGGATGAGTGTGCCTGTACCGCGGCCTGCAAGGCGGGGAGGTACGCGTGGATGCTCTGTCCCGGCACGGGGGCGCCGCCCGGCGACAGCACCTGCTCCGCCGCCTCGTTCGCCAGAAGGATCGTTCCGGTTGAGTCCACGACAACGATCGCCGCCGGGCTGCTTTCCACCAGAATGCGGAGTTCCCCTTCCGCATCCTGACGGAGTCTCACCTGATCCTCCAACTCCACCACGTGGGCGAGCGCTATGCGTCGATTGCTGACGAGCTCCGCGACCAGGAGGCCGGTGGCGACGAAGCCGGTCGAGCTGAATATCAGACGGGCGATCGCCTCGTTCTCGGGCAGGTTGCTGAACGCCTCCTGTAGGACCGCGCACACGAGGGCGACCGCGACCGTCTGGCCGCGCGACAGGAACGCGCCCGCGATCATGATCGGAAAGAGGTACAGAAAGCCGATCGAGATGTACGGCTTGGTCAGCCAGTCGGTCACGGCCAGAGCGACGACCAGGAGCGCGGCGAGGACGAGGAGTGTCGTGCGGTTGGCGATCGCGGGGAGACCCACTGGGACCTTCATGCGGTCAATACTGCCCTGCCTGCGTGGGGACGAGCAATCGGGCTGCCCGAAAGATAGGCTGCGCTCGCCAGAAGATAGCCGTGCATGTCCGAAGGATACGATTCCCCGCGGCATTGGCCCCCCCGCAACATAGTCCGGGACCCGAACGCGCAGGAAACTCGTGCGAGGCTCCGGACCTTGGCTCCGTCGGCTGGTCGGAATCGGTGGCGCCATCCTCGCCGCGTGCGCGCCGTGGCCGCTTGGAGGACGCCTCGATCCCTACGCGAGCGGACTCGCGGGGGAGTGGTCCGCGCCCTCCCAGGACGGCAGCAGGGACAGCCTCGTCTGGTGGTTCCGCGGCGATGGCACGTACCGGACGCTACGCGTCGAGGCGAGCCGAAGCGGGGGCACGATCGAACCCGTCGGCAGGGGCTGGTGGCAGGTCTACCGGGATGCGCGGGGCGACCCCCGGCCGCTGGTCTGCTTCCGGCGCGACCAGGGGTCGGGCGGATGGCCGTTGTGTCGCCATTTCCTGGTGGGAGTCGTGCCGGATACGACCGGCGAAGCCCGTCGCATGCTGACGTGGGATGACTGGATAGGCGAGCGGCGGCAGACGACCACGGTCCTCACGGAGCGTGTGCCTTGACTGAACGATCCCCCGGGACAGCCGGCAGGATGCTGGCCGTCTCCCTCATCCTGGCGCTCACCTGCGCCGGCTGTTCGGGACCCGCACCCGATCCTCCCGGCTCGCCGGTGGCCGTGGCGGCGACCGACTCGACGCTGATCGAGGTGCCGCATCCCGAGGCGTTTCCCCTGGTTACGGTCGAGCGCCGGGACGTCGCCGACCAGCTCCACCTGACGGGCGTCGTGGCGCCCGAGGTGAACCGGAGCGTACCCGTCCTGTCGTTGGGAGGCGGGCGCGTCGTCGAGGTCCGGGCCCGGCTCGGCGACGACGTCAAGCGCGGACAGGTGCTGGTGCGAATCGAGAGTCCCGACCTGGCCGCCGCCCTCGCCGACTACCGAAAACTCCGGGCAGACGCGACGCTGGCCCGCCAGCAGCTCGAGCGCTCCGACTCGCTCTACGCGCATGGCGTGATCGCCCTCAAGGATCTCGAGCTTGCCCGCAACACCACGGACAAGGTCGAGGTGGATCTCGCGACCGCCGCGGATCGGGTGCGCGTGTTGGGCGGGGCGCTGGATCAGGCGTCCCCGGTATTGGACGTGCGCGCACCGATCACCGGGACCATCGTGGAGCAGAACGTCGCCGGCGGCACCGGCGTTCGGTCCCTCGACAACTCCCCCAATCTGTTCACGATCGCCGACCTCTCACGCGTTTGGGTTCTGTGCGACGCGTACGAGGATGCCCTCGCCCGGTTGCATGCGGGGGATCTCGCGGAGGTGCACGTCGACGCTTATCCCGACGAGGACCTTCGCGGTCGGGTGGAGGACATCGCGCGGGTCCTGGACCCCGCCACGCGCTCGGCCAAGGTCCGCATCGAGCTGGCGAACCCCGGCCGGCTGCTGCGCGCGGGGATGTTCGTCACCGCGTCGGTCCGGTCGCGACGGGTCCTCGAGCGGTCGGTGCTGCCCACATCGGCGCTGCTGCGTTTGCACGACCGGGACTGGGTGTTCGAGCGGCTGGGCGCCACCCGCTTTCGGCGAACCGAAGTGAAGACCGGCCCACCGGTGGACGACAGCCTGGCCGAGGTGCTGTCCGGGATCGGCGTGCATGACACGGTCGTGGCCAACGCGCTCCAATTTGCCGGGGCATCTGCCCCCCCGTAGGTGATGATCGAGCACCTGATCGACCTCGCGCTCCGGAACCGGGTGCTGGTCCTGACCGCCGGGGCGGTGCTGCTGCTTTGGGGCATCCTCTCGTTCCACCGCCTGCCCATCGAGGCGTACCCCGACGTCGCCGACAAGTACGTCTGGGTCATCACGCAATGGCCCGGCCGCGCCGCGGAGGAAGTGGAACAGCAGGTCACGATTCCCCTCGAGACGCAGCTGAACGGCGTCGCGCACCTGACCCACCTCCGCTCGATCTCCATCGCGGGGCTGTCGTTCGTCACGGTCCTCTTTGGCGACGAGTCGGACAACCTCCAGAATCGGCAGCAGGTCCTGGAGAAGCTGACCCTGGTGAACCTCCCGCCGGGTGTGACGGCTCAAGTCGGCCCGGATTTCAGCCCCGCCGGACAGATCTACTTCTACACCCTGACCAGCACGAATCCAGCGTACGACGTCATGGAGCTGAAACGCCTCCAGGACTGGGTGGTGTTCAAGCACCTGATGTCGGTCCCTGACGTCGCCGCCGTGTCCATCTTCGGCGGCGCCACCCGCGAGTATCAGGTGCAGGTCGACCCCGACAAGCTGGTGGCGTACGGGCTGTCGATCGGGCAAGTCGAGCAGGCATTGGCCGCCAACAACGTGAATGCCGGAGGGGCCTTCATCGAGCGGGGGGGCCAGGCGTACAACGTGCGGGTCGTCGGGTTGATGCAGGACACGCGGGATGTCGGGGCCACCGTCCTCAAGGCGCAGAACGGGACGCCGGTCCGCGTGCGCGACGTCGGCGTCGTCACCCAGGGTCCCAAGATCCGGCTGGGGCGGCTGGGCAAGGCGATCCACCGCGAGGACGGGCGCGTGTTCGATGACGACGACGTGGTCGAAGGGATCGTGCAGATGCGCAAGGGTGCCGACGCGGAGCCCACGCTCGTCGGCATTCACGCAATGGTGCGACACCTCAACGAGCATATCCTGCCGCCGGGGGTGCGGATCGTTCCCCACCTCGACCGGGACGACCTGGTTCACTACACCACGCGTACCGTGCTCCGGAACCTCGCCGAGGGGATCGCGCTGGTCGTCTTCGTTCTCTTTCTGTTCCTTGGGGACGTGCGGTCGGCCTTCATCGTGGCCTGCACCATTCCGTTCTCGCTGTTCCTCGCGTCCATCCTGCTCGACCTCCAGCACGTGCCCGCCAATCTGCTGTCGCTCGGAGCCCTGGACTTCGGAATGATCGTGGACGGGACCGTGGTCATGGTGGAGAACATCCTGCGCCATCTCGCCGATGTCCCCGATGCCACCGGCGACATCACCGAGACGATTCGTGTGGCCGCGCATGAGGTCCAGCGGCCGGTGTTCTTCGCCCGGGTGATCATCATCACCTCCTATCTCCCGATCTTCACGCTCCAGCGGGTGGAGGGACGCCTCTTCCGGCCGATGGCCTGGACCGTCGTGTTCGCGCTGCTCGGGGCCCTGGTCTTCTCGGTGCTGCTCGCACCCGTTCTGGCGAGCCTGCTCTTCCAGCGACAGGAGGGCGAGCGACGGCAGCGCCTGATGGCATGGCTTCTCGGGCACTATTCGCGCGCCCTCGAGTGGAGCATCGGGCATCGCGGCGTGGTCGCCGGAGGCGGGATCGCCGTGGTGGCGCTGACGCTCTTTCTCGCGTTCGGCGGGGTCATCGGATCGGAGTTTCTCCCCCATCTCGACGAAGGCGCGATCTGGGCAAGGGGAACGCTCGATCCCAGCACCGGCCCCACCGAGAGCATCCGCATCATGAACCAGGCTCGGCGCATCTTCGCCGGCTTTCCCGAGGTCACCCGGGTCGTATCCCAGACCGGTCGGTCGGACGACGGGACCGACGCCACGGGGTTTTTCAATACGGAGTACTTCATCGACCTCAAGCCACGGAGCGACTGGCGCCCCGCGTTCCGGGACAAGGAGCGACTGATCGCGGCTCTCGACCGGGCGGTCGAGACCATCCCCGGGGTGGGGTGGGGGTTCTCCCAGCCGATCGCCGACAACATGGAAGAGGCGGTGAGCGGCGTGAAGGGCGAGCTCGCGGTGAAGATCTTCGGGACCGACCTGAAGCTGCTGGAGCGCAAGGCCGAGGAAATCATGGCGGTCATGCGAGGCGTGCCCGGCATCGAGGACTTGGGGCTGTTCCGCGTCCTGGGACAGCCCAACGTCAATCTCATCGTGGACAGAGCCAAGGCCGACCGGTTCGGGATCAACGTGGCCGACGTCCAGGACGCCATCGAGACCGCGGTCGGGGGCAAGGCGGTGAGCGAGATGCTGACGGGCGAAGAGCGGTTCGATCTGGTCGTGCGATATCAGGAGCCGTTTCGGCGGACGATGGAGGAGATCTCCAGCATTCGGATCCTCGCTCCTTCCGGCGAGCGCGTGGCCCTGGGCGAGCTGTGCGACATCCGAGTGGAAGACGGCGCATCGATGGTCTATCGCGAAGCCAACTCGCGCTACATCGCCATCAAGTACAGCGTGCGCGGTCGGGACCTGGGCGGCGCGGTCACGGAGGCGGTGCGGCGAGTCAACGCCGCCGTGCAGCTGCCCCAGGGGTATAGCCTGGACTGGGCCGGGGAGTACGAGAGCCAGAAGCGAGCGGATCAGCGGCTCGCGGTGATCATTCCCATCACGATCCTGGTGATCCTGCTGCTGCTGCACACGGCGTTCGGCTCCTTCAAGTGGGCGTTGCTGGTGCTGGTCAATCTCGTGATCGCGCCGATCGGCGGCCTCCTGGCGCTGCTGCTCACCGGCACGCACCTGAGCGTGTCGTCGGGGATCGGGTTCCTGGCGCTCTTCGGTGTGTCCGTCGAAATCGGGCTCATCCTGGTGCAATACATCAACCAGCTTCGTGCCCGCGGCCTCCCGGTGCGGCAGGCTGTCATCCAGGGCGCCACCCGGCGGCTCCGACCGATCATGATGACGATGCTGGTGGCGACGCTCGGCCTCCTGCCCGCCGCGCTCTCGCACGACATCGGGTCCGACTCGCAGCGGCCCTTTGCGATCGTGATCGTGGGAGGGCTCTGTGGCGCCCTGGTCATCAGCGTGCTCCTGCTGCCCACGCTGTACACCTGGATCGCGCGGCCGGGCGATCGACTGCCCGCTCCGGATGCCGCGGTCCTGGAGGGCTGACGGCGTGACGCCCTTTCGACGCAGTCTGCGATCGCTGGCCGTCGCGGCATGTGTCTCGACCGTGAATCTGGCCCGGGTCGCATCGGCGCCCGCGCAGACGGCTCCGGTGTCCCCTCCAACGCTCGACGAGCTGCTGGCGATCGCGCGCCGGCAGAACCCCGAGATCCAGACCGCTCGCTTCGGGGTGGACTCCGCCTACGGCGAGCAACAGATCGCGCGCGGCATTCCGAATCCGTCCCTCGCGGTCGTCCCGGGCAACCCATTCCAATACGCTGCGGCGGAGCCGGTCGACATCGGTCCCGAGCGACTCTTCCGCACCCGGGCTGCGGGGCGTGGAAAAGCCGCCGTCGACCAGGATCTCCAGGACGTCATCCGGCGGGTCTCGTTCGCCGTTCGGGCCGGCTACTACGACCTGCTCCTGGCGAACGCGCTTCGAACAGTGGCTGGAGAGCAGCTGGATATTGTGCGGCAGCTCCTCGCCGCGGACTCGGTCCGGCTGGCGCACGGCGACATCCCGGCTCGCGACGTGGCCAAGACGGAGCTGGAGCTCGCCCGCGCCGACGCGGCGTACGCCCGCACGCGGGCAAACGTGAATGCCGCGGCCGTC